>CAZVWK010000015.1:0-30390 GCA_964631475.1 uncultured Elusimicrobiaceae bacterium | reverse complement strand
ATTTTAGATGAGTTGACGAGCCCCAGTTGGGGAACATTTTAGATGAGTTGAAGCGTGGTATTGTCTTCGCGGTCGCCGTTTTGCTATAATTTGGATAGGCGCTTTTGCGCTTGCTAGGTTCTCTTTGAAAAAAGTTGTTTTTATACGCCGCCGCGTTCTTCGGAATACGGGCGGCGGCCCTATAGACGGAGCGGCCTTCGATTCCCTCCGGCTGCGGGCTATATCGTAAAAACATAAAAGCAGGATACAAAGGAAACCGGGACCGGTAAGGTTCCGGAAGTGCTGTTCGCTTTTCGCGCGCGCGGCAGCCCAGGAGTTTACTATGACCGAAGAAAACAAGAAAGAAGCACAGTCCCAGCAGGACGGGGATAAAGCCACGGAGGCCGCCGCCCAGCCCAAAAGCGAGGGCGGGCTGCCGGGCTCCTTCAAGTTCATTATCGGAGAGAAGATGGGCATGACCCAGATTTTTGACGCCGAGGGGAACATCTACTCCGCCTCGGTGGTTAAGGCCGGGCCCTGCCGGGTCGTCTACACCCGCACCCCCGATCGCGACGGCTACAGCGCCGTCTGCCTGGGCTACGGCCACAAGAAAGAGAAGAGCACCCCGGCCGGCATGAAGGGCGTTTTCAAGAAGATTGGCGCCAAGCCGATACGCCACCTCAAGGAGTTCCGCGTGGAGAAGGTCGAAGGCGCCGCCGACGGCCAGACCGCCGGGCTCGAAGGTCGCTTCCAGGCCGGCGACTGGGTGGACATACAGGGTGTCAGCAAGGGCAAAGGCTTCGCCGGCGGCATGAAGCGCCACAATTTCGCGGGCCAACCCGCCTCCCACGGCGCCTCGGATCGCGAGCGCGCTCCCGGCTCCCTGGCCTCCCGCCGCTCCCTAGGCCGCGTTCTACCCGGCCAGCGCATGGCCGGCCATATGGGCCAGGACAAGCTCACGATACACAAGGTTAAGGTCGTAAAGGTCGTGCCTGAGGAGAACCTCATTTTTCTCAACGGTTCGGTTCCCGGAGCGGTCGGCACCATGGTCTATATCACCAGGACCGTGAAGAAGACCCCCAAGCCCCCGGCTCCCAAGGCCAAGAGCGCCAGGAAAGAGGCGGTCAAGGCCTCTAAGCCCGCCCCGGCCAAGAAATAAGGAAAAGATATGGAAACCAAGCTCCTTAACATGAAAGGACAGGAAATAGGCAGGCAGGACCTGCCAGCAGAAATATTCTCCGTGAAAGCGGACCCGCACTTCCTCCACGAGGCCGTGCGCTATTACCTCTCGAACAAGCACCGCGGCACCGCCTGCACCAAGACCCGCGGCGAAGTGTCCGGCGGCGGCAAAAAACCCTGGAAGCAGAAGGGCACCGGCCGCGCCCGCGCCGGCAGCAACCGCTCCCCGGTGTGGCGCAAGGGCGGCATAGTCTTCGGACCCCGCCCGCACTCCTACCGGAGGGACATGCCGGCCGCCAAGCGCCGCCAGTTCCTTATCGAGGCCCTGTCCGCCCGCTGCGCCGAAGGCGCCGTGGTGGTCATGGACAGTTTCGACCTGCAGGACGCCAGGACGAAGTCGCTGAGCGCCGCCTGGAAGGCGCTGCAGGCGAATAAGACGCTTTTCGTCATGGACAAGCCGGACCGCAACCTCATCGGCGCAGGCCGCAACATAAAGGGCTTCGGCTGGGCCGTCGCCTCCAATCTCAACGCCTACCAGATCCTCAACGGCGGCAAGCTGGTCTTTTCGGCCGCCGCGCTGAAGGCCCTGGAAAAGAGCCTCGGGGAGGGCAAATGACCAAGAACGTCTCCGGGATACTGATATCCCCCATCCTCAGCGAGAAGAGCGTCACGCAGAAGGACGAGGAGAACCGCTATACCTTCCGGGTCGCGGCCTCAGCCAACAAGACCGAGATTAAGAAGGCCGTGGAAGAGTTGTTCAAGGTTAAGGTCAGCGCCGTCAATACCGTCAGCATGCACGGCAAGTTCCATAAGGTCGGCCGCTATGAGGGCCGCCGTGCGGACTGGAAGAAGGCGATAGTCACCGTCAAGCAGGGTCAGAAGATAGACGTGACCGACCTGCCTAAATAAGCCGAGGGGAAAAATATGCCATTGAAGACATTCAGACCTTATACCCCGTCCCGCAGGACGATAACGATAAGCGACTACTCCGACATCACCAAGACCGAGCCGGAGAAGAACCTCACCGTCGGCATGCGCAAGAAGGGCGGCCGCAACAACACCGGCATGATCATGGTCCGTCACCAGGGGGGCGGCCATAAGAGGCGCTTCCGCGCGGTGGACTTCAAGCGCGAGAAATTCGGCGTGCCCGCCCGCGTCGCGGCCATCGAGTACGATCCCAACCGCAACGCCCGCCTAGCCCTGCTCTTCTACAAGGACGGCGAGAAGCGCTATATCCCGGCCCCCGTGGGCCTTGGCGTCGGCGACGAGGTCGTGAGCGGTCCGCAGTCCCCGATCAAGACCGGCAACGCCCTGCCGCTGACCAATATTCCGGACGGCACTTTCATCCACGCCATCGAGATGGTCCCCGGCCGCGGCGCGCAGTTCGTGCGCTCCGCCGGCACCCAGGCCCAGCTGATGGCCAAGGAGGGCGATTACGCCCTGCTCAAGATGCCCTCCGGCGAGCTGCGCAAGGTCCTCCGGGGCTGCCTGGCCACCGTAGGCCAGGTCGGAAACATCGAGCATAACACGATAACCTTCGGCAAGGCCGGACGCAAGCGCCACCTGGGCATACGCCCGACCGTGCGCGGCGGCGCCATGAACGCCGTCGACCACCCGCTGGGCGGCGGCCGCGGCCGCTCCAAGGGCAATAACGTGCCCCGCTCACCGTGGAACCAGCCTTCCCGCGGCTTCAAGACCCGGACGAAGTCCAAGATCTGGGGCTGGATGATAGTGCAGGACAGGCGCAAGTCCAAGACCGAGATCTGATATTTAAGGAGAATCTGAAATGAGCAGATCGTCAAAAAAAGGTCCTTACGTAGACCAGAAGCTCTTGGAGAAAGTCCAGAAGAT
Organism: uncultured Elusimicrobiaceae bacterium; assembly: GCA_964631475.1. Taxonomy (GTDB): domain Bacteria; phylum Elusimicrobiota; class Elusimicrobia; order Elusimicrobiales; family UBA9959; genus UBA2231. The sequence goes on along the minus strand of CAZVWK010000015.1, from coordinate 27,381 downwards.
GAACCAGGCCGGCGAGAAGAAGCCGATCAAGACCTGGGCCCGGGCCTGCACCATACCACCGGAATTCGTGGGCCACAGTTTCATGGTCCACAACGGAAGGAAGTTCCTGCCCGTCTACGTTACTGAGCGTATGGTCGGCCACAAGCTGGGAGAATTCTCTTTCACCCGGATCTTCAAGGGCCACGGCTCGGCGCACACCAAGGAAGCGACGGCCCTCACCTGAGTCTAAGAGGGGACGCCATGCCGCATGGCGTCCCCAACGGAGAAAAATATGGACGCAAAGTGCTACGTTAAATACCAGAGATACGGTCGCCGCAAGGTGGGCCAGGTGCTCGACCAGATACGGGGCAAGTCCCTCTACGAGGCCGAGAGGATACTCGGCACCCTGCCGATGCGCTGCACCGAGGTGCTGCAGAAGGCGGTAAAGTCGGCCGGCGCCAACCTGTCCGTCAAGCTCGGCCGCAAGGTCGATCTTAAAGCCGTCTGGGTCAAAGAGGCCTTCGCCAATCAGGGCCCTACCAAGTTCCTGCGCAGGATGCAGCCCGGCCCGCAGGGCCGCGCGATGCCTTTCAAGCGCAAGATGTGCCATGTAACGCTGACCGTAAGCGACAGCAAGGAGGCGAGCAGGTAAGCGTCCACCGCTTCACCTGTCAAAATTATGGGTCAAAAGATCAATCCCAAGGGTTTAAGGCTGGGCTACATTCAGGACTGGCAGTCCAGGTGGTTCGCGCCCAAGAACATGCCGGAACTCATCCGCGAGGACTTCGAGATCCGCAATATCGTGCGCGAACGCTTCCACCTCGCCTCCGTGTCCTGGGTGGACATAGAGCGCGCCGGCTCGTACCTGAAGCTCACCATCCACACCGCCCGCCCCGGCGTGGTCATCGGCCGCCGCGGCGCCGACATCGAGAACCTCAAGAACGACGTGGAGAAGATCACCGGTCGCAAGGTCTTCATCAACGTGGCCGAGATCAAGATCCCGGAGCTGGACCCCAGGCTGGTCGGACAGTCCATCGCCCAGCAGCTCGAGAAGCGTGTCTCCTATAAGAAGGCCATCAAGCGCGCCATGGAACGCACCCTGGCCTCCGGCGCCAAAGGCGTCAAGATCATGGTCGGAGGCCGCCTCGGCGGCTCCGAGATCGCGCGCCGCGAGTGGTTCCGCAAGGGCCGCGTGCCGCTGCAGACCCTCTCCGCCGACATCGACTACGGCATCACCGAGGCCAACACCACGATGTGCAAGATCGGCATCAAGGTGTGGATCTTCAAGAAGCTTTTCTTCGCCAAGACCCCCAAGGACCTGATGGAGCAGCTCAAAAAGCTGGAGGCCGATACGGTCGTCCAGCGCGATCCGCAGGCGCCCGAAGAGGCCAAAGGAGCTTAATATGCTGATGCCCAAGCGCGTCAAGTACCGCAAGACACATTCCGCCCCCCGGATAAAGGGCAAGACCAAGGCAGGGGCCACGCTGCACCTGGGCGACTACGGGATGAAGGCCCTGGAGCCCAAGTGGATAACGGCCCGCCAGATAGAGGCGTGCCGCGTAACTATCAGCCGCTTCATGAAGAAGAAGGGCAAGCTCTGGATCCGGATCTTCCCCGACAAGGCCGTGACCAAGCACCCCGCCGAGACCCGCATGGGCAAAGGTAAGGGCGCCCCGGACCACTGGGTGGCCGTGGTGAAACCGGGCCGGATAATGTTCGAGCTCGAGGGCCTGGACTTCGCCACCGCGAAGGAAGCCATGACGCGCGCGTCCGCCAAGCTGCCGATACGCACCAAGTTCGTCGCCAGGGAAAACTAATTCCGGAGAAAAAACATGAAAAGCAAGGACAGGGAAAACCTCAGGAACATGGCCCCGGAAGAGCTGGCGACCCAGCTGCGGGACCTTGACAAGAAGCTGTTCCAGCTGAAGTTCAAGCGGACCACCGCCCCGCTGGAGAACCCGCTGGAGATCCGGGGCCTGCGCCGCAAGGCCGCGGTGATACGTACCTTCCTCGGACAGAAAGAGGCGGCTAAAAAGCTTTCGGAGGCTGCGAAGAAATGACCGAAAATACCGTTGACAGGAACAGCAGGAAATCCATACGCGGCGTAGTCGTCTCGGACAGGATGGAGAAGACCCGCGTGATAAGCGTCGAGCGCGCCTTCAGGCACGCCGCCTACGGGAAGACGGTGCGCCGCTCTTCCAAGTTCTACGCCCACGACGAGGCCAACGAGTCGAAGTCGGGCGACCTGGTCGAGATAGTCAGCACCAGGCCGATGTCGCGCCTGAAGCGCTGGCGCGTGGCCCGCATCCTTCAGAAGGCCGCCAAATAAGCGGCACGGGAGAATAAGGCATGATACAGCTGAGATCGATTCTTAACGTGGCCGACAACTCCGGGGCCAGGAAGCTTCAGTGCTTCAAGGTCCTCGGCGGCAGCACCAGGCATTACGCCTACCTCGGCGACGTGGTCGTCTGCTCGGTGAGGGACGCAATCCCGCACGGGGCCATAAAGAAAGGCGAGGTCGTCAAGGCCGTCGTCGTCAGGACGCGCAAGGAGTCCCGCCGCAAGGACGGTTCCTATATCCGCTTCGACGACAACGCGGTCTGCGTTATAGACGAGAACGGGGAGCCCAAGGGTACGCGCGTTTTCGGCCCGGTGGCCAGGGAACTGCGCGGGCGCAATTTCCTCAAAATAGTTTCCCTCGCCCCCGAAGTGATCTGAGGAGCGATCCAAATTATGAAACTCAAGAAGAAAGACATGGTCGTGGTCCTGTCCGGCAGGGACAAGGGCAAGAAGGGCGAGATCAAGGAGATCAACCCTGACAAGGGCCTGGTCACCGTTACCGGCGTGAACATGGTCTCGAAGCACGCAAGGCCGTCCAAGAGCAAGCCGGGCGGCATCCACAAGAAGGAAGCCCCGCTGCCGGCTTCCAAGGTGCAGTTGCTCTGCTCCAAGTGCGGAAAGCCGTCGAGGCCCAAGATAATTTTCGCCCAGAGCGGCGACAAGCTGCGCGCCTGCAGGAAATGCGGCGAAGCGATAATATAAGGGGTACCGCAGGATGAACAAGGAAAACAAGAACGAGAAGGGCGGCCAGGCCGTCCCCAAGGATTACAGGCCCAGGCTCCGGACCGCCTATGACACCACGGTGGCTCCGGCCCTGGTCAGGCAGCTCGGCCTCGCCTCTACGATGGCCGCGCCCAGGCTCACCAAGATAGTCATCAATATGGGCGTTACCGAGGCCAAGGAGAACGCCCAGGCCATAGACCAGGCCAAGGAAGACCTGGCTCTAATCGCCGGCCAGGCCCCGCAGGTCCGCAAGGCCAAGAAGTCGATCTCGAACTTCAAGCTGCGCGAGGGGATGCCGATAGGCGTGCGCGTCACGCTGCGCGGCGCGCGCATGTACGAGTTCCTCGACCGCTTCGTCTCGCTAGCTGTACCGCGTATCCGCGATTTCCAGGGCTTCGACCCCAGGATCTTCGACGGCCGCGGCAACATGAACATCGGCCTCAAGGAGCACCACATCTTCCCCGAGATTAGCATGGAGAAGTCCCCGAAGGCCCGCGGCATGAACATAACCTTCGTGACGACCGCCGGAGAGGATTCGCGCGGCAAGGCGCTGCTCGAGAACATGGGGATGCCTTTCAGGAAGCCCAAAGAGCAGAAGGCTTAAGGAGAAAAGGACACTTTATGGCTACATACGCTTGGATGGCTAAGATGCGCAAGCCGCAGAAGTTTTCCACCCGGTTCCGCAACCGGTGCCAGATTTGCGGCAGGCCGCGCGCCTATTACCGCGACTTCGGCCTCTGCCGCATCTGCCTGCGCAAGATGGCCCACGAAGGGCTCATTCCTGGCCTCAGGAAGTCCAGCTGGTAAGCGGACAGAACAATCTACAAGAGGTGAAACATGGATCCCATATCCGACATGCTCAGCACAATGCGGAACGCGGTGGCCAAGAAGAAGGAGCGCGTGGACGTGCCTTTCTCCGGCCTTAAGATGAACATAGCCAAGCTCCTCAAGGACGAGGGCTTCGTTTCCGGCTACAAGATGATGAAGAACGAGTCCGCGAAGTCCCCCGACAAGCGGGGCTTCATCCGGATAACGCTTAAGTACACGCAGGACAAGCGCCCGGTGATTACCGGCCTCAAGCGCGTTTCCAGGCCCGGCCTGCGCGTCTACCGGCCCTACGACGAGATCCCGCGCGTCCGGGCGGCGTTCGGCGTTACCATCCTCTCGACCTCCCGCGGCCTGCTTACCGATTCCGACGCCCGCAAGCAGAAGGTCGGCGGCGAAGTGCTGTGCCAGGTCTGGTGACCGGGCGCCCTGACAACCTGATTTAATAAGGGGAAAGATATGAGCAGAATTGGAAAAAAACCGATAGCCCTGCCGGAAAAGGTCAAAGCGAAGATCGACAACAGGACCGTCCTGATTGAAGGGCCTCTCGGTAAGCTGTCGTACTCGCTGCCGGAGGGGATAAACGCCGAGATCAAGGATAACTCCGTGACCGTCAGCCTCGCCCAGGGCCACTCCAACAAGGCCGCTCTTTTCGGCACCGTCAGGGCCAGGCTCAACACCATGGTCTCAGGGGTCGCGGCCGGCTTCAGCAAGGTTCTGGAAATAAACGGAGTGGGCTTCAAGGGCGCCGTGGAGGGCAACCGCGTCTCGCTGCAGTTGGGTTTTTCCCACCCGGTGCTGCTGGACATCCCCAAGGGCGTCAAGATGAGCTTCGACCCCAAGCAGACGATACTCACCATCTCCGGCTTCGACAAGGAGATGGTCGGCAATATCGCCGCCCAGATCAGGCGGCTCAAGCGCACCGAACCCTATAAAGGCACCGGCATAAAGTACCAGGGCGAGCATATAATCCGCAAGGCCGGCAAGACGGCGGCGGGCGCGTCCGGCGGCGCGGCTACGAAATAAGGCAGGAGACCTTAACCTATGATAAGCAAACAGGAAAAATACCAGATACGCAGCGAGAGGACCCGCCGCAAGTTCCTGGAGCGCGACGTGAGAAGGCCACGCCTCAGCGTCTTCCGCAGCGCGCGCTACATCTACGCCCAGGTCATAGACGACGCGCAGGGCAGGACCGTCGCCGCGGCCTCCAGCGCGGAGAAGGAAGTCAAGACGAAGGGCAAGAACCTCGAGACGGCCAAGGCCGTTGGGGCCCTCGTCGCCAAGCGCGCCCTGGACAAGGGCGTCAAGGAAGTCTGCTTCGACAGGGGCGGCCGCATATACCATGGCCGCATCAAGGCCCTCGCCGACGCCGCCCGCGAAGCCGGGCTGAAATTCTGACACCTCTGGAGATAACATGATCCTTAAGAACGCCAAGAAGATGAAGGAAGACAAGGAGATTACCGCCGACTCCAAGCTCAACAAGACCGAGGTCGAGAGCCTCGAGCTGGAGGTCCCCAGGTTCGAGGAGAGGACGGCCGTCGTCGCGATAAACCGCGTCACGAAGGTCGTGAAGGGCGGCAAGCGCTTCTCCTTCAACGCCCTCGTCGTGGTCGGCGACAACAACGGCGGCGTCGGCGCCTCGGTCGGCAAGTCCAACGAGGTGCAGGGGGCCATACAGAAGGCCACCGCCGGCGCGCGCAAGGAAATGATTCGCTTCCCCATAAAGGACATGAGCATCCCGCACGAGATCGAAGGGCGCTTCGGCGCCGGGCACATCTGGATGAAGCCCGCCGTCAAGGGCACGGGCCTCATAGCCGGCGGCGGCGTACGCGCCGTCCTAGAAGTCGGCGGCATAAAAAACATACTTGCCAAGAACCTGGGCTCCCGCAACGCGTTCAATACCGTGTACGCCACCCTCGACGCCCTCTCCAGGCTCAAGAGCCGGGAAGAGGTCGCGAAGCTCAGGGGGGAGAAATAACATGGCTCTGCATAACCTGAAACCCAAGCCGGGCTCGACCCACCGCAAGAAACGCCTCGGCACCGGCCAGGGCTCCGGCCACGGCCAGACCTCCACGAAGGGACAGAAAGGCCAGAACTCCACCGCCGGCGGCTCCAAGCCCCACGGCTTCGAGGGCGGCCAGACGCCCCTGCTGCGGCGCATCCCCAAGATGGGCTTCAACAACGTCAAGTTCCGCGTCGAATACTCCTGGGTCAACGTCTCATCCCTGGAGAAGTTCTTCGAGACCGGCGCCGAAGTGAATCCCGACTCCCTGAGGAAGACCGGCCTCGTGAAAACGGCGGCCCCGGTCAAGGTTCTCGGCGACGGCGAGCTGAAGAAGAAATTAAGCGTCACCGCCCACGCCTTCTCCAGGTCCGCCAAGGAGAAGATAGAGAAAGCCGGCGGCAAAGCCGTCCTGATCGAAGCCAAGGCCTGAGGCCGGCCTCGCCCCGTCGCCCGGTCGATGAGGCCGGGCGGCGGGAGGTTTTTGAAAGCGGTATCCCAGCGGCGGACCGCCCCGTCCCCGCGCTACGGAGATGACGAATGCAGCAGATTACCGACATATTCAAGATCGAAGACCTTAAGCGCCGCATAATTTTCGTCGTCCTGGCCCTGGCCGCCTACCGGCTGGGAGCCGTAATCCCGATACCGGGCATAAATACCCAGGCGCTGCAGGCGCTCTTCGAGGCCAACCAGGGGACCCTGCTGGGCTTTCTGGACATCTTCTCCGGCGGGGCGCTGGGCCGGTTCTCCATCTTCTCGATGGGCGTGATGCCCTATATCAACGCCTCCATCATCATGAGCCTGGTGCAGGGCGCGCACGTGTTCCCGCTGCTGGACCGCCTTCAGAAGGAGGGCGAGAGCGGCCGCAAGAAAATCACACAGATAACGCGCTATTTCACCCTATTTCTCGCCGCCTTCCAGTCCCTGGCCTGACGCTGGCCCTCAATAACATACAGACCCCCGGCAATGTCCCCGTAATCCCCGATCCTTCCGTCGCTTTTTATTTCGTGACCGTGCTGACGCTGACCGCCGGTACGATTTTCGTGATGTGGCTCGGCGAGCAGATCACCGAGCGGGGTATCGGCAACGGCATCTCTCTGATAATCTTCGCCGGCATAGTCTGCGAGCTCCCCTCCGCACTCAAGAACATGGTGTCCCTTGTCTCGGCGGAGGAAATGAGCCTGCTGACCGCGATGCTTATACTCGGCCTGGTGGCCGTGGTCACGGCGCTGGTGGTATGGGTGCAGACCGCCCAGCGCAAGATCCCCATACAGTACGCGCAGCGCCAGGTCGGGCGCAAGATGTACGGCGGCAGCACCGCTTTCCTGCCGCTGAAGGTCGACCAGAGCGGCGTAATCGCCGTCATCTTCGCCGTCTCGCTGCTCAGCGTCCCTTACACCATAGTGAGCTTCAATCCACAGGCGCCCTGGGCGTCCAAGGTGATGGAGCTCATGAGCCACACCAACCCACTCTACCAGCTGGTCTACGTGCTGCTGATAGTCTTCTTCTGCTACTTCTATAACTCCGTGAGCATCAATCCCAAGGACCTTGCGGAGAACATGAAGAAATGGGGCGGCTTCATCCCGGGTATACGCCCAGGAGAGCCCACCGCCCAGCATATCGAATGGGTGCTCAACCGCATAACTCTGGGCGGCGCGCTGTTCGTCGCGGCCATAGCCGTGCTGCCGGACTACATGAGGGCGAAGTTCAACGTGCCTTTTTATTTCGGCGGAACCTCGCTGCTGATCGTGGTCGGCGTAGCGCTGGACACGGTGGCCCAGACCGAAGCCCATCTGCTGATGCGCAACTACGAGGGCTTCTACAAGAACTCCAAGATAAAGGGACGCTGGTTCAACGTCGGGGGCTAGAAATGAACGTCATACTCCTCGGTTTTCCGGGTTCCGGGAAAGGCACGCAGGCCAAGGCGGTGGTGGAGAGGCTGGGCATGCTGCATTTCTCGACCGGCGACATCTTCCGGGAGGAGATAGCGAAGAAGTCCCCGCTGGGAGAGAAGGTCCAGTCGTACCTGGCTTCCGGACGCCTGGTCCCGGACGAGGTGGTCATAGAGCTGATCAAATCCCGCGTTACCGGCGCCGGCAAGGGGATCATGTTCGACGGTTTTCCCAGGACGGTGGAGCAGGCCCAGGCCCTGGACGAATTTTTCGAGGCCCGCGGCGAGAAGATAGACGCGGTCGTCTTTCTGGCCGTTCCGGAGCGGGAGGTGGTCAGCAGACTGACCTCGCGGCGCACCTGCTCCAAGTGCGGGAAGATATACAATCTCAGCAGCAGCCCTCCCGCCTCCGAAGGCAAGTGCGACGCCTGCGCCGCTCCCCTGACCGAGCGGGACGACGATAAGCCCGAGGTCGTCGCCAAAAGGCTGATGGTCTACAAGGACCTGACAGAGCCCCTGATCTCTTATTACCGCGGCAACGGCGTGTTCCTGGAAGTACCGGGAGCCCTTGCGCCGGCCGCGGTCACCGAAGGCCTCCTAGCGGCCCTCTCCGGAAAGACCGACTGATCCGATGGTGGAGATCAAGTCGGCCGCCGAGATAGAGAAAATGCGGAAGGCATCGGCCATAGTGGCCGAAGTCCTGGTTCTTTTAAAAAACATGGTGAAGCCCGGCGTCGCCACCGCCGAGCTGAACGCTTTCGCTGAGTCTGAAATACGGGCCAGGGACGGAGAGCCGGCCTTCCTGGGGTACCGCGGCTATCCGGCCACTCTCTGCGTCTCCATCAACGAAGAGGTCGTTCACGGCATCCCCTCCGCGTCGAGGAAAATAGCGGAAGGGGACATCGTGAGCCTGGACCTGGGCTGCGTCTGGAAAAATTATTACGGCGACGCCGCGCTGACCGTGGCGGCCGGGAAGATCTCTAAAGAAGCGGCCAGGCTGATGGCCGTGACCGAGCAGTGCCTGGCCGAGGCGATGGCTCAGGTCCGGGACGGCGCCAAGCTGGGCGACGTCTGCCACGCGGTGGAACGATGCGCGGGCGCGGCCGGTTTTTCGGTCGTCAGGGAGTTCACGGGCCACGGGATAGGCCGCAGGCTGCACGAGGCCCCGTCCATTCCCAATTACGGGCGCCCGGGTTCCGGCATAACCCTGAGAGAGGGGATGACCCTGGCCATAGAGCCGATGATATGCGCCGGCGCTCCTGGAGTTGAAGTGAAAGGCGACGGCTGGACAGCCGTGACTAAGGACGGGGCGCTAGCGGCCCATTTCGAGCATACTGTGTGCGTGAACAAGGGAGGATGCGATATTCTCAGCGCGGGACAGGCCGGGACGGCCTGGGCCCATATTTAGTATAATATAAAAGATATGCCGGATAACCAGAAAATAGAATTAGAAGGCCTGGTCAAGGAGGCGCTGCCTAACGCCACTTTCAGAGTGGAGATAGCGCCCGGAAAAGTCATACTCGGCTTCATTTCCGGCAAGATGCGCATCCACCATATCAAGATTCTGCCAGGGGACAAGGTCAAGCTGGAGCTTTCTCCCTACGATCTTACCAAGGGCCGCATAGTTTACAGGGAGAAATAACGGTTTTAGAGAGGTATACGATGAAAGTAAGAGCAAGCGTAAAACCGATCTGCATCAAATGCAAGGTCATCAAGCGCAGGGGCGTGGTACGCGTCATCTGCACCGACCCCCGCCACAAGCAGAGGCAGGGTTGATCTAGCGCGCGGCGCAGGCTGGAGGCGAAAGCCCGCGGGTCCGCGCTCGGCGGTTTAGGCAAAGAACCAAGGAGAAGTTATGGCACGAATAGCTGGAATAGATCTGCCGAGGGAAAAGAGGGTCGACATCGCCCTCGCCTATGTCTACGGTATAGGGCGCCCCATGGCGAAAAAGATACTGGAGTCCTTCAAGGGCCAGCTCGACCCGGCCACCAGGGTGAAGAACCTCACCGAAGACCAGGTCGGCATGCTGAACTCCTACATTTCCAAGGAATACAAGGTCGAGGGCGAGCTGCGCCGCGAAGTAAACGCCAATATCAAGCGCTTCGTGGAGATAAACAGCTACAAGGGCTACCGCCACCGCCGGAACCTTCCCGTGCGCGGCCAGCGCACCAAGACCAACGGCAGGACCCGCCGCGGCCGCCGCAAGACCGTCGGCTCGGCCTCCAAGGCCCCCGCCGCGCCGGCGGCGAAGTAGACAGGAGGACTTTGAACCATGAACGACAATCCGAATCCTAAAGAAGAAGCGAAGCCGGCCGTGGGCGCGCAGAAGCCCGCCCCGGCCGGTCGCGGAGCTCCCGGCACCGACAGCGGACAAAGCCGCCCTGTTCCGGCGGGCAAACCCCAGGTCAGGCGCCGCACCGGCGGAGCGGTGACCTTCGGACGGGTGTACATCACCTGCTCCTTCAACAACACGATCATCACGATCACCGACGAGAAGGGCGGGGCCGTTTCCTGGTCGACCGCCGGCTCGAACGGTTTCCGCGGCACCAAGAAGGGCACGCCCTTCGCCGCACAGATAACCGCCTCCAAGGCCGCCGCCAAGGCGGTCGAGTACGGCATGCGCCAGGCGATGGTCTTCGTCAGCGGCCCCGGCCCCGGCCGCGAGACCGCGGTTCGCGCGGTCGCGGCCTCCGGCATCCATGTCGTCTCCATAAAGGACGTGACGCCGATCCCGCACAACGGCTGCAGGCCTCCGAAGGCCCGCCGCGTCTAGGCTATGCCTGTGCCGTAACAGACGCTACGCGTCTCAGACGGCCTAACCAGAACGGAGAACAAAGGAGAGATTTGAAATGTCACGCTATACTGGTCCCAGTTGCAAAAGGTGCCGCAAGAAGGGCACGAAGATGTTCCTCAAAGGCGCGAAGTGCACCGCCAACTGCGTGGTCGACCGCGAAAAGGCGGCCGAGAAAGGCCGCAAGTTCGGCGGCGGCGGGAAGTTCCAGCCCAAGCTGTCCGACTACGGCAAGCACCTCAAGGAGAAGCAGATAGCCCGCTTCAGCGCCCAGATAAACGAGGCGCAGTTCCGCCGCTTCTTCGCCAAGGCCTCCAAGGAGAAGGGCCAGACCGGTACCGCGCTGCTGCGGATGCTGGAGACCCGCCTCGACAATATCGTGCGCAGGCTCGGCTTCGCCGCCTCGCTCAAAGCCTCCCGCCAGCTGGTCAACCACGGCCACGTGAAGGTCAACCGCAGGACCGTCACGATACCTTCCGCCCTGGTCAAGCCCGGCGACAGCGTCTCTCTCGACCCCAAGACGGCGGAGACCCTGCTGGTCAAACAGGGCCTCGAGAGCGCCGACAAGTCCAACGCCAGGCCCAGTTTCCTCGCCTACGACGCCGCTTCGCTGACCGGCAAGCTGCTGCGCTGGCCCGACAGGGCCGAGATGTCCATCAACGTGGACGACCAGCTCATCGTCGAATTCTACTCCAAATAAGGAACCCGGAGGTTTTTACAAATGACCCAGACTTTCGCCAAGGAACTGATAATACCGGAAGCCCTCAAGACCGAGGGAGAGGCCGTCGCCTATGCCAGGTTCATAGCCGAGCCCTACGAGCGCGGCTACGGGCACACGATCGGCAACTCGCTGCGCAGGATACTGCTCTCGAGCCTGGAGGGATCGGCCGCGGTGGCCGTGCGCATCCGCGGCGCCCGGCACGAGTACTCCACCATCACCGGGGTGCACGAGGATGTCATAAACATTCTCCTCAATCTCAAGAAACTGCGCGTCCGCCTGACCTCCGAGACCCCCGAGACCGTGCTCATAAGCGTCTCGGGCAAGCGGCAGGTCAAGGCCTCAGACATCAAGACCAGCGCCAACGTCGAGATAGTCAACAAGGACCTGGTCATCTGCAACCTCGAGGCCGGCACCTCTTTCGAGGCCGAGCTGGAGATAGCCAGGGGCTCCGGCTACCTGACCGCCGAGGAGGTCCGCGATAAGATGAACCTGCCCGCGGACTTCATCCCGATGGACGCGCTGTTCTCCCCAGTTCAGAAAGTTCACTACAACGTGGAGAACGCCCGCGTGGGACAGCGCACCGACTACGACAAACTGGTGCTGGAGGTCTGGACCGACGGCACTATTTCTCCCGCGGACGCCGTCGGCAAGGCTACCTCGCTGCTGCGCCGCTCGATCACGCCGTTCCTGCCCGCCGAAGAGGCGCGGGCCGGCCGTGCGGAGGCCAAGCCGCAGGAGGCCGGCGCCGAGGGGCAGGCCGGGGACAAACTGGACCAGGGAGTGGAGATGATAGAACTCTCCTCCCGCGCCTCCAACTGCCTCAAGGTCGCGGGCATCCGCACCATCCGGGAACTGGTGGATAAGACCCCCGAGGACCTGCTCGCCGTTAAGAATTTCGGCCAGAAGTCCCTCGACGAGATACAGGAGAAGCTGCAGGGCATGGGCCTTTCGCTGGGCTCCAAAAAATCAGAGGAGTAAGACATGATAAAGAACCTGGGAGCTAGGAAACTTTCCAAGACCGGCTCGCACCGGCGCGCGATGTTCTCCAACATGATCTCAAGCCTGCTGCTGCACGAGAAGGTAACCACCACCGTGCCCAAGGCCAAGGAGCTCAAGCGCTTCGCCGAGAAGGTCATAACCGCCGCCAAGAAGGGCAACCGGACCTCCGTCCGCAGCTCGCTGCGCGGCAACCGCCAGGCCTGCGAAAAGGTCCTAGAGACCATCGCCCAGCGCTACAAGGAGCGCAACGGCGGCTATACCAGGATACTCAAGCTGGGGCCCCGGCGCGGCGACGCCACCGAGATGGCGCTGGTGAAGCTGGTGCAATAAAATGTTCGATTACATCTTCAGCCTGTTCTCCAACGACATAGGGATAGACCTCGGCACGGCCAACACGCTCGTCTACGTGAAGGGCAAGGGGATCGTGCTGAGGGAGCCGTCCGTGGTCGCCAGCGACAAGAACAAGCGGAAGGTGCTCGCGGTGGGCAGCGACGCCAAGCTGATGCTGGGCCGCACCCCGGCCAACATCGTGGCGGTGCGTCCGCTGCGCAACGGAGTCATCGCGGATTTCGAGTCCACGCAGGAGATGATCAAATATTTCATCCGTAAGGTCCATAACCGGCGCAGCCTCCTGCATCCCCGCATAGTGATAGGCATCCCCTCGGGCATCACCGAGGTGGAGAAGCGCGCCGTGCAGGAGTCGGCCGAGCAGGCCGGCGCCAGGGAAGTCCACCTGATCGAGGAGCCGATGGCGGCCGCGATAGGGTCCGACCTCCCGGTCTCCGAACCGCACGCCAGCATGATCTGCGATATAGGCGGCGGCACCACCGAGGTCGCCGTTATCTCCCTCGGCGGCATGGTCGTGGCCAAGTCGCTGGACGTGGCCGGCGACGAGATGGACGACTGCATAGTGCAGTACTTCAGGCGCAAGCACAACCTCATCATCGGCGAGACTACCGCCGAGGACGTAAAGATTCAAATAGGATCGGTTTTTCCCTTAAAAGAAGAGAAGACTATCGAAGTGAAGGGCCGGGACCAGGCGAAAGGCCTGCCGAAGACGATACTCGTCACCTCGGAGGAGATACGCCAGGCCCTGATGGAACCCGTTCAGCTGATAGTTGAAGTAATCAAGCAGGTGCTCGAAGAGACCCCGCCGGAACTTTCCTCGGACCTCGTGGACCGTGGCATGGTGCTCGCCGGCGGCGGTTCTCTGCTTAGGGGCTTTCCTGAGCTCATACGCCAGGAAACCGAGCTCCCTGTTCACAGGGCGGCCGATCCGTTGAGTTGCGTTGCTTTGGGATGCGGAAAGTATCTCGAAGAACTCGACAGGATTCAGCAGCGGCCCGAATTCCTGAAGTCGTACAGGCAGGACTAAAGGCCGCCCGGGCGCGAGCCCGGGGCGGCGGACAGCCCTCATTTCAGGCTTCGGGCACTCCAAGGAGGAGCCCGGATGAACAGGGAAAAAGACCTGGCCAATTACGCGCTGGCCTTTTTCGCCGTCGTTTCCTTCCTCTTTCTCGTCTTTCCATCCACCCCGGTGGTCCATTCCGCCAGACTTCTCTTCGGCTATTCCCTTTACCCGGTGCTGCAGGGCGCCCGGGTGGACCACAGACTGCGCAATGTCCCGGATAACATCGCCCGGGTGGTACGCGCGGACCAGGACAATCTCCGGCTGAAGGCCGCGCTGGCCGAGGCCGAACTCTCGGCCGGGCGGGCGGACCATCTCGAAGCCGAGAACGCCCGCCTGGCGGACATGCTCGCCCTTTCAAAAGAGGGCCGGTGGCGCGGCAGCTGGGCCCGGGTGATCTTAAAATCGCCGCGCGACTGGTTCGGGACCATGTTTATCGATAAAGGTTCGGAGCACGGCGTTCGCGTACACGCCACGGCGCTGGCCCTCTCCGCCGGCCGCCCCGTTCTGGCCGGCCGCGTGGTCGAGGTTTACCCCGGTTTTTCAAAGGTGATGCTGGTCACCAACGAACTTTCTTCCGTTATATGTCGTCTCAAGGGCTCTGGGCACGAGGGGATGCTGGAGGGCCGGGGGTCCAGGAGCCTCCGCCTTGGCTACCTGCAGGAGAAGGCCGCCACGCATGCCGGGGAAGAGATATTGACCTCATCCGGGGGACTCCTGTTCCCGCCCGGGATCCCGGTCGCGACGGTTTCGGGGTCCGGCGAGAGGGACGCTTCGATGAACCTTTTAAACGTCTCGGCCGAGCCCCTCGTAGAGCCGGATTCGCTGCGCGAGGTCTACGTGGTAAACAGGGATTTCCCGGCCGAGATACGCCAGTATTCGGAGGAGGCCCCGTGACCTTGCTAAGGGACTCCGCTTTTTTCCTTTTTTTTTCCGCCGCCCATTGGTGGCTGCACTGGGCGTTCCCGCTGGGCGGGCTGGCGCCCAACCTGCTTTTCGCCGCCGCACTCTCTTCGGCCGTCGTGGGCGGTCCCGTGCGCGGGATAGCCTGGCCCTTCCTTTTCGGACTATACGCGGACATACTTGGCTCCGGGCTGGCCGGCTCCTGGGCCCTCCTTTACACCCTGATCGGTTACGCCGTGCAGGTCATGAAGCGCCATTTCGACCTCGGCAGCGCTTTATCGCAGGCCGCGGCCGCGCTCGCGCTCTCCCTGTTTTCGCTGGCCGCTTACCAGTCGGCCTATCTGTCGATCGGCGGACTCTCGCCGCTTCCCCTCAGGTCCATCCTGCTTGAGCCGCTCATAAGCGCGCTGACGGTGCCGCCGGTATTCGCGGCGGCCCGCCGCGCCTGCCGGAGGCCCTGCCGGTGAGGGCCCCAATTCCCGCCCCCGAGAGGCTCGAGATACTCTGGATTCTGGCCTGGGCCGCCGGCCTGCTTTTTATTCTCAGGTTCGTGAGCATACAGGTGCTGCAGCACGCCCATTACAGGGAGCTGGCGGAAAAGAACCGCACGCAGGTCATACCACAGAGCGCGCCCAGGGGCAGGATCATTTCCCGGGACGGAGAGCTTATAGCCTCCAGCAAGCCTTCCTTCAGTCTGGTCTACTTCCCGGGCCCGCCGGTCACCGCGTCATACGCGGACAGGCTGGCCGCCGCGCTGGCGGGGCCCCTGGGAATGAAGCAGGAGGAACTGAGGTCCTCTCTGCGCCGCGCGGTAGCCCGAGAGACCCCGGCCCGCATAGCGGAGAATCTCTCGGTGCCGGCGATGTTCGCCATCTCCGAACTGCGGAGAATATACGGCGGCATAGACGTCATAACGGAGGCCCGCCGCTACTATCCCTTCGGCAGTCATCTTAGCCACCTGGTCGGCTACATGGGGAAGATGGACTCCCGGGAGTGGGCGCGGTACGGCGCCGTCGGCGGGTACAGTTTCGATTCCAGGGTCGGAAAGGCCGGGCTGGAAAAGATGTACGAGAAGGAACTCCGCGGCAAGCCGGGCGGCATATTCATGGAGGTCGACTCGCGCGGGCGCCTGTCGAAGATCCTGGAGAGCAGGAAATGGGTGCCGGGCGCGGATATCCGCCTGACCGTAGACTCCGTCGTCCAGGCCGCCGCGGAGGACGGGCTTAGGAATTCCCTCAGCGGGCGCGGGGCCGTGGTCGCTCTCGACCCGCGCAGCGGCGCCGTCCTGGCTTTCGCATCGGCTCCCGGCTACGACCCCAACGCCTTCGTTTCCTACAGCGACGAGGGGTTCCCCGTGCAGGCCGAGAAGATCCCGGAATTCAACATAGCCGTCCAGGGGACTTATCCCCCGGCTTCCGTGTTCAAGATAATCAGCGCGGCCGCCTTCCTGGAATCGGGACGCGTGGACCCTTCTGATAAGATCTTCTGCCCAGGCTATTACGACGCCGGTTCCCGGGTTTTCAAGTGCTGGGAGAAAAAAGGCCACGGCCGGATGGATTTCATAGACGGCATGGCCAACTCCTGCGACGTCTATTATTACGTTTCCGGCCTGCGGGCCGGGCCGCTAGCCATCGAAAAGCAGGCCCGGGCCTTCGGCATAGGGCGGCCGACTGGGATAAGGCTGCCCGACGAGAAAGGCGGGAACGTCTTCGGCCCCACCCGCCGCGCGACCCGGAAGAGCTACTGGTTCGTAGGCGACACGCTCAACCTCAGCATAGGCCAGGGCGAGACGCTGGCCACTCCCGTTCAGATGGCCGTCATGATCGCGGCGGCCGCCTCCCGCGGCACGCTCTGGAAGCCTTACTACGTGGACAGGGTGTCCGCTCCCGACGGCAAGACCCTGCTGTCCCGTTCGCCGGAGAAGAGCGGCGAGGTACGCCTGCGCCCGGAGACCTGGGACCTTATCTGGCAGGCGCTCAAAAAAACCGTCGAAGAGGGGACAGGGAGGCCAGCGATCATAAAGGGGGCCGAGGTTTACGGCAAGACCGGCACGGCGCAGAATCCCCACGGGGAAGACCACGCCTGGTTCGCGTCCTTCGCGCGTATCGGGGACGGTGAGCCGCTGGTGGCCGTGGCGGTGCTTGTCGAGCACGGCAAGAGCGGTTCCGGCTCCGCCGGCCCGATCGCCAGGCGCGTCATGGAAGCCGCCCTGCGGGACGTGCTGCCGAAAGCCGGGCCGCCGGCGGCCGCGGCCCTCCCGTCCGCCGAAGCCGGGATATCATCTTCCACCGCCTCCGCCGCTGGTCCAGTTCCGCCGGCGGCCGGCGCGGCCGGGAGGGCGGATTGATGCTCACGAGCGTCGGCCTCAAGAAGGGGAGAATGGACTGGGTCATGCTGGCCGCGGCGGCCGGCCTGCTTTTCATCGGCACCCTGGCGGTTTTCTCCTCCGTGGGAGTGCTGTCCAGCTACGAGAGGATAGTCCGTACCCACCTTATGGCGGTGCCTATAGCGCTGCTTTTCTTCTCTGTGGCCTGGAGCCTGAATTACCAGGTCTATCAGGATCAGTGGAAGTTTGTATACGGGATATCGCTGGTTTTCCTGGCCGGGGTGCTGTTCTTCGGCGTGGTGGATAAGGGCGCGCGGTCCTGGTACAAACTGCCTTTCTTTTCGGTGCAGCCTTCCGAACTCGCCCGCATCGGCCTCATAGTCGCCCTCGCCAACTACCTCGACAGGCGGGGTGGCAAGATGCGCGAGTTCGGCGGATCCCTGGGGGCGCTCCTGCTGGCCTTTCCGTTCCTCCTGCTGCTTATGAAGCAGCCCGACTTTTCCGGCATCCTCACTACCCTGCCGGTGGTCTTGGCCATGATCTTCTGCGCCGGGGGCGGTGTGGCGCATATCGCCATCATAATCGGCTACGCGGCCGTCTCGGCCCTGTTCCCCATCCTTTGGACGCTTCTCTCGATAAATCCGGAACTGGCGCAGAACCCGCTGCTGGGCTTCTTCGCGGGTCTCGCCAGTTTCGGATGGGACACCCTGATATTCGTCGCCGGCGTCGCGGCGCTGGCCTGGTTCGGCTGGTTCCTCTCGGTGAAGCTGTATTCCAATATATCCGGTGTCTTCTTCACCGGCGCGGCGCTGGTGATAGTGCTGGGTTTCTTCTCGGGCATGCTGGTGAAGAACCAGATGAAGGAGTACCAGCAGAAAAGGCTGGAGGTATTCCTCTCTCCGGAGAGCGACCCGCGCGGCGCGGGCTACAACCTGATACAGGCTAGGATAGCCATGGGCTCGGGCGGCGTCTTCGGAAAGGGCGTGTTCTCCGGCACGCAGTCGAGGCTGGGCTTCGTCCCGGAAAGGCACACCGATTTCATCCTCGCCGTGGTGGGAGAGGAGATGGGCTTCATGGGAACGGGCCTGGTGATGGCGCTCTACCTCGCGCTGCTCTACCGCCTCAAGAGCGCCGCGCAACTGGCGAGGGACAGGTTCGGCTACCTGCTATGCTGCGGAATCTTCTCGCTGTATATGGTTTACTTCCTGATAAATTTCGGCATGCTGCTGGGCTTCGCGCCCGTGGCCGGCGTCCCGCTGCCGCTGGTTTCCTACGGGGGATCCAACATGGTCGCCACTTTCTTCGCGCTGGGCCTTGCGGAGTCCGTCTATTCGCGGAGGTACGCGCTGGTATGACCCGGGAGGAGAACAGGCCCGCTCCCGCCATGCGCTGCCGCATGCGCTTCGAGCGCCGGGGCCGTTCCGCCGGCGCCGGGGACGGCGGCGCCGCCGTTACGGAGGCCGGGATGTGCCACCTCGAGCAGATAAAGGGGCTCAGGGCGCTGGTCGCGGAGGCGGGCCTCGACTATTACGGCTCGCGCGGGACCGGGGCTGGTGCGCCGAGGATGGCCTTCGGCCCGGCGGCCGGGGCCGGTCACGAGAGCCTCTGCGAATACGCCGACGCCTGGTTCGCGCGGCTGTACCGGGAAGAGGAACTGCGTTCCGCTCTTTCACGGGGAGCGCGGGGGCTGGTATTGTCGGCGCTGCGGCGTGTGCCGCTGCTGTTCCCTTCTATCGAGGCCACGGCCTCCGTGGCGCGCTTCGAGCTGGATTTCGCCGCCGCCCCGCCAGAGGCGGAGCGCCGGCTGGCGGAATTCCTGGCGGCCGGTGAGTTCATGGCCGAAAGGGAAAAGAAGGGGGAGAAGGTTCGTTACGACCTGCGCCCCGCCGTGCTTTCGGCCGCCTGGGAGGCTTCACGCCGCAGGCTGCGGGCCGATCTCAGGCTGCGGGCGGGGGGAAGGCCGGAGGTGCTGGCCTCCGCCCTTTTCGGCCTGTCCGCCCCGGCGTTCAGCGTGCTCAGGACCGGGCTTTACTGGGAGGATTCTTCTGGCGGTCTCAGGGAAATTTTGTAGTCGCCATCGGCGGGGGACACCATGCGGCATGGTGTCCCGGTACTATACCGCCGTGGTCAGGAGGATATCGAACTATCATGGCAAACGAGAAAAAAGTCAGGAAGGAAATATTCGCTAATAACTCTTTCGAGGAGACGCGGATAGCCATAGTCGAGGACGGCCGGATGGCCGAGCTGTTCTGGAAGCGGCAGTCCAGCGTCAACATCGTCGGGAATATATACAAGGGAACGGTCGAGAACGTTCTGCCCGGCATCTCCAGCGCTTTCATAAACATAGGCCTGGACAAGAACGCCTATATCTACATCTCCGACGTACTCGGCGGCCAGCGCGATCCCATCGAGAAGCTGCTGAAGAAGGACCAGGAGGTCCTGCTCCAGGTAACAAAGGACGCGATAAGCACGAAAGGCATGAAGGTTACGATGGACGTCTCGCTGCCGGGGCGCTACCTGGTCTTCACTCCGTTCCAGGAATTCATCGGCGTTTCCAAGAACATAGAGAACGCCGACGAGCGCAAGCGCCTCTCCGACATCATCAAAAAAATCACCACTGATGCCGACATGGGCAAGAAGGGCTGCATAGTGCGGACCGAGGCCGAAGGGGCGGCCGAAGAGGAACTCGAGCGCGAGCTGAAATACCTCATACGCCTCTGGGAGTCCATAATAGGGCGCTTTGAAACGGCCAGGCCCCCGGCGCTCCTTCACAGGGATATGGATCTGCCCATGCAGGTGGCCCGCGACATACTGTCGGAAGATACGGCCATCTACATGCTCGACAATAAGGAGGACTTCGGCAGCGTCCAGGAGTTCGTGGCCAGGATGTCCCCGGACCTGAAGGAGCGGGTGAAACTTTACGAAGGCAAGACCCCCATCTTCAAGGCCTTCAACCTCGAGAAAGGGCTGGAAGATCTGCGCAAGGTTAAAGTCGAGTTGCCCAACGGCGGCAGCATCATCATACAGGAGGCCGAGTCGCTCTGCGCCATAGACGTGAACACGGGCCGCTTCACGGGCAGCCGCTCCCAGGAGGAGACGGTCACGCTCAACAACATAGAAGCCGCGCAGGAGATAGCCCGGCAGCTGCGGCTGCGCAATATTGGCGGCATAATCGTAATAGACTTCATAGACATGAAAAAGGCCTCCAACAGGCAGAAGGTGGTGACCGCCCTAGAGAACGCGGTCAGGAACGACCGCGCCAAGATACGCATCCTGCCTATCACCCGCCTCGGGCTTGTAGAGATGACCCGCGAGCGCAAGCGCGAAAGTACTCTCAGCCTGCTCACGGAGGACTGCCCGGAATGCCACGGCTCCGGCAGGGTGCTCTCGAGTGAGAGCATCAGGATAAAGATACAGAGGGAGATACGCAACCTGACGCTGGGCCGTCCCGGCGGCGCCATGCGCGTGATACTCAACCCGATTCTGGCCGACCTCATACGCCGCAAGCACGGGCTTATGGAGAAGAACGTGCAACGCTCTTTCAAGATAGCCTCCGACCCCCAGCTCACCTGGGAGGACTACAGGATAGTGCTCGAGTGACCCCATCCGGGTGCTCCAAGGAGAACGAATGCTGAGGAAAATTCTGGTATCGCTGGTCTTAGCCGCCGCTGCCTCGCCGGCCGCGGCCGCCGTAAACGAGGCTTCTCTGGTCAGGAACGGCAAATACGTGGGCAAGCTCGAGACCTATTCCTACGGGGGCACCGTCTACTTCGACGCCGCTAGGCTCTCCCGCTACCTGGGAGGCAAGGTCTACTGGTATCCGGTGTCGGGCAAGATGGTCTTCCAGCTCAAGGGCAAGAAGGTCCAGGCTTCGGTCGACAGCGACGAAGTCCTTTTCGACAAAGAATCCGTAATGATCAGGGCCCCGGTGATAGTCAGGGGGGGCAAGTCTTTCCTTTCCAGGGACTTTGTGCTCTCCCCGGGTTTCCAGGCCTGCTTCGGATTCGGACCCCGTTACGACCAGGCGGCGGGCGCGCTGGAGATCTCGGAGAAGATGAGCGTCGCCTCTTACAACTACTTCTCTCATAAGGACAAAACCCGGCTGGTCCTTTACCTTAACGAGCCCCTCGGGTTCCAGACCTACCAGAAGTCCAACAACCTCCTCCTGCTGGTGGTCAGCGGCGGCAGCGCCGCCTCACCGGAAAAGATAGAAGTGGGGGACGGCGTGGTCAGGACCATCGACATGACGCAGGAGAACAAGGCCCTGCGCATAGGCATTTCCATGGGCGAGAAGGCCGCCGGCTTCAACGCCTTCAAGCTTTCGGACCCCGACAGGATAGTCGTGGATATACTCGCGAAAGCGGGGGGGCGTCCGGAAGTCCCTGGGACCCCTTCCGCGGAGCCGGAGAGCCTCCCGCCGTCAGCCGCCGCGGTCGGCACGGACTCCGAGGTCATGGAAATCGCTCCCTCCTCCGCTTCTTCCGTCGGAGCCAGGGGGGCGGCGGCCGGTCCGGCAGCCATAGCTCCCGCGGCCCCGTCGGCGCAGGCCCGGGAAGCCGCTGCGGCTCCCGGCCTCCCGGACAAGGCCGTCGTCGATCCCAAGGCCAGGAAGAAAGTGGTAATAGACGCCGGACATGGCGGCAGGGACCCTGGAGGGCGAAGGGTTTCCGGGATGAAGGAAAAGGACATAAACCTGGCTGTGGCCAAAGAGCTTCGGAAGCTGCTGGAAAAAGAAGGCTTTTTCGAGGTGCTCATGGTGCGCACCTCCGACGTCTTCGTCCCTCTGGCCGCCCGCTCCGAGTTCGCCAACAGGCATAACGCCGACGTCTTCATCTCGCTGCACGCCAACGCCACCAGGCGCTCCACGGAGCACGGCTTCGAGATATACTTCATGTCGGAGAACGCGTCGGACCCGATGGCGGCCGAGGTGGCCGACTACGAGAACTCCGTGCTGGAGCTGGAGGACGAATCCCAGCGGCCGGACGCGGCCGCCATGCTGCTGCATTCGCTGGCGCGCAACGAGTATCTCAACGAAGGCAGCCAGCTCGCGGCTTTCGTGGCCAGGGAGTTCGAGAAGCACACGCCGTTCAAGAACCGGGGCGTCAAGCAGGCCGCTTTCTACGTTTTGCGCGGGACCTACGCCCCGGGAATACTGGTCGAGATGGGTTTCATGACCAACCCGCGCGACCAGAAGAACCTGAGCAGCCCGGCGGTGCACGCCAAGATGGCCCGGGCCATATACAGCGGTCTCGGCAAGTACGCCGAGCTCAAAGGGTGGAAATAGGCGGCCGCACATATGGAAAAACGCGAACGGCCGATAGGCGTCTTCGATTCCGGCCTCGGCGGCCTGACCGTGCTGGCCGCCATGAGGCGCGCCATGCCCCGGGAAGATTTCGTTTATTTCGGAGATACGGCGAGGGTGCCTTACGGCACCAAGTCGCCGGAGGCCGTGAGGCAGTTCTCGCGGGAGATAACGGCCTGGCTCGTCGCCAGGGGGATAAAGACGCTCGTGGTAGCCTGCAATACCGCCTCCTCCGTGGCGCTCGACGCGGTGAGGTCCGCCGCGCGCGGCGTGCCCGTAACCGGGGTGATAGAGCCCGGGGCCGCGGCTTTCGCCTCCTCCGGCGGCAGGAAAGTCCTCGTGATCGGCACCGCCGCGACGGTCGCCAGCCGCGCCTACGGGCGGGCGCTGCGCCGGGCCGCGCCGGGCGCTCTCGTCACCGAGCGGGCCTGCCCTCTTTTCGTCCCGCTGGTGGAGGAGGGATGGAGCGATCCCGCCCGGGGCCGCAGGGCCGCCGAACTGACAAGGCTGGCCGCTGAGGAATACCTTTCCCCTTACCGTGGCAGGGCTTACGATTCACTGATACTGGGCTGTACCCATTACCCGCTGCTCAGGAGCATAATAGCCAGGGCGATGGGCGGCAAAATTAATATAATTGACTCTGCTGAAGCTGCCGCCCTGGCGGTGCGCGAGACGCTGGCCCGCGAGGGACTTCTCCGCCCGGCCGGCCGCGGCTCGGCCCGTTTCTTCGTCAGCGACGCCCCGTCGCGCTTCGCGTCGCTGGCGAAAGCGCTGCTGGGCATAAAGCCGGGCAGGGTCGGCGTAAAGAGGTTTTAAGCTGTGTTTTTGCCGTAAGGGGCGCCGTGCGCTTCGTACGGTCTAGGAGAATTCTTATGAAGAAGACCGTGTTCTTCCTTGTTCTGGCTGCCGTCCCCATCTCGCTTTATTCCCAGCAGAAACCGGCCCCGGCGGCCAAGTCCGAGTCGGCCGCCAAGCCGGTCAAGGCGGAAGAAGAGGACGGGGCGGTAATGATCGATGGCCCTGAATACTCCGCCCCCCCCGCCCAGGCTTTGCGGGAAGAACCGGCGGAGGCCGACCAGTCCCGAGACCCCAACGCCCTGCCGGCCTCGCTGGGAGACGTGAAAGGAGCCTTTACCGACGCCGGCCGCAACATACTGGTGCTCCAGGGCGACGACGGCGCGGTCAATTTCGTGCAGGTGACCTTCGGCCGGACGGGGGTCTCCTGGAAACTGGCGGGTTCCCTCTACAGGAGCCGCGAGTAGCTTGCCGGAGGCGGGGGGAGAGAGGCGCCGACAGGTTTATCGGAGGATACTATGAAACGCAAGGAACTGGTACGTTATCTCACTCAGGAGGGCTGCGTGCTCTCGCGCGAAGGGGGGAAATACTCCATTTTCACCAACCCGGCGACAGCCAAGGAAGTGCCCGTTACGCGCCATACGGAGATAGCCGATTTCACGGTACGCAAGATCTGCCGCGACCTCGGCGTGGAGCCGCCCAGGTGATGCGGCCCCTGGCCGCCGTCTTCCTGCTCACGACCCTCTCAGCCTGCGCGTCTCCCAAGGTGGACGTCATACAGGTAGGACCCTGGTTCCAGCCCAGGCACTGGAAGCAGGTGGAAGTGTTCTCCTCCAAGGAGGAGACCCGCAAGCCCTGGGGAGCCATCGCCGTCATGCATGGAGAGAGGATAAGCGGGCGGGACGCCAGGGCCTTCGAGAGGCACAGGAAAAAAGCCCGGCAACTGGCCGCGGATATCGGCGCCGACGGCATAATAGTTATGCCGGAGGCGGTCAACGACACCGCCTCCCCCGGTTCCCCCTGGGAAGGGGCCGTCGGGCTGGTCGTCCTGACCGGCGTGGCCCTTAAATATGCAGAGAACGTCTCCACCGGGACCAGGCGCGGTCCCTGAGCTTAAGGTAGCTTACGATCCGGGAGAGGCCCGCGCCTGGCGGGGCCGGGCCGTCGTCATAGACCTGTTCAGGTTCTCCAACACCGTCTGCGCCCTGCTGGAGAGCGGCCGCCGGGACGTTAGGATTTACGCCGACCCGTCGCTGGCCGTGGCGGCGGCGCGCGCCTCGAAGGCCGACCTTTTCTCTGAAATGGACCTTCCTGGCGTGGAGAAGTACGATAATTCCCCCGCGGCGGCCCTCTCCGGCTCGGACCCTTCCAGGGCGGCCGTCATAGTGACCAACTCGGGCTCCAAGGCCGTCATGGCCTGCCCTTCGGCGGCGGAGATACTGATAGGGTGCTTCGCCAACGCCGCCGCCCTGCGCGATTACTGCGCGTCCTTTCCCATGAACACTCTTTTCGTCCCGGCATGCCTGTATTACGACAGGGCGCACGCGGAGGATTTTTCCTGCGCCCGGTTCCTGGCCGGGGAGATGGCCTGCGAGGCGGCCGTCTCGGAGATACATTCGAGCGGGAGGCCGCTGGATTTCCTGGCAGGCCGTCCCGGTGCCCGGCGGGACCTCGAGATTTCCCTTTCGGCGAATATTTTCGGCGGCGTACCTTCGGCAGGCCACAGGGGGGTGTTCGCCCCGGTCCTGCCCGCCGGCCAGGCGGCGCGGCGATGAGAATGCGGAAAGCCGTAGTCATTTTTTCCGGAGGCCTCGATTCCACCGTCGCGCTTTGCTGGGCCGTTTCGAAGGGCTTTGAGTGCAGCGCCGTCTCTTTCGCCTACGGCCAGCGCCACTCCCGCGAGAACCGCAGCGCCAGGGCCATCGCCCGCCGGCTCGGCGTCCGCCTTTACGAAATAAGCCTTGATTTCCCCTGGTTCGTCTCCAGTTCGCTGGTCGGCCGCCGCGGCCGCCTGCCGGAGCATGAACTCTCCTCGATAGGCCGGCCGGGGGACATCCCCTCCACCTACGTTCCCGGCCGCAACCTGGTCTTCGCCTCCGCCGGGCTCTCCCTGGCCGACGCTATCGGCGCCCGCGCCGTGGTACTCGGGCCGAACGTGGTGGATTACTCGGGCTATCCCGACTGTCGGCCCGCCTTTTACCGGGCGCTGGAAAAGGCCGCCGCCTTCGGCACCCGCCAGGGCGACAGGGGAGAGAGGATAAAACTGCTCACCCCGCTCATAAAGCTCAGCAAGGCCGGCATAGTGAGACTGGGGCTGCAGCTGAGGGCCCCGCTGGAACTGACTTGGTCCTGCTACGCGGGAGGCGGGCGTCCTTGCGGCCGCTGCGATTCCTGCCTGCTGCGCGTCAAAGGTTTCGCCGAAGCGGGCGTGCCCGACCCAGCGCTCAAATGAAGAGCCCCGCGGCCTTGGTATACGAAATATTCTGCTCCCGCCAGGGCGAGGGCCTCTACTGCGGCCGCCGCCAGGTTTTCCTGCGCTTCGCCGGCTGCAACCTGGGCTGCTCCTACTGCGACGAGCCCGCGGCCCGATCGCTCCCGTCCTTCATGATGACGCCGGCGGAAGCGGCGGAGGAGGTATTAAAACAGGCCCGCCGCGGCCGCGCCCGCATCGTCTCGCTCACCGGCGGCGAGCCGCTGCTGCACTGGCGGTTCATAAAGTCGCTCGCGCCGCTGCTGAAAAAAGCCGGCCTTGAAATACACCTGGAGACAAACGGCACGCTGTGCCGCGAACTGCGCGAAGTGGCCGGCCTGATGGACGCCGTCGCGATGGACATAAAGATCCCGTCAGCCGGGGGCCACAGGCCTCTCTGGGGCGCCCACCGCAGGTTCCTCGCCGAGGCCGGAGGCAAGGCTTTCGTCAAGGTCGTGATCACCGCCGCTTCCACGCCGTCCGACTTCAAAAAGGCCGCCGACCTGGCCGCCGCCGGGGGGCGGGGGATTCCGTTTTTCATACAGCCCGCGACGCGCAGCAGGGGGGCGCGGCCGCCGTCGGCCAGGCTGCTGCGCGAGGCGGAAGCCTGCGCCCGGGCCCGTCTTTTAAAAGTTAAAGTGCTCCCGCAGCAGCACCCGCTGTGGGGAGTGAAGTAGGAGGACCCATGTCGGAAGGCTCGTTTCTCGTAGACTGCCCCTGCTGCAAGGCCCGCATAGAGGTAGACCGCAAGACCGGCAAGGTCCTGCGCCATTGGGACAAGCCCAAGGTCAAGGACGGCGCCGATCCCATGCAGGAGGCGATGCGGAAGATGCAGGAGGACAAGGCCAGGCTGGACGGCTATTTCTCAGGCGCCAGGGACGAGATGGACAAGAAGAAGCGCGACCTGCTGGACAAATTCGAAAAGGAAAAGAAGCGCATCGAGGAGTCCGGCGAGGACATAAAACCCATTAATCCCATGGACCTGGACTGAACTCTCCCACCCGCCTTTCCCGGCCATCGGGCCCACCTCCGGGTGGGCCCTTTTTTTGGCCGGGATAGCCTTTTCGGCCCTGTCGCCGGGACGGCGGCGTGGTTAGAATATAGGTATGATAAAAAACGTCTCGTTCTTTTTAAAGGTTTCCGTCATTTCCATCTTCCCCGCAGCCGCTTTTGCCCAGGGCGATTATGATTCCCGGCTCGGCGAGCTGCAGGCCGGCATGGAGCGCACCGCCGAGGCCCTCGGCGCTCCGGTCCATGAGGACTGGGCCGCGGACCTTTCCGGCCGCTTCGACGGCTCCCTCTCCGGCAATCAGTCCGCCGCGCTTCAGATGACCCCGCTGCGCGCCCCGGCTCCCTTGCCCCAGGTGCCTTCGCTGCCGGTCATACCCCCGCTCCCCGCCGATTACCCGCTTCCCGAGCCGGTCTCCTACACGGGCACCGCCGTCATTGTCTGGCACGCCCTGGGCGCCCAGCTCTCCGATAACGGCTGGATACCATGGGCCGATTCGGCTCCGAACTTCGACGAGATCTCCAAGAGGGTCCTGGACGTTTCCGTCTCCCGGGCCTACCCGGCCCGCCGCGCCGGCCAGCAGTCCCTTTTCAGGGACGCGGGCTTCATAGCCGAGTACGAGCGCGCCACCCGGGCGCCTTTCCGCGACGGCAACAGCGCCCGCTACCTGGTCGACGGCCCCGCCTCGTTCGCGGTGCGCGACCGCCTGATGCGCGAGGCCAAAAAGAGCCTGCTGGTCTCCAGCTGGGCTTTCTACGACGATATAACCGGCTGGGAGACAGCCCAGTACCTCATCCTCAAGAAACGCGAGGGCCTGGAAGTCAAGGTCATCGTGGACAAGAAAGTGGCCGCCGGCCACGGCAAGCGCGTCCTTAAGCTCATGGAAGAGGCCGGCAT
>CAZVWK010000014.1:0-30784 GCA_964631475.1 uncultured Elusimicrobiaceae bacterium | reverse complement strand
CTCCGGAGTTTAAGCAGAAGGAGATGGAGCTAGAGGAGGTCACCAAGGAGAAGAACGCGGCCTCCTACGCGCAGGAGTTCGAGAAGGCCTCGAAGCTGCGCGACAAGGAGAAGGAGCTCAAGAAGGCGATAGAGGACTCCCGCAAGAAATGGCGCGAGGCGCGCGACAAACAGACCCCCGAGGTCACCGAGGAGGATATAGCCTCCATCGCCTCCAAATGGACGGGTATCCCGGTCACGCGCATGACCGAGAGCGAAGTGGACAAGCTCAAGAACATGGAGTCGGAGATTCACAAGCGCCTCATCGGCCAGGACGAGGCCGTCAGGATCATAGCGCAGGCCAT
This sequence comes from uncultured Elusimicrobiaceae bacterium, assembly GCA_964631475.1. Taxonomy (GTDB): domain Bacteria; phylum Elusimicrobiota; class Elusimicrobia; order Elusimicrobiales; family UBA9959; genus UBA2231. The sequence goes on along the minus strand of CAZVWK010000014.1, from coordinate 30,441 downwards.
CAAGCGCAGCCGCACGGGCATGAAGGACCCCAAGCGGCCGATAGGCAATTTCATCTTCCTGGGCCCGACGGGCGTCGGCAAGACCGAACTGGCCCGCGTGCTGGCGGACTTCCTCTTCGGCAACGAGGAGGCCATGGTCCGCATCGACATGTCCGAGTACATGGAGAAGTTCTCCGTGAGCCGCCTCATCGGCGCTCCCCCGGGCTACGTCGGCTACGAGGAAGGCGGCAAACTGACAGAGCTGGTCCGCCGCAAGCCCTATTCCGTCGTCGTGCTCGACGAGATAGAGAAGGCCCACCCCGACGTCTTCAATATCCTGCTGCAGATCATGGACGAGGGGACGCTGACCGACAGCCTCGGCCATAAGGTCAGTTTCAAGAACTGCATCCTCATCATGACCTCCAACGTCGGCGCGCGCATGATAAGCAAGGGCAAGTCTCTCGGCTTCGTGCCGGCCGAGGACAAGGAGAGGGATTACCGCGAGATGAAGGACACCGTGATGGACGAGGTGAAGCGGGTCTTCAACCCAGAGTTCATCAACCGCATCGACGAGATCATAGTCTTCCGGCCTCTGACCGAGGCCGACATGGTCCACATCCTGGAGCTCAACCTGCGCAAGGTCGAGAAGAAGCTCGCCGACAGGCAGCTCAAGCTGGCGATAACCGAGGCGGCCAAGAAGTTCCTGATAAAGACCGGGTTCGACGCCAACTACGGCGCGCGGCCAATCCTGCGCACCGTGCAGCGGCTGCTGGAGGACCCGATAGCGGAGTTCATCCTCAACGCCAACGCCAAGGCCGGCGCGACGATAAAGGCCGATTACAAAGGCGAAGGCGAGGCCCTGGCCCTGTCGGACTAAGGGTTCTGCCGCCCGGATGAAGAAGAAGTCAGCAGCCGCCCTGGTCTTCCTGGCCACCGCCATGTGGGGGTTCTATCTGCTTGGCGGCATGGCCGCCGCCCGCTTTTCCGCGCAGTCCGCGGCTCCGGCGGAGGCCGTCCAGGCCGACAGCCCCGAAGCCCCCTTGAGCGACCTGGAATGGGACGCGATGGTCTCGGCGCTCTCCAAGGCCGCCATCGCCTATCCCGGCCGCGTCGGCATATACATCAGGGACCTGCGTACCGGGCGGACCTGGTCTTATCAGCCTGACCGCCTCTTCCCCTCCGCCAGCCTGATCAAAGTCCCCATCATGGCGGCGGTCTTCGATAAGATCGCGCGGGGCGAACTTTCGCTGGAGACCCGCATACGCCTTACCGGCAAGGACCGCCGCGGCGGCTCGGGCTCTCTCAAGTGGGCGCGCGAGGGGACCAGCCTCAGCGTGATGGAACTGCTCTACAAGATGATAACCGAGAGCGACAATACCGCGGCCCAGATGATCATCGACCACGTAGGCTATTCCTACCTCGAGCATTCTTTCCGCAAGCTGGGGCTGATCTACACCAATATAACTCCCGAGGGCATGAGCCTCTCTTCGGGGCGTGTGGCGCGCGAGAATTACACTACGCCGAGGGAGATGGCGCTGCTGGTGGACCGGCTGTACTTCGGCGCCATGGTGAACCGCGAGTCCAGCCAGCTCATGCTGGACCTGATGAAGCACAACAAGGGCCGCACCCGCCTGCGAAAAAGTCTGCCGATGGGCTGGGAGATAGGGCACAAGACCGGCCTGCTGCGCCGGTCCTGCCACGACGCGGGGGTGGTGTTCTCTCCCAGGGGGGATTATGTAATCGCGGTCCTGACCGGCGACGTGCCCAGCTACGCCAGCGCCAAGCGCTTCATAGCCGGCCTGGCCAAGCTGACCTACGGCTACTACAACATCGACTCCTCTTACGCTTCGGCGGCCCGCCCGCGCAATTCCATCTGACAGCCAGGCCGGGACGCCGCTCAGCTTCCCGGGACGGTTCCCTTTTCTGCGAGGAGGCGCAGGGCCGCCCGCATGACGCCGGCGTCGTCGAAGCGCGCGGCGCCCGGCGCGTTGCCGAAGAACTCCTCGTCGTACATGGGATGGTGCGGGAAGGCCCCGGCCGCCCTTTCCCGGCCGGGGGCGAGCAGCACCCTGTAGACGCGGAAAGTGGAAGTCTGATGCGCGGGGGCGAAGAGCTTCAGCCGCCCGGGCCTGAACTGCATCGAGTAGGCCGCGGAGCCCGTGTCCAGGCTCAGCGCGTTCGCCAGGTAGCGGAAAGATTTCTTCGAACTGTCTAGGACGAAGTGGTTCTCGTGGACGAAATAATCCGCCCCGTATTCGCGGCAGAGGCGCCAAAGGTCTTCCTCGCCGCCGTAAAGCGCCAGCGCGAACTTTTCGAACTTGCCTCTCATGGCCGCCGTTTCGAACTTCGGGTTTATCGCGGTCGGCCTGCCGGCGTAAGCGAGCAGGGCGGCCGAGGCGCCTAGATTTCCCAGGAAAACCTCCCCGTCCGCCGTCTCCGCGCGCGCCCACTCGACCAGCCTCTTCACGTCGCCGCGGTAGAAAGTCGGCGGGGACGAAGGGGGGCGGTTCATCAGGAAGCCGGCGAAGTCCAGGCCGAAGGCCGCTGACAGCGCGACCGCGGCGAGCCCCCAGGCCCGCCCGCGGCCTCTCCTGCGCGCGGTTTCCGACAGGAGGCCGGGGTAGACGCAGGTCCAGAGGGCGAGGAGGAAGGCGCTGAAGAGGAAAATGCGGATGGCGAAGAGGTTGAGCAGGAGGAAGGCGGCGGTCAGCCAAAGGAGCAGGACCCTGCCGGGGTCCGGGCTCTCTTCCGGCGCCCTCGCCCGCAGGACGAAGGCCGGCAGGGCCAGCGGCAGCAGCACCGAAAGATACTTGAGCCAGTCCGCGGGAGAGGGCGTGTCCAGGGCTTCGACCCACAGCGCCCGGACCTCGAAGGGCAGCAGCGACGGATCCGCCGGTTTCGACAGGAGATTGGCCGCCTTGTGCAGGAAGAGGGAGTAGACGTGGGAGTATTCCCGCCCGTCGCCGGCGGAAAGGAGGAAGGCCGCGGCGCCGATAGCGGCGAGCGCCAGCAGGAAAGCGCCAGCCGCGCGCAGCCGGCCGAAGCCGGCGGCCCTTCGCAGGGCCAATGCCGCGGTTAGCGCCGCCAGCGCCGCCATCGGGGGCGAGAGCAGGAAGCCGCTGGCCCGCAGGACGGGGACTGTCAGGGCCGCCGCTATCGAAGCGGCCAGCAGGGCGGCCAGGGGCGGCAGCGCCTTTTCACCGTCCCGGCGCGCCAGAAGGACCGCCGCCGCCGCGGCCGCGAAGACCAGCAGGTAGAACCGCGAGAAATGCCACCCGGCCAGGGCGGCGGCCGTCAGCAGCGCGGAGAGGGCGGAATAGGCGGCTCTTTTTTTTCCCTCCTCCCTCATCGCCCCGATGAAAAAAGCCAGGCCCCCGAAAAGGAGAGGCAGGGCGAAATCTTCGTAGTTGAAGCCGTTGACCGTCCTCGCCCAGCTTATCCTAGCCGAGACATAGAGGAGGGCGGCCAGCAGGGCCCCGGCGCGGCCTCCTCCCAGCGACAGCCCCAGCGCGTATACCGACAGCAGGGTGAGCGAGGTGTAAAAGGAGATGAACCAGGTCAGCCAGACGTGGAAAGGAGGCCCCTGTCCGCCGCCGAACAGCAGGCGGTACAGCCCGCCGCTCAACAGCTCCATGCCGAGCGTGAACTCCGAACGGGGCCGGGCGCCCTCCGGAAACTGCGCCGCGGTATCCGTCTCCGGTATCGGGACGCCTTCGGCGGCCATTTTCGCGTATCGGTACTGGAAGGCGGATTCGGACCAGAAAAAGGCGGTGTCGTCGGACGGGTCGAAGCCGGGGGAGAGGGAGAATAGGCGGACCTTGAACAGAGAGAAAGCGGCGAAAAGGGCGAACAGCAGCAGCAGCGCGGCCGCTTTTCTTCCTCTCATCGCTTCAGGCCGCGGTCACTGCGTTTTGACCGCGGCGGTGGAGGCGGCTGGAGGTGGGGCCGGGCGCTCGTGCCGCACGAACCAGACCAAGTCGGCCAGCGGAGACGGCTCAGCCCGGAAGTCCTCGGCTTTTTCAATGTCCTCGGTGTAGACGGAGAGATGCTTCAGGCCGGGGAGCCGGGCTCTGACCGACCAGGGGATTCCAGCGTTATAGATCACGTGGCCGTTGCCGGCTATGACCAGCATCGCGTGTCCCTTGTGTTTCTTCAGGGCCTTTACGGCGGCGTCGGCCATGCCCTCGTTCCAGGTCGCCATCGAGAGCAGGTAATTGTCCCAGGTTACCATCTTCGCCATCGGGTTGTCGGCGTGGCCGCCGTAGGCGGCGCGCAGGTACTCGGTATAAAGGGGGTCGTGGTTTATCTCCACTTTCTCCGGGAGGAACTTCTTTTCTTCCGGCGCAAGGGCCTCCATGCCGCCGCGCGCGATCTTCCTTATCACCGGGCGGGGGACATTCAGCGCCGCCGCCTTTAATTTATTTTTCCTTATGTAGTCGAAGAGGGGCTTGTAGAGGCCGAAGTCGAAGCCCCACTCCTTCTTCCAGTCCGCCCCGGCGAGGAATTCCTCCTCGGTTATTTTACCCGCGGCGTAGCGGGCCAGCACCGGCTGCAGGCCGGAGTTGAGCATCTCGAAACCGACCACCACCTTGTTCTTCCGGGCGAAGGCCATTATCTTCAGGGCTTCCAGCTGGGCCAGGTGCGCGAATTTCTGGTCGTGGGATTCCCCGACGTAAACGACGTCGCTCTCGGCGAGCATGTCGGCGAAAGCCTCGGTCCTGAGGCGCGTCTTCGTCGCCGGGTTTATGATCACGAAGCCCGGTCCCTCGTCGAAGGCTGGCGGGCCGTCGAGGGACGGATACCCCGTCCCCTGGGCTGCGAGCGGGGCCGCGGAGAGCGATAAAAGGAGCGTGGCGAAGGTTGTTTTCATGGTCTAAGGATTATATAAAATAGGCGCGTTTGAGAAATCCCGTAAAATATTTTGAAAAAGCGAGGTATTGCATTTTGATTTTCCATCATTTGCAATCTATGCGAGCCCTGATGGGCCAAGGAGAAAACTGAACAATGCCTAAAGCCAAGAAGAAGGCCGCTAAGAAAGGGGCCAAGAAGAAAGTCGCCAAGAAAGCGGTCAAGAAGGCGAAAAAAGGAAAGCGGAAGTAATTTCCGGTTCCCGGAAAAAATCAGTAAGACGGCGCCCGCGAGGACGCCGTCCTTGGTTTACCCCGCCGCTTTACCGGTTTCACCGCATATACTATAATTTCGGTTAACATAATATTTCAGGGGGTGCGACACTACGTTGTCGCACCGGTCCCGTAGGATATTAATGACGGTAAACGCGGTCCACGGAGGTAACATGGTTAAGGAAGACAAGGCGCGGGCGCTCGAAGCGGCGCTTTCGCAGATAGAGAAGAGTTTCGGCAAGGAAGCTATCATGAAGCTGGGCGAGCGCTCCGCCAGGATGAAGGTGGAGACGCTGCCGACCGGCGCGCTTTCCCTTGATCTGGCGCTGGGCGTGGGCGGCCTGCCCCGGGGCCGCGTGATAGAGATCTACGGCCCGGAGGCCTCCGGCAAGACCACGCTTACGCTGCACATACTGGCCGAGGCGCAGAAGAAGGGCGGCGCGGCGGCTTTCATAGACGCGGAGCACGCGCTGGACCCGGTATACGCCAAGCGGCTGGGCGTGGACACGGAAAATCTCCTTATCTCCCAGCCAGACTCGGGCGAGCAGGCGCTGGAGATTACCGAGAAGCTGGTGCGTTCGGGCGCGCTGGACATCATCGTGATAGACTCGGTCGCCGCCCTCGTGCCCAAGGCCGAGATAGAGGGGGAAATGGGCGATTCTCACGTCGGCCTGCAGGCCCGGCTGATGAGCCAGGCCCTGCGCAAGCTGACCTCGATAGTCTCATCCACCAAGACGACCGTGATCTTCATCAACCAGATCCGCCACAAGATCGGCGTGATGTTCGGCAGCCCCGAGACCACTACGGGTGGGCTCGCCCTCAAGTTCTACTCCTCCGTGCGCATGGACATACGCAAGATAGAGACGCTCAAACAGGGCGACATCGTGACCGGCGCGCGCATACGCGTCAAGGTCGTCAAGAACAAGGTCGCGCCGCCCTACCGGCAGGCCGAGTTCGAGATGGTCAACGGCGAGGGCATCTCCACCGAGGGCTGCCTGCTGGATATGGGCGTCGAGACGGGGCTGGTCGAGAAGAGCGGCACCTGGTTCGAGTACGGCGGCGCCCGCATCGGCCAGGGCCGCGAGAACGCCAAGGCCTGGCTCAGGCAGAACAAGGACAAGGCGGCCGAGCTGGAGGCGTCTCTGCGCGGCCGGTTCCTGACCGGGTCCGGGCAGCTGGACAAGTCCGCCTCCGTCGCCGAGCAGCCGGCAAAAAAAGAGAAAGCTTCCGCCCGTAAGTAATGGCGAAGCGCCACCCGCTGGCCGCCTCCTTCTTCCGCCACCTCTCGGCGGAAAGGGGGCTGGCCGGCAATACCTGCAAGTCCTACGCCGGAGACGTTTCCGCCTGGCTGGCCTGGCTGGACGGCCGCAGGGCCGATCCGCTGGCCGCCGGATCCGAGGCGGTGGAGGCCTACCTCTGGCGGCTCAAGTCGCAGCTGGGGCTCAAGGCTTCCAGCATTTTCCGCAAGACCGAGGCTATCCGGTCGTTCTACCGCTTCCTGCTGCTGGAGGGCAGGATAAAGAAGGACCCCACGGCAAATTTCCGCTCTCCGCGCATAGAGAGGCGCATACCGCCTTCGGTCAGCAGGGAGGACATGGAACTCCTGCTGGATTATCCGCCGGGCGAGGATTTCGCCATCAACCGCGCCCTGGCGGCGGCGGAGCTTCTTTACGCCTGCGGTCTGCGGGTCTCGGAGCTTCTGGCCTTGCGCCTTGAGTCCGTCAACCTAGAGCAGGGCTGGGTGCGGGTCCTCGGCAAGGGCGGCAAGGAGCGCATAGTCCCCGTCCACGCGCGGGCGCTGGACGCGCTGCGTTCCTACATGGAACTGCGCCAGCTCAAGTTCGGAGGGCTGTCCCCGGCCGGAGAGCTTTTCCTTAATAAGTCCGGCGGAAAACTGAGCCGGGTGCAGATGTGGAAGGACCTTCTGGCGCTGGGCCGCAGGGCCGGCGTCGAGGCGCCGCTGCACCCGCATCTCCTGCGCCACACCTTCGCCTCTCACCTGCTGCAATCGGGCGCGGATCTGCGCTCGATACAAGAGATGCTGGGCCACGCCAGCCTCAATACCACCCAGATTTACACCCACGTGGAGCGCTCCGGCCTCAAGAAGGCCCACAAGCGCTTCCACCCCGAGGGCTGACCGCGGCAATAATAGGTAAAATATGGGCAGGCTATGATAGAGGATTCGGAAGACATATTCGACGCCAGCGTCAAGTTCCACGACTGTCACCGTTTCAAGCTCAACCTCGAAATGGCCCCGGCCGACTCGTCCAGCGCCGAGTTCGATATGGAGGCCTCCTTTTTCGTTCCCAAGGACCGCAACGATATCAGCCCTTTTAATATAACCGAATTCATCAGGCAGGCTGACGACCCGGGGGCCGATTGCACCCGGGTGGCGCCGGATGTAACGCGGCTTTCCTCTTTCTGCCCGCGCGTCTACCGGCGCAACCTGCTGCTGCGCTACTCTTACCGCGGCCGCGCCTGGGATCTGCGGGTCAACTTGGAGCGCATACGCGTGGTACTCAGCAAAGCAGGCATGGTAGGCATGGAGGAAGTCCGGGCGGCCTGAGCCGCCCCGGAGGTGAGAGTATGGAGATAAACGCCGTGGGGATAATCGGGGCCGACGGCACCGGCGCCGGCGCCGCTGAGCTCCTGGCCCGCAACGGGCTGCAGGTTCGCTTATACGACGATTTCAAGGACGCGCTGGCGCAGGCCATGGCGCGTATAAGATGGTCGCTGTCCCGGGACGGCAAATCGGACCTTCTGGCCAATATCGAGCCGGTGCAGGACTACGCCGCTTTCTGGGGAGCCGACCTCCTGATAGAGGCCCCGGACCGCGAGATGGAGGACCGCCGGGCGGGCTTCGCCCGGATGCTCAAAAAGCTCGGAAAACCGCCGCTTACCGCGCTCAACACCTCCGTTTCCACGCTCAAAGAGATATTGAGGAACACCGAACTGCCCGAGGCGGGGGCCGTAGGCTTCCGCTTCGGGTCCCCGGTGAAAGAGAGCCTCCTGGTAGAGGTGGCCCGGGGTGAGAAGACTTCGGACGAGACGGTCGAATCCTGCGCCGCGCTGCTGCGCCGGATAGGCCGCACGCCCGTCATAGTCAGGGATAATCCGGGGCAGATACTCGAGAGGCTTTTCCGGCCCTTCGCCCTGGCCGCGCTGCGGGCGCTGGAGGCCGGCAAGGGCTGTCCCTACGAGATAGACGCGGCCTTCCGCGAGGTGTCGGGCGCGGCGTTCGGCCCCTTCGAAGCCATGGACCGGCGCGGCCTCGACTCCGATATGAAGGCGTCCCAGGCGGTATACGAGGCCTTGGGCCGGCCGGAGCGCCTCGCGCCGTCCCCCGTGGAGACCCGCCTGGTGCAGTACGGTCAGCTGGGCCGGAAGTCCACCATAGGTTTCTACATATACGAGGACGGCGTCGTAGTCGGCGAGAACCCCACGCTCGGCAACATCCTTAAATACCTCGGCCTGAGAAAAGTGGAAAAGGCCGAGATATTCAGGGATCTGATGTCCCCGGTGATAGAGGAGGCCAGGCTGCTGGCTTCCGAGATAATGGCCTCGGAATACGACATCGAGACGGCTATGAGGCTGGGGATGCGCTGGCCCAAGGGGCCTTTGGGTTATCACCGGGAGATGCCGGAGCTTTTCGCTAGGAAGGCGGTCTCGGAATTTGACTGCCTCGATACTTTCTAAAAGGGTCCGCCGCCGGCGCCCGCAGGAGGAAAGATGCCTACCGATATCGAAATAGCCAGGAAGATAAGTCTCAGGCACGTGCGCGACATCGCGGCCGGGCTCGGCGTGCCCGAGGACGACCTTTATTACTACGGCAAGCACAAGGCCAAGCTCCCGCTCAAACTGATTGACCGGGAAAAGGCGAAGAAGAGCAGGCTCATCCTGGTCTCGGCCATTTCCCCCACGCCGGCCGGCGAGGGCAAGACCACGGTCTCCATCGGGCTCTCGCTGGGGCTGAACAGGATAGGGAAGAAGACGACGGTGGTGCTGCGCGAGCCCTCGCTCGGCCCCGTTTTCGGCGTCAAGGGCGGCGCGACCGGCGGCGGCTGGTCGCAGGTGCTGCCGATGGAGGACATCAACCTTCATTTCACCGGCGATTTCGCCGCCATAGAGAAGGCCCACAACCTCCTGGCGGCCGTCATCGACAACAATATCCAGAATAAGAAGAACAACCTGGGCATCGACCCGCGCACCGTCGCCTGGCGGCGCGTGATGGACATGAACGACAGGTCGCTGCGCAAGATCATAGTCGGCCTGGGCGGCACGATGAGCGGGGTGCCGCGCGAGACCGGCTTCGATATCGTGGCCGCTTCGGAAGTGATGGCCATACTCTGCCTTTCCGAGAATTTCACGCACCTGAAGGAGAAGCTCGGCAATATTTTCGTGGGTTACACCTACGGCCGCAAGCCGGTCTACGCGCGGGACCTGAGCGTCGCCGGCGCCATGGCCGCGCTGCTCAAGGACGCGCTTATGCCCAACCTAGTCCAGACCAGCGAGGGCACTCCGGCCATCATCCACGGCGGCCCTTTCGCCAATATCGCCCATGGCTGCAATTCGATAATAGCCACCCGCATGGGCATGAGCCTGTCGGACTATGTCGTAACCGAGGCCGGCTTCGCCTTCGAACTGGGGGCCGAGAAGTTCCTGGACATCAAGTGCCGCTACGCCGGCATAGCGCCGGCGGCGGCGGTGCTGGTGGCTACGGTGCGCGCGCTCAAGTACCACGGCGGAGCCGACCTCAAAGAGATAAAGAAGCCGGACCCCGCCCGCGTGGCGAAGGGCCTGGAGAACCTGGAGAAGCACGTGGAGAACATGAAGCAGTTCAGGCTTTCCCCGGTAGTGGCCGTGAACAGGTTCGCCGACGACACCGAAGAGGAGATTGGGGCGGTTAAGGCCAGGTGCGCCGAACTGGGAGTGCCCGTGGCGGTGGCCGACGTCTGGGGCCAGGGCGGTCGCGGCGCCGAGGAACTGGCGCGCATGGTGCTCAAGGCCGCGGACTGCTGCCCCGGCTTCGAGCCGATCTACGACTGGGATTGGCCGGTAGAGAAGAAGATAGAGGCCATCGCCGGCAAGATGTACGGGGCGAAGCACATCGACTATACTCCCCGGGCGAAGAAGGATCTGGAAAAGATAGCCGGCCTGGGGCTGGATAAACTGCCGGTCTGCATAGCCAAGACCCAGAAGTCCCTCTCCGACAATCCGGAGCTCATCGGCCGGCCCAAGGATTTCGTGGTGACCGTGCGGGAGATAGAGGTGGCGGCGGGCGCGGGCTTCCTGATCCCGATCACCGGCGACATCATGCGCATGCCCGGCCTGCCGGAGCATCCGGCCTCCGAGAAGATTGACATAGACGCCGACGGCAGCGTCACGGGGCTGTTCTAAAGGAGAACTATGACGGGGGGAGGCGAGCTCTCACCTCGCAAAAACGGGGTCGCGTACACCGTACGCGCCATTCCAGTTCTCGCCGCTCGCGCTCGTCCGCGTCTCCGGACCCGCAGGATAGTGATTCCACCGGCTACCTTCGACGCGGACTCCGTAAGCGAGCGGCTCCGAAGGGTTTTGCTCCGGTGAGGGCGCTCCCCCCCGGCTGTCTCCTTATTGGGAAATTATTTATGACCAGCGACGGGATATTCGAGGAATACGTAAGGATACGGGACGGGGTCCGGTATCCGTCCGGCGGACGGGAGTGTTCGCGCGAGGAGACTGAGGAACTTCTGCGTTCTCCCGACCCTTTCGAGCGGGTGCGCGCCTGGGAGATGCTGCGAGGCGGCCGGCCGGCGTTGGCGGCCGGCGCGCCGCCCGGGCTCTCCGGCCCTGACTGAAGAGGGTCTATTCCGTGCCCGGCAGCGGTTTCATCCCCTCTATGAGCCTGTTGCACAAACCGCTTTCGTCGCGAAGTCGCGGATTTTGAAGCCGAGTCGAAGCGACGCGAAACGAGCATTCTCGACGAGAGACTGTAAGTTGAGCGGCGCAAAGACGCAGGCCAAAAGACGCGGTTGCAGCAGAATCTGGGTTTGTGCAACAGGCTCCTAGCATCCGGGAATACTCCTCCCTCGAAACACGCCTGAGTTTTTCCCTTATCAGCATGGGCCTGCCGGGCTGCTCCAGTTTTTTTTTCGCAGTCAGTTCGCCGGCCTTTACCTCGCCGGTACCCGTGAGATAGGAGCCGCTCTCCGGAACCAGGTCGTATGACCATTTGTCCAGTCCGCGGCCCGAGAAAACGACCGTGCCTGCCATGGAGCCGCCGTATTCGGACGCTCTGTAGGAAAGGGAGCGGCCTATCCGCGTAAGGGTGGTTACGCGTTCTTCCGGCGGCATGCCCGGGGAAATGCCGGGCTGGGTGAAGGTTTCAAATATCACCCCGCCGCCTTCCGCTATTTCCCTGCGAAGGGCCGCGTCGTTGCCGCCGTAGGGCAGACGCCCGTCCGGAGAGAAAAAACCGGCTGAGCCGGAATAGTATTCGATTCCCCCGACCTCCTTGATGAAGGAGGGAGCCGCGCAGGAAGAGAGCGCCGCCGCGGCGCAGGCCAGCGCCAGGGCCCGCCCGGGGCTCACCGGTCCCTCTTTCCCGCGGCGATGTAAGACATGAGCCGGTAGGCCAGCTTGGCGGCGTTGAACTCCGTCACGGTGTCGGCCTTGCGGGGCGCGACTTCCACTATGTCCACGCCCACGACCTTCTTCCGGGCGCAGACCGCCCGGAACAGGTCCAGCGCCTCGTACCAGCCGAACCCGCCCGGCTGCGGCGTCCCGGTGGCCGGCATGACGTGAGGGTCGAACCCATCCACGTCTATGGTGATGTAGACGGTGCCGGTCAGTTCGGCCAGCACCCTGCGTATGAGCGCCCGGTTGTCGCGGTGCGCGTGAGCCAGGAACGTTTTCACCCTGCCCGCGTTCATGTAGACCTTTTCGTCGTGCGAGACGCTGCGTATGCCGACCTGTACGGTCGGCGTGGTGCGCGAGGCGGGGTAAAGCGCCGAAGCGTGGCTGCGCGCCGTGCCTTCGTACTCCGGGCGCAGGTCTGCGTGGGCGTCGAAATGCAGTATCGACAGGTCCCTGTGTTTTTTCTGGAAAGGGGGGAGGAGCCCCTGGGTGACGCTGTGCTCGCCGCCGATGAAGAAGGGTACCGCCCGGATGGAATTGATCAGGTGATCGGTGTATTTTTCCAGCGCGGGAAAGAACCTTTTTTCGCTGAGCGAACAGTCGACCGGGGCCGCGGTGAAGATGCCTTCTTTCCAGGTTTCCTGGCCTGTCTCTTCGTCCAAGAACTCCAACTGCCAGGAGGCGTCTATCACGGCGGCGGGGCCCCCGGCGGTGCCGTGACCGTAAGAGGTCGTCTTTTCCCAGGGCACGGGTACCACCGCGAAACGCGCTTTTTCCAGCGGCGCGCTGTCCGACGTGACGAACTGGACTTTATTGGGGAGGATCTTCATATTCAGGCTCCGTCGATAAAAAACCGGGCCTCCCCGGAGGAGGCCCGGAATCCATGTCCTGCCCCTGCTCAGAACAGGAAGACGGCCGCGGCCACCGTGGTGGTCCAGACGTTTTCCGAGCCGATCGCCGACTGTGTTATATTAGTTGTCTTTACTATCTTCCCGCTGAGCTTCCAGATCTCTTCTTTCTGGTCCCAGGTCGTCTCGCAGCCGAATTCTATGCCCTGTATGGTCGAGAGCATGAGCGCGGCCAGGTCCTCGGCGTATTCGCCGGTCTGCTCGTCGGTCTCCCCGAAGGAATGGTGCTCCGAGATGTAGCCGTAGTGGCTCCTGTCCTTGGGCAGCGCCAGGCCGACGGACGAGGCGATGAGCCGGTGGTTCTCGTTGACCGTATTGCGGCTGAGCACGCAGTGCAGTATCTGTCCCGGCTTGAGCCTTTCTATACCTTTGTGCCTGGGGATGACCTTGCAGTGCGGGGGGAAGATGCTGGAGACGTGGACAAGATTGTACTTGGCTATCTTGGCGTCCCGGAGGGCCTCTTCGAAGCTGGCGAGCTTCTCCTTGTGGCGGCCCAGGCCTTTGGTAAGGAAGACTTCTTTGGGAACGAGGTTTGACATGGGGTCTATTATTTGAAATTTTATAACGGCAGTCAAGAAAACGCTCCGGCCGCGGCGGCCCGTTCAAGACGGGCTCAGCCCCCGGCGCCGGGCCCCTTTTCCCCCATTTTCCGCTGGTATTCTTTTTCCAGCCGCTCGCGGGTCTCTTTGAATTCTTCGGCCAGTTCCGCTTCTTTCCGCGCGTAGGAGTTCTGCAGCGCGACCTCGCGCTTCTGCAGGTTGGAGACAATCTGCTGCTCCTGCTCCATGAGGGCTTTGAGCTTGGCCCTGTCGGTTTCGACCTGTGACGCTTTCAGCTTGAGAGAGGATTCCAGTTCCTTTTGCCGCTCCGCGAAGGCGGCCTCGAGCCTTTCGGCGAGGCCGCGCAGTTTTTCGTCCTGGGCGCGGATCTTCTCGCTGAGTTCGCGGTTTTTCCCCTCCAGCTCGGCCTGCAGGCGCGAGACATGCTCCGCGGCAGCCCGGTCCTTTTCTATCTCCGTCAGCCTGCCGGAGATTATCGACTGATAATTGCGCTCGAGCTGCTCGTAGCGCGTCTGAAGGGCCTTTTCCTTGAGGGAGAAAGTCTCTTCCATGGAGCCCGCTATCCGCTGCTCTCTCTCCAGGTAGGCCCTTTCCAGGTCGGCGGCCTGGGCCTGATAGCGGGCGGAGAGTTCCTTGCGCAGGAATTCCAGCTTGCCGAAGAACTCCTCCTGCTGGGATTTTTCCGCGAGGCCAGAACTTTTTACGGTCTCCGCCATCTGCCTGAGGTAGTTCTGTTCCACTTTTTCCAGTTTCTGGAGGTAGTCCTTTTCCATGACCTGCCGCAGGTCCCTGGATTTGTTTATGTTTTCCTGTATAAGCAGCTGTTTTTCATGCTCCAGCTCCTCAAGGCGGATATTCACGGTTTCCAGCGCCTGTTTGGCCAGGTTGGCCTCCTCCAGCGCCTGTTCGCGGCCCTTGGCGGCCAGCCTGGACTGCTCCTCCAGGGCGCGGGCCCGGGAGAGGGCCTCTTCAGCCCTGGATTCGAGGGCTTCCCTGAGTGTTTCCTTCTCTATAGCGGCCTGCTCCGCGGCCCGCCTGGCGGCCTCTTCCCGGGCGGACTTTATGGCCGAGGCCTGGGCCGCCGCGCGCTCCTCCAGCAGCGCCTCGTAGCGGGCTTTCAGCGCCTCCAGCTCGGCCCGGGCCGCCGCGCGCTCCGCCGCGAGAGTCCGCTCCGCGGCCTCCGAGCTTTCCCTGAGCTTCCGGTTGAGGTCCTCCAGCGCGCCCTTGAAGCCGGCCTCTATCCTGGCCTCGCGTTCCTTGACCTCTTCGATAAAGCGTTTCTCGAAGCCGGCCTCCCGCGCCAGCATCTCTTCCTGCCTGGCCCTGAAGGCCTGTTCCCTGTTGAGGTCCCTGGCCTCGAAGCGGGCCTGCTCCGAGGCGAGCCTTCGCTCCAGCTCCGCGGCGGCCGCCTTCTCCCTGGCGGAGAAGGCCGCTTCAAGTTCGGCCGACCGGGCCCGGTAGGCTTCTTCCAGCTTCTTCCCGGCTTCTTCCGTCCTCGCCCTTTCTCCGGCGGAGAATGACTCGAAGGCTTTTTCTCTTTCCGCTATCTGTGCCGAGAGGAAAAGGTTGTCGCTCCTGAGCTTTTCGTTTTCGGCCGCGCGCTCTTCAAGCTGCTTCCTGACGCTCGCGCTGCGGCGCTCTATTTCGGCGTACTTGGCGGCCAGCGCTTTCTCCTTCATGGCCAGGCCCTCGTCCAGGGAGGCCTTGTGGAGCGCCAGCTGCTCCTCGAAAGAGGCGGCCAGCTCCTCCTCCCTCCGGCGCAGCTGTTCCGACATCCGCGCCCGGTGCGACTGCAGGCGGTCCTGTTCCCCGGCCAGTTCCTTTTTCTTTTCCGCGGCCTCGGCTTCCGCCTTTTCCGTTTCTTTCCGTAATTCGGCCTTGCGCGCCTCCAGTTCCCTGTTCAGGCGCTTTTCCCTGGCCTCCAGCTCCGCCCGCGCCGCCGCCATGGCTCGGCGGGACTCTTCCTCCAGCCTCGCCGCCTTTTCGGCGACGGACTTTTCGGCGGCCCTGGCCTCCTCTTCCAGTTCTTTCTGGCGGGATATCAGTTCCAGGTCCTTTTCCTCCTGCCTGCGCCGGAACTGTTCTTTTTCGGCGGTCCAGTCCTGCTGCCTGCGGGCGAGCTCTTTTCCCGCCTCGGCCAGCAGCTCTTCCGTCTTGGCCAGACGGGAGGAGGAGTCGGCCTCGACCTGCGCGAGGCGTTCGGCCAGGGTCTTGTCCGCCAGCTTCTTGTTCTCTTCGAGCCAGGCTGAATAGGTCGCGTAAAGATTCTTTTCCCTCTCGGCGAACTCCGAGGAGAGTTTCTTCGAAAGGTTCTTGAGCTCCGAGAGATGTTTTTCGCCCAGGTCCCTGGCAGCGGCTTCCTTCTCTAGGCTATGCCGGGCTTCCTGTTCCTCCACGGCCTGCAGCAGGCGCTGCTCCCAGATGGCCTCCATTTTTTTCGCCTGCTCCTCGGCCTCTTTGCGCGCGAGCTCCCTGCCAAGCTTCATCTGCTCTATAAAAGTCTCGCGTTCGGCTTTGAATTCCGCCTCGCGCTCCCCCTGCCACTGCCTGAACACCTGCTCCATCTCGGAGCGGAGCCTGCGCTTCTGCTCCGCGACCTCCTCTTCCTTGCGGGCTATTTCGGCGCTCAGCCGGCCGCGCTCCTCTTCCAGTTCCTCCCGGTGCAGGGAAATCGCCTCGTCGAGCATCTTCTGGTATTTCTGCCAGAGCGCAGATTCTTTCTCCACCAGAAGCTGCGCCACCTCCTGCTCGCGCTTCCTGATGCGGTCCTCGTGGCCACGCATGAGGGCCTCGTACTCGGCGTCCTTGGCCTTGTTGCTGCGCTGTATCTCCTCGAAAGAGCGGGAGCGCAGGGTGGAGATCTCCGCCTCTTTTTCCCTCAGCTCCGAGGTCAGCCTGAGGATCATCTTGGCCGAGTCGAGCTCGGTTTCCCTCAGTATTTCCTCGTAGTCGCCGCTTCCGGGCATGTGGTCCTCGGGGAGTGGGTCAGGCCGCTCCGCCGCTCTCCTTCTTCAATTTGTCGTAGCGATCTTCCAGCTCTTTCTGTTTTTTGCCCCAGAAAGACATCAGTTCCTCTTCCTTCTTCTGGTAGCGGTCGAGGTACTCCTCTTCCTTCTGACAAGCCAGCAGGGTGAGGCGGTTCTTCTCCTCTTCCGCCTCCTTGAGCCTGGCCCTCAGCGCGTCCTCGAGCTCCTTGCGAAGCTTGTCCATGCCGGCGCGGGCTTTTTCCTGTTCGGCGTGGTAATGTCTTTCGAGTTCGTCCTTGCGTTTTGAGAATTCCTCTTCAAGCTTGAGGCGCGCCTGCTTCGAGCGCGAAAGTTCTTCGTCGAGCTTCTGGCCGAGCAGGGCTTCTTTCTTCTCGAACTCGGCCCTGAGAGCCTGGCGCTCCCTGCTTATCAGTTCCGTCTTCTGCGCCTCCCAGGCCGTGCGGTCCTTCTCGCCGTCCGCCGATATCTTCTGGCTCATGTCCAGGTAGCGGCGCTCGAGCTCCATCTCTTTCCGGCGGGCGCCTGCCTCGAGCTCTTCCCGGCGGCGGTTAAGGGCGGCCTCCTGCGCCGCGATATGCTCCCTGGTCTTGGCGTCCTCCGACGCCTCCAGGCGGGCGGCCTTTTCGGCGAGGTCCGACTCCAGGCGCTTGACCTTTTCCTGGAAAGCCGACTCGAGTTCGGCCTTCCGCGCTTCGGCCTCCAGCGCCGCCTTCTCGCGTTCTTCGTCCCTCTGGCGCCGCATGGCGGCGGACAGTTCGGCCGCCTTTTCCTCGAAATGTCTCTGCATGGCGGCTTCCTTGCCGCGCAGTTCCTCCAGCCTCTTGTCGTGCTCCTGTTCAAGGGCGGCCCGGTGGGAGTCCAGGGCCCTGTACATCTCCTCGCGGGCGCGGGCGAGCTTCTCGAAATTCTCGTGGTCCTTGACCTGCGCCTCCTGGAGCAGCTTGATCTTGGCCTCTCCCAGTTCCTGCTCCAGCCGGGACTTGGCCGCGTCTATCTCCGCCTCCCGGTTCTTGACCGCCAGCTCACGCGCCCTGAGGGCGTCCTCCAGGCGGCGCTTCTCCTCAGCGAGCCGGCGGGCGTATTCCGCCCTGGCCTGCTCCAGCCGGGCTTCCAGGTCCTTCTCCCTGCCGGCGAGGTCCCTGAGGAAGGAGGCTTTTTCCTCCTCCAGCCTTGCGGCCCGGTCCGAGCAGTCTGCCTTGAGGGCCTCCTCCAGCCGGGAGAGCTTTTCCGCCAAAATGTTTTCCTGTTCTTCCTTCCAGGCGCGCAGTTTCTCCGCGGCGGATTTCTCGGCCGCCAGAAGCTCCTGCTGGTGGCCCCGGCGGACATCCTTGAGAGTCTCTTCCAGGCGGGCTTCCCTGGCCTGCAGGGCCTGCCGCTGGGCGTCCAGTTCCGACTTTGACTTTTCCCTTTCCTTTCTTGCCGCCTCTTCCAGTTCGGCCGCCCTGGCGGCCAGCTGTTCCTTGAGCCCGGCGGCCGCCTCCAACTCCTGCTGCGCGTATTTCAGCCGCAGCTCGTCCTCGAAATGTTCGTACTTGTCCTTCAGTACCTCCCGGTACTTCCGGAACTCGTCCTTGAGCCGCTCTTTTTCGGAGAGAGTCATGCGCTCTTTTTCCAGGAGCCATTCCTCCTCCCTTGCCTGCCAAGAGGCGGCCGCGCGCTTCGCCTCCGCGGCGGCGCGCTCTTCAAGCGCCTTTTCCTTGGCCCGGAAAGAGTCCTCTAGGGAGCGGCGGGCGGACTGCAGGCGCTCTTCGTAATGCAGTTCCAGCTCGCGGCGGGAATCTTCCTGGGCCTGCGACTGCTGCTGCAGCCATTCGTTCTGCTCGCGCAGCAGCGCGCCGCGCAGCGATTCTTCCTTGAGCTTGTTCTCCTGGCGCAGGCGTTCAGCCTCCGTCCGGAGGCGGGCTTCCCCGGCCGCTTCCGCTTCTTTTTCCCGCTTCCGCCAGTCGGCCTCCCAGCGGCGGTTGTTCTCCTCTACCGCGGTCTCGATCTCCTTGCGCTGGGCGAGGGCGGTCTCGCGCCACTTCTCCCTGCTTTCTTCCGCGGCTTTCTCGTAGGCGGCGTTGGTTTCCTCGTCGTGCTTTTTTACCAGCTCCACCACCTGCCGCTCCATCTCCAGCCGCATCTCCACATACTCCTGCTCGCGCTGCCGGATGTAGCCCTGGAGCCGGTCGCGTATCTCGGTCAGTTCGCGCTGATGGGCGGCCTTCATCGCCTCCATCTCGGCTTCTTTCTCCTGCTTGATGCCCGTTTCGCGTTCTTCCAGGCGCCCGAGGGCCTCTGCGTACCGGCCGGCGAAAAGCTCTTCTATCTTCTTCAGGCGGGCGTCGTGTTCCTTCTCCAGGCCCTCGAGCAGGCGGGTCCGCTCCTCCTCCAGCTTCAGCCTGGATTCGCGGGCCGCGGCCGACTCCCTTTCGGAGATCTCGGCCATCCCGGCGAGGTGCTCGTCCGCAAGCTGCCGGCGGAACTTCTCCAGCTGCTCCTCTTTGGCCTTGTGCAGCGCCGAGAGTTCCCGCTCGCGCAGTTCCAAGCGCCCGCGCGCCTCCAGGTCCGCCCGCTCGGCCTCCACGCGGGACTTCTCCACCAGCTCCTTTTCCAGCGCCTCGTACCTGAGGCGCATGGCATTCTCCCGCTCCGCGAAATTATCCTCGTGCTTTTTGAGGGCCGCCTCGAGCTCCTCCTGCTTCAGCTCATGGATTCTTCGGGACTCGTCTATGCTGGAAAGCTTTATCCGGCCGATCTCGGCCTCTTTGTCGGAGAGCTCCTGCTTGAGGGCCTGTATCTCCTTCTCCATCTGCGCCCTCGCCTGGCGCCAGTTGGCGGTCTCCTCGTTGAGTATCTGCTCGCGGAGCTTTCCCCTGAGGTCGGCCTCCATCGCGGTCTGCGTCTTCCAGTTCTCCTCCCAGGTGCGGATGGTCCCCTGCCACTTCTTGAGCACCTCTTCCTTCTGTTCGATCTGCGAGGTCAGGGAGCGCACGGCCGCGGTCTTGTTCTTCGCGTCCTCTTTCAGCCTGGAATTGTCGTCCTGCAGGGCGTGGATCTTCTCCACCGCCCAGCGCAGGGCCAGTTTGGCGGTTTCGATGTCGTTTATCGCCGCCGGATCGAGCTTAGGCTCTTGTTCCATTTTTGAACTTCCTCCGCTGACTTTGAACGAACGCTAGGGGCCGCGGGGGCCCCAACGGATAAAATAGCAGACTGCGCCACCCGATTCAAGGATAATTATACAGGCGGCGTATTGAGGAAATATTAAATAGTTGTTAATTAGGGGAGGCGGGCCCGGGCGACAAAAAAAGCCGGCCTCGCGGCCGGCTGTAGCGCCTAGGCGCCCGGAGGGAGCCCGTTCAGCGGGCCGGTCTTACCGCGCGGCCGCTCTTTATGCAGGTCGTGCAGACGTAGACCGACTTGACGGCGCCCTTGAGGACGACCTTCTGCTTCTGCAGGTTGGGCTTGAAGAGCCTTTTGGTGGCCACGTGGGAGTGGCTGTAGGAATTGCCCGCCTTGGGGGCTTTGCCGCAGAGTTCACATTTGAATGCCATAGTGAGGCTATTATAGCAAAAACCCCCGCCTCTTTGTAAAATGAAAGAATGAAATCACACACGTCGCACCTCTGGATGAATACCCGCGAACGCTGCGCCATAGTGAACATAACCGGCGAGGTCGAGGAGGAACTGGCCAGGAGCGGCATAAAAGAAGGGCTCTGCCTGGTAAACGCCATGCACATCACTTCGAGCGTCTTCATAAACGACAATGAAAGCGGCCTGCACCGGGATTTCCTGGAGTGGCTGGAGCGCCTCGCCCCTTATTCCCGCGACGGCTATGAGCATAGCCGCACCGGCGAGGACAACGGCGATGCCCATCTCAAGCGCACCGTGATGGGCCGCGAGGTCGTGGTGGCGGTCACAAAAGGGCGCCTGGACTTCGGTCCCTGGGAGCAGATCTTCTACGGCGAGTTCGACGGCCTCCGGAAGAAGCGGGTCATGGTAAAGATAATAGGGGAGTGAACATGAAAAGACGCGTCTACTACCACGATACGGATTGCGCCGGCGTCGTATACTACGGCAACTACCTGAAGTTCCTGGAGGAGGCCCGCACCGAGTACATGGAGGAGCGCGGCCTCTCCGTGAAGGCGCTGCTCGACGCGGGGTTCGGTTTCGTGGTCAAGCGCCAAGAGATAGATTACAAGTATCCGGCGCGCTACGGCGATATCGTGGAGATAGATACCCGCGTGACGGAGGTGACCCCGTTCCGGGCCCGCTTCGAGTACGACCTCAAGAACCAGGACGGCCGCCCGCTGGCCAAAGCCGTCACCGACATGGTCTGCGTCGGGCCGGACCTGAAGGTGCGCGAACTGTCCCCGGAGATAAGGGCCCGGTTCGCCTGAGGGCCGGCCGGGTCCCGGTCTCCGGGGGCCAATTTAGTAGAATATTCCGCCGGTCCGTCTTATGAAAACCGCCGAACAACAGGGAGCTCTTCCCTACTGGGCCGCCCCCTTGGTAATTTTTCTGCTGGCTTTTGCCGTAAGGCTCGCCTATGTGTTCGCCGCCGGCGCGCACGCCGTTCCCGACATAGATTCGGTAGAGTACCTGGATTACGCCCGGAACCTGATCGCCGGGGAGGGATACACGGACGGCCGCTGGCGCGCTTTCAGGGCCCCGGGTTATCCGTTCTTCGTGGCGGGCGTTTTTTATTTTTTCGGGGAGTCCGTCCCGGTCCTTAAATTTTTCCAGGCCGTCCTCAGCGCCCTCGTCCCGGTGCTGATCTACTTCATAGGCCTCGGCGTCGTCGGGCCGCGCGCCGCCCTCGCCGCCGGTTTTTTCTCCTGCGCCTACTTCGGGCTGGTGTTCGAGCCCAATCACCTGGTGAGCGAGGCCGTTTTTACCCCGCTCCTGACCCTGTCCGTACTGCTGCTGCTGAAGACGGAACGCGACTGGAGGTACTCCGCGGCCGCCGGCGCGGCGCTGGGCCTGACCATGCTCGCCCGCCCGGTGGGACTGCTGTTCGCCGGCGCGGCGGCGGTGTGGCTGTTCGCCATGTACCCCCCGCGGCGCGCGGCCAGGAACCTCCTGTTCATGGCGCTGGCCTCCGCCGCCGTAATGGCTCCCTGGTGGGCGCGCAATTACCGGATCTTCGGGACCTTCGTGCCGGTCTGTCTTGAGACCGGTTTCGTTCTCAAGCATACAAGCACGCCGCCGGAAATGCACACTTTCAACGACCATCTGCCCGAACTGGAAAGGGACCGGCAGAATTTACGCGAGGGGTTGGAGTATATACGCAGCCGTCCGGCCGCGGACCTGCTGAAAGAGGGGGTTAGGGACCTTTCCGGGTTCCTCTATCCCTTCATGCCGGCTTACGACCTGACCTACGCTTTCATATTCCCGTTCTGGCTTTACGGGGTTTATTTCGTGATAGCCTCCCGGGACAGGCGCGCCGCGATACTTCTTTCAATGCTGGTCTATTTCCCGGTCGCCTTCGCCTTTTGCGGCACCGCGCGCCACCGTCATTCCGTCGGACCCTTTTTCATCCTGATCGCCGCTATCGGGGCCGCCGCGCTGCTGGGTAAGGCGAAGGAAAGCGCTTCCTCGGGCAGGACCGCGGCCTGGGTCTTCGCCGCCTGGACCGTCCTGAACCTTATCGTCTTCCTTTTCCCCGAGCCTTTCAGGCAGATCGTAAAAAGGCTGGCGGGCTCCTGATGCCGGCCCTCCCCGGAGCCGTCTGCCAGGTCTGCGGCGCCTCGGCTTTTGCGCCGTGCGGGTTCGGCCTCGATTACCTGTCGCCTGCCGGGGAGCGCTACGAGCTTTCTTCCTGCGGGTCGTGCGGCTTCGTCAGGATGGGGACCCCGCCGTCCGCCCCGGAAAATGAGCTTTACCCGGACGCCTACTACAGGAAGATGAGCGGATTTTCCCGCGCGCTGGAACTTCTTTTCCTCGGGGAGAGACGCGCCGCGGTTGAGGGGCGCAAGACGCGGGGGGCCGTCCTGGACATCGGCTGCGGGTCAGGCGAGTTTCTGCGCGTCATGTCCGACGCCGGCTGGACGGTTTCCGGGGTCGAGCCCTCCCATTTTGGCGCGGGCTCCGCTCCGGAAGGAGTCCATCACGGGACGCTGGAGAGTGCGGCTTTTCCAGCCGCGTCGTTCGACGCGATCACCATGTGGCAGGTGCTCGAGCACATACCGGACCCGGCGGCGGCTCTTTCCTCGGCTCGGGTCCTTCTTAAGGACGACGGCTTTCTCCTAGTCTCCGTTCCCAACATCTCCAGCCTCCAGGCCCGTTTCGGCCGGGACCTCTGGTTCTCCCTGGACCTGCCCAGGCATATCTGGCATTTTTCTCCGTCCACGCTGCTCCGCCTGCTGGAGAAATCCGGCTTCCGGGTGGAAGAGACGCGGCACTTTTCTATGGAATACGGCCCTTACGGCTGGTGGCAGACGCTTCTCAATATAGCAGGATGCGAGCCGAACTTCGCCTATAAGTTCCTCAAGCGCGGCGTCACCGGGCGCTCTCCGGGACGGCTGCGCAGGGCCTGGAGCGCCGCGGCCTCCGCGCTGCTTGGACTCCCCCTGCTGCCCGCGGCCTTTCTTCTGGCCGCGGCCGAAGCCGCGTGCGGGGCCGGCGGTGTGATAACCGCGGTCGCGGTGAAAAAATGACCGGCAAGAAAAAGATAATTCTCGTCTCTCCCTCGTACGATTTCGTCTACCGCGGGGCGAAAATAAAGCCCGGGGCCATGTACTCGCCCTCGCTGGGGCTGGCTTCCATAGGGGGGGCGCTGCTGGCGGCCGGGCACGAGGTCCGCGTCTGCGACCTGAACCGCTCTTCGGAGGCGGACCTGGCCTCAGCGCTCAGGGAGTTCTCGCCGGATATCGCTGGAATAAGTTTCACCACCATCCTGTCCGCGGAGGCGGCCCGCGTCGCGGGAGAGATAAAAAAACAGAGCCCCGGCGTCATGGTGGTGGCGGGCGGAGTCCACCCCACCAGCATGCCGGAGGACGCGCTGTCCTGCCCGCATTTCGACGCGGCCTGCGTCGGGGAGGGAGATCTTTCGATGCCGGAGCTGGCGGGGGGCGGGCCGGTCGAGGATATTCCCGGTTTCGCTTACCGGCGGGCCGGCGAGGTGAAGGTCAATCCCCGGCGGCCCCTGATCGCCGACCTGGACGCCCTTCCCTACCCGGCATGGAAGCTCTTCGACGTTCCGTCCTACTCCACCACTAAACTTCTGACGAGGGCCAATCCCGCGGGCTGGCTGGAAACCAGCCGCGGTTGTCCCTACGGCTGCGTTTACTGCAACAAGAGCGTCTTCGGCCGGGGGTTCCGCGCCAAGTCGGCCGCCAGGGTGGTCGACGAGATGGCGTATATGCTCGATTGCGGGTTCAGGGAGATACATCTGGCCGACGATTGTTTTACCGTCGACATTCCCCGCGCCAAATCGATATGCCGGGGCATCCTTGAACGCGGGCTGAAGTTCTCCTGGGCTACCGTTACCGGGATAAGGGCGGACCGGGTGGACCAGGAACTGCTGAACCTGATGAAAGAGGCGGGCTGCTACCGGGTCTTTTACGGTATCGAGAGCGGCAGCGAGGAGGTCCTTCGCCGGATAAACAAGGGCGAAACGCCGGACGACGTGAGGCGCGCGGTGGAGATGTCCAGGAAGGCGGGCCTGGAGGTGCACGGCTTTTTCATGCTCGCCCTGCCGGGGGATACCGAGAAGACCATGCGGCAGACCATAGATTTTGCCAAAGAGCTGGACCTGGACATGGCCAAGGCCGCCATAACCGTCCCACTGCCGGCGACCCCCTACTTCGAGGAACTGAGCTCGCAGGGCCGGATAAAAAGCCGCGACTGGACGCGCTACAACCTGTATTTCCCGGCCAGGACTCTTTACGACCACCCCGCGCTCGACTGGGATACGGTCGACAGGTACTACCGGGCGTTTTACAGGGAGTTCTATTTCAGGCCCGGGTTCATCTGGCGCAGGCTACTCGCGAGCCTTCGCGGCGGGCAGCTCCTGGACGATATCAGGGCCTTCTTTCAGGTAAAATGGTAGGGATAAATGAGAGATAACAAGTTCCTGGTCTATGGTTCCCAGCTGATCCTCACGGCGTTCCTGCTGTTCGCGCTTCAGGCCGCCGGCGTCTTCCTGTGCATGCTGGCCGGCCGGGCCTGCGGCTGGCCGCCCCTGTTCCTGCTGGCGGGAAATATCCTTTTCTGGGCCGGGGCCGCGCTGGCCGCAGCCGACTACCTGCCGCCGCTCTTCTCGGGGGGACTTAAAAAGTCGCTGATTCTCTCGCCCATGCCGGATTCCCGGGTGGCCGTGGGAATGACCGCTTACAACGACGAGCTCTCTATAGCCTGCGCCGCCGCCGATTTCGCGGCCCAGGAAAGGGTGGCGGGCGTGGTGGTGGTGGACAACAACTCGGCGGACCGCACTTCCGAGGAGGCCGCGAAGGCCGGAGTGAAGGTGGTCCGCGAGAGCGTGCAGGGATACGGGGCCTGCTGCATGCGGGCGCTGCGCGAGGCGCTGGTCCTGGACGCGGATATAATCTGCCTCGTAGAGGGGGACTGCACCTTCTCCGGCACGGACCTTAAGAAAATGCTCGCTTACGTGGAGAACGCCGACATGGTGGTGGGGACGCGGACCACCATGGAGCTCAACACCCCCGATTCGCAGCTTAACCCCTCTCTCCGGCTCGGCAACATACTCATGTCCAAACTCCTGCAGGTGCGTTTCCGGAGCGTGCGCCTTACCGACGTAGGCTGCACCTTCCGCGTCATACGCCGGTCCGCGCTGGAGAAGATAATGGGCCAGCTCAGGGTGACGGGCAACCATTTCTCCTGCGAGATGATACTGGTCGCGCTCAAAAACAACCTCATGGTCATAGAAATCCCCGTGACCCTCAAGAAAAGGGTGGGGGAGAGCAAGGGCGTGGGCGGGAACGTGCCGAAGGCGGCGGCGACGGCCTTCGACATGTGGAAACTTATAATGTTCCGCTGACCGGATTTCAATCCTCTTTCAGTTCGGTGACGGGGCCGAAGTCCGAGAGGGGGCGGTCGAACTTAGACTTGTCGCCTATGACGAAGATGACGGCCCGCGCCGGGTCGAAATACTTCCGCCCCGCTTTCATGACGTCTTCCGCAGACACGGCCGAGACGTCGGCCACGAAAGAATCCAGGTATCCATCTTTGAACCCGTAGAGCTCCTCCAGCGCCCGCTCGGAGACCAGCTTGTGCGGCGTGGCAAACTTGAAGACGAACGGGTTCACTATCGACCCCCTGCTGCGCGAGATCTCCTCTTCGGCGGGGGTCTCCGCTCCTGCCAGTTCCAGTTGCCTGAGCATTTCGGAGAGGGCCTGGGAGTAGGTCTCGGGCTTGGTGCCGCAGTAGCTGAACAGGAAGCCGCCGTTCTTGCGGCGCGCGCTGGCCGCGTAGACGGAGTAAGCCAGGCCGCGGTTGGTGCGCACTTCCCTGAAAAGGCGCGACTGGAAGCCGCCGCCGAGGAGGTCGGTCGTGACCGCCAGGGGGTAATTGTCCGGCGTAAGATAGTCCGTCCCCTTCTGCATGACCACGAGGAAGGCCTGCGGCACTTTCTTGTCTATCAGGTAAACCTTCCTGCCCGTGAGTTCGGGCGCGGCGGGGATGCCGGCCCGCGGCGCCGCCGCGCCCGTCCAGCCGCCTAATTTTTCCCTTACCGCGGCCAGCATGGCCTCGTCGGAGGCGAAGTCGCCGCTGACAGCCAGTATGGAGTTGGCCGGGCGGTAGAAGGCTGAATGGAAATCCAGCAGGTCCCGCCGGGTCACGGAGCCCACGGCGGCCGGCTCGGTGCGGACGCCGTAGGGATGGGCCGGGCCGTAGAACATCCGCTTGGCCTCCCTGACGACGCTCTCGTCCGGCTTGTCGTTGCGGCGCCGTATGACTTCCAGCTCCGCGTCGCGGGCTACTTTCAGCTTCTCTTCCTCGAAGGCGGGGGCGGTGATCACGTCCGCATAGATGTCGAAGACCCTGTCGAAATCCTTGCGCAGCGCCGTCATGTCCAGGCGCGTCTCCTCCGAGTAGGAGTCACCCGAGATGGAGGCGCCGAGATATTCGAGGGTCTTGTCGATGTCGTCGGCCTTGTGGCGGGCGCTGCCGCCGTCCTTGACTAGGTAGGCGGTCATCTGCGATATCCCCGCCTTGCCGGGCGGGTCCTGCGCGTTGCCGGCCGCGATGAAGAGGGTGGCGTGCACGATGGGCAGCGTATTGTCCCGCAGCAGATGGACCGTCAGGCCGTTCTCCATGACGTAGCGGGCGGGCTTGCCCGGCCTGAAGTCCAGCTGGCCGAATTTGGAGAGCACCGGGTGGCCGGCGAAAGAAGCAGCGGAGGTCGTCATGATGGCTCCTGAGAAAAGTATGGCGGAGATTCTTTTTTTCATTTTCCGGCACTCGCTGGCGCCAGCGAAACTATCGTGTAATTGGAGCGTTTCAGGTATTTAGCGGCGGCCGCGGAAACATCGGCCGGCTTGACCCGCTTGAGCCGTTCGAGCAGCGCCCAGTCGTATTTCCAGTCTCCCATTATCCTGTCGTTGTTGGAGATGCTCTTGGCGAAATTAAGGTCGCTCTCCAGCCCCCGCACCATCTCGGACTCGTAGTTGTTGATTATCTTCCCTATCTCCCAGTCCGTGGGAGGGTTTTTCTTTACCGCCTCGATCTCCTCCCAGACCGCCAACTCCAGGTCCGCCGAGGTGTGCGGCTCCTTCGGGTAGCCCGCTACCAGGAAAAGCGAGGGGTAGCGGCTGCCCGGCAGCGAGTGATGCGAGCCGGCGTAGAGCGCGACGCTTTTTCCCTCCACCAGGTTGCGGTAGAAGCGGCCCGTCTTGCCGTTGGAGAGCACCTCGCTGAGCATTATCAGGGCCGGGGTGTCCGGGTGGGCTTCGCCGGGGTTGTGGAAGCCCATGTAGAAGGCCGGTTTGGCGTCGAAGAAGACGTTCACGCGCCTCTCCGCGTCCTGCTCCGGCTCGGCGGTGTAGGCGTCGGAGGGCAGGGGCTTGGCCCGCCAGCCGCCGAAATATTTTTCGGTCATTCGTACGATTTTCGCCGCGTCCACGTCGCCGACTATGGCCAGAGTGGCGTTGTTGGGGACATAGAACCGTTCGTAGAACTCCTCCGCGTCGGTGCGCGTCAGTTTCTTCAGGTCGTCCATCCAGCCTATCGTGGGATTGTGGTAGGGGTGGGCCTTGAAGGCCGCCGCCGAGAGGTTCTCGAAGAGCACGCTGCCGGGCTTGGCCGCGTTCATGCGCAGCTCTTCCATTATCACGCTGCGCTCCTTGTAGAACTCGCGAAGGACGGGGTTTTTGAACCTGTCCGACTCCATTATCATCCAGGCTTCCACCCTGTCGGCCGGCAGCGAGACCTGGTATACCGTGTAGTCCACCGTCGTAGCCGCGTTCATGCCGTTGGCGCCGAGTTTCTCGTAGGTGCTGGTGAACTCGCCGGAGACGGAGAGTTCCCCGGCCTCTTTCTCCAGGGCGGAAAGTTGCGAGGTAAGGGCTTCTACCCTGGCCTTGTCGGCCCCGGAGCCTTTGGATTCCTCGGCTATCAGGGCCCGGGCCGTCGTCTCAATTTTATCCAGGACCTTTTTTTCCTTCGCGTAGTTCCTGGTGTTCATCGTCCTGGTGCCTTTGAAGGCCATATGCTCGAACACATGGGCCAGCCCGGTCTTGCCCGAAGGGCAGTCTACATTGCCGACCTTGAAGGTCATGGCGAAGGAGACCGTCGGCGCGAATTTCTTTTCCAGTATCAGCAGCCGGAGGCCGTTCTTGAGAGTATAGGAGACCACCGGCGGATACTTGGGGTCGGTCTCGACCGAGGCGCCCATTTTTCCGAGAGCCTTGGTGTCGGCGGCTTTGACCGACAGCGGCGCGGCCAGCATCAGCAGGCCCGGGAGCAGGGCGGAAAGGTTCATTATTTCCTCCATAGCAGGCCGGTCATCCGGTGGGGGATTTCGGCGCCTAATTATACAAAGTTCCCCCCGGATACGTGGGCGGCTGACGATATGGCGGAAACGGGGGAGGCAGCCTGTTCAACTGCCCCGGCCGGCTGGAAGCCGGCGGGCGGGTCGGGGGTAATCGGTCAGCGCAGCAGGTCGGGCCGCAGGACGGTGACGCGGCCGTTCTTCTGGTAGCTCGCCACGGTTATCGGTATGTCTATCGCCTCGCGCAGGCCGCTGCGCACCATCAGGTCCACCACCGGCGGCGCTTTTGGGCCCAGGCAGGAAAAGGGACTTTATTCCTTTTCCAGCAGCAGCGAGTGGAAGAACATGCAGTCGCGGGAGACCTTCAGGACCTTGAACCCGGCCGCTTCCGCCATTTTTTTCAGCTCGGATAGCCCGGTGGGGAACTCGTTGCGGATATAGCCGGTCACCTCTTCCCGCCTGGTCTGCCAGGAATCGCCGTAATATTTCTCGGCTTCGGCCATCAGCGCGTCCCAGTTCGCGTCGAGGTCGGCGGCCGGGAACTCGAAAACGGCGTCCTCCAGCAGGAAAAGGCCGCCGGGCTTCATGGCCGCCGAGACTTTCCCGAGGAACGTCACTTTTTCCGCGTCGTTTATGTGATGCAGCGCGTCCCGGGAGTAGGCCTTGGTGAAGGAGCGGCCTTTCGGATCGAAGTCCTGGAACGAGGATTCCAGTATCTCCACATGCGGCTCGTTCTTGAAGCGTCGGCGGGCTTCGTCTATCTGGTGGGGGGAAGAATCCACCCCCACGGCTGACCTGACCATGCGGAGCGCGGAGGCGATGAAGTCTCCCTTGCCGCAGCCGAAGTCCGCCAGGTCGTCGTCGGCGTTGAGCTCCAGCAGGCCGGCCGCCGCCATCAGTTCCTTCTCCCCGGGGGCGTAGATGTCGTTGTAGCGGTCGACGTAATCCTTCTTGTCCCAGACCTCGCTCATTTAGTTCTCCTTGCAGAGCAGCAGGGTGGTGACGGCGAAGACCTTGGCGTCGCCCATCATGTGGTCGATGACGCAGTATTCGTTGGGCATGTGGGCGCTCTCGTTGAGGCGGGAGTAGACCACCACCGGGAGGTTCAGCCTGCGGAAGAAGGCCGCGACCGTGCCGCCGCCTATTCCGTAAGCCCGGGGCTTCACGCCCAGCACTTCCTTGATGGCCTTCTTGAGCGCCAGCACTATCGGCGCCTTGGGGTCGGTCGGGGGCGCGGCCTGCGATTCCTGCTGCGGCTCGAACTCTATCTTGACGCCGTATTTCGCCTCCACCTCGTCGGCTAGGCGCCGCATCTCGGCCTTGACCTCGGCGAGCTGGTAGCACGGCATGACGCGGCAGTCCATGTAGAAGACGTCCTCGCCGGGCAGCGTGTTGACGTTGGGGACATTGTTCTCTTTCTTGGTCGGCTCGAAGGTGCTTATCGGCGGCTCGTAGAGGCGGTCCTTCTTCGGGAACCTTTTGTAAAGTTTCTGATACCGGGTCACCAGGTCGCTGGCGGCCTTGAACGCGTTTATTCCCAGTTTCGGGCGGCTGGCGTGGCACTGCTTGCCCTTGGTGACGACCTTCATCCAGAGTATGGATTTCTCGGCCACTTCTATCAGCGAGCCGTCGTCTACGCCCGAGTCCGGCACGAAGAAGACGTCGCCGCGCCCGAAAATATCGGGGCGCTTCTCGGAGATATAGTCGGCTCCGAAGCCGGAGCCGGTCTCTTCGTCGGCGCAGAACAGCAGCGCTATGTCGTACGCAGGGCGGTAATCGAGCTCCATCATGGCTTTGACCACCATGAGGCTGGAGGCTATGGCCTGCTGATTGTCTTCGACCCCGCGGCCGATCAGCCTGCCGTCCCTAACTTCCAGCTTATAGGGGTCGGAGGTCCAGAGCTTGGCCTCGCCGGGAGGGACTATGTCGAGGTGGCTCATGAACCAGATGGTCTTAGCGGAACTTTTGCCCTTGTAGCGGGCGATGATATTGGGGCGGATCCCGTTCTTGGCCTCTTTTTGCGGCGCGTTTATCCACTCGACGGAGTCGAACTTGAGCTTTTTGAGCTCGCCTTCGAGCCACTTGGCCTTGTCGTATTCGCCGTCGCCGCCGCTGGAGGGAGCCAGTGCCGGTATCGCCGTAAGACCGCGCTGCAGCTCCACCGCGTAATCCCTGTAGGAATCTATCTTCTCCAGCAGCTGTTTTTTCATGGACATTTCCCTTTTTTGACCGTCATGGTAGCGTTCCCCTCTCTATTCTAGTATTTTTGTCCGCGCTCTTATCAGGGGCGCTTCAACTCATCTAAAATGTTCCCCAACTGGGGCTCGTCAACTCATCTAAA
>CAZVWK010000013.1:0-31022 GCA_964631475.1 uncultured Elusimicrobiaceae bacterium | reverse complement strand
AGGACCGCGTCGCGGTCCTCGACGGCATGGCGCAGCAGGGCCGAGTCGCGCGAGAGGTCGGCCAGGCGCAGGTCCAGCTCGCCGTGCTGGCGCAGGCCCAGCGGGTCGCCGCCGCCGCGCAGGGACAGGTCCTTCTCGCTTATTATAAATCCGTCGGTGGTGGCGCACATCGCCTGTATCCGTTCGCGGGCGCCCGCGGCGCGCAGGTCGGCCACCAGCAGGCAGCGCGATTCGTGCGCGCCGCGGCCCACGCGGCCGCGCAGCTGGTGCAGGCTGGACAGGCCGAAGCGCTCGGCGTTGTTTATCACCATCACCGTGGCGTTGGGCACGTCTATGCCGACCTCTATGACCTGGGTGGCGGCCAGGACGCGGGTGCGCCCGGCGGCGAAATCTTCCATTACCTTCCGCTTCTCTTCCGGCTTCATGCGGCCGTGCAGCGCGGCCAGCGTATAACCTTTGAACACTTCGCGCAGCCGCTCGAACTCCAGCGTGACGGCCTTGAGGCCGGCGGTGCCGCTTTCTTCTATAAGCGGATATACGACATATACCTGCCTGCCGACCGAGGCGGCCAGCCGGGCTTCCCGGAAGGCCTTTTCCTCGCCGAGGCTCTCGGTGCGCACCGGCTTGCGGCCCGGCGGCATATCCGTGAGCGTGGAGACGTCCAGGTCTCCGTAAAGCGCCAGCGCCAGCGTGCGTGGGATGGGCGTGGCGGTCATGATGAGCGCGTCGCTGCGGTCGCCCTTGGCGCGCAGCGCCGCGCGCTGCCGCACGCCGAAGCGGTGCTGTTCGTCCACTACGACCAGGCCGGGCGTCCTGAGCCTGACGCTCTCCTCTATAAGGGCGTGGGTGCCGATGAGTATGTCCAGCCGGCCCTCGGCGGCGTCCTCTAGTATTTTCTTGCGGGCCGGGCCTTTTACCGACGAGGTCAGCAGCGCCCAGCGCACCGGCAGACCTTTGAGCAGCCGCTCGAAGGTCAGGGCGTGCTGTTCGGCCAGTATTTCGGTAGGCGCCATGAACAGGCCCTGGCGGCCGTTCTCGGCGGCCAGCAGCAAGGCGCTCAGCGCCACTACCGTCTTGCCGGAGCCCACGTCGCCCTGCAGCAGCCGGGCCATCGGCCGCGGCGCGAGCATATCTTCGAAGATCTCGTTTATGACCTTCTTCTGGGACGGGGTGAATTCGAAAGAGAGGGCTTCCCGGAAAGGCGTCAGGAGATGGCGCCTGAGCTGGTAGCGGTGCTCTTTTTCTACGGCGCGGAGTTGGCGGCGCTTTATGCCCCAGGCAAGCGCCATCAGGAACAGCTCCTCGTAGGCCAGGCGCTTCCGTGCGGCCTCCAGCTCGAAAAGCGAGCGGGGGAAATGTATGCCGCGCTCGGCCTGGGCGGCCGAGGCCAGGGCCCTGCGCGCGCGGAGTCCGTCCGGGAGGCATTCGGGCCCGGCGCCGCCGTGCTCCGCCAGCGCGGAGAGCATCGCCTCGCGCATGAAGCGGCCGCTGAGGCCCTCGGTCAGCGGGTAAACGGGGACTATGCGCCCGACATGCGCCGCCTCGGCGGCCGGCCCCGCCGGGTAATGTTCCTCCACCCGTATTCTCCCGGGGAAAAGCTCGTCCTCCGGCCGTCCGACTATCCAGATCTCCGCGCCCTCGCGCACCTCTTTTTTCAGTGATGCGAAGACGTCGTAGCGCCAGCTGAAGCGCTTGAACCAGGAGGCTTCCACTTCGTATTTGCCGTTGGATAGGACGGCCTTGAAGATGACCAGCGCCTTTGAGGTGCGGACCTCGCGGGCGGAGAGCACCTTGCCGCGGAAGACCAGTATCTCCTCCAGCGGCGGCCCTTTCTCCGCGTCGCCCGGGAGGCGGCGGTCCTGCCAGGCCCGCGGGTAATAGGCCAGCAGGCCGGCGGGGGAGAAGATCTCCAGTCCGGCGAGCAGGGCGGCCCTTTTGGGGCCCACGCCTTTCAGGAATTGTATTTTCGGGACGGGCATCTGGCGGACGCGCTCAAATAATTTTCAAAAATCCGTCTTTCTATGTTATCATTTTAGCGGGGATTAGGGAGGTGGAAGCATTATGCCTTGCCGCGTACTCATAGTGGATGACGAGAAGGATTTTGCCGGAGCCCTTCGGCGCTACCTGGAGAGCCACGGCTTCGCCGTGACCGTCCGCCACGGGTCCAAGGCCGCGCTGGACGCCGCCCACAAGGCCCGGCCGGCGCTGGTCCTTACCGACGCCGAGATGCCCGGCGGCGACGGGTTCGACTTATGCGACAAGATAAAAAATTCCCGTACTCTCTCCGAGACACCCGTAATAATGATGTCCGGCAAACGCACGTCCGAGCGCGACCAGCTGCAGGGCTACGGCAAGGGCGCCGACGACTACCTGACCAAGCCTTTCTCCTATCCCGTCATGCTGGCCAAGGTAAAGGCCGCCATACGCCGGTTCAAGGCCTGCGACGAGAAACACGAACTGATAGAGAGGATGGGCCTGACCATCGACCCTTCGGCGCGCGCCGTGAAGGCCGGGAGTAAGGCCGTGAAGCTCACCCGCAAGGAATTCGACCTGCTGACGCTGCTGATAATGAGGGAGGGGCGGCTCCTGAGCGTGCCTTTTCTGCTCGAGACCGTCTGGGGCTACGATCCCGCCGAGTACAACGACCCGCATACCGTCGAATCCCATATCTCCAGCCTGCGCCGCAAGCTGGGACCGGCAGTCGCCAAAAGGATAGTGAAGGTCACCGGCCACGGCTACCGCCTGCAATGAAGAAGACCTCTTTTTCCGACGCATTGCTGGCCTTTTCCCGGGCCGCGCTCCATACTCCCTGTCCGCCGCCTCCGGAACTTGCCGGTACGTTGCTGAAGATCTCCGGGGAACTTTTCGGTCCCGGCCGCCTGCTGGTCAGGATAGACGGCGGCGCCCACGCCGGCCTGTATTCGCCGGGCGTCCCCGCCGGGGCCAGGCGCGCTTTCCAGGCCTGGCGCGGCCGTGTGCCGGCCGGCGGCGCCGCTTTCCGATTGGAGACCGTCCCCTTCTTCGCCGTATCCTCCCCGCCCGGCGGCCCCTCCGTGATAACGCTGGCCCTTTGCTGCATGCGGGCAACTTCGCAGGAGAAGGAGGCTATGCGCGCCTTTACCGGCCTGCTGGCGCTGGCCGACGCGCGCTGCGCGGTGGAGGACGAACTGCGCCAGTCCGAGGAGACCTACCGCACGCTGGTGAATTCCGGCCGCGACATAATCTACTCCATCGACCCGCTGGGGCGCGTCACTTACATAAGCCCGCAGGTGCGCCGCTACGGCTATTCCCAGGGCGACATAATCGGCCGCCACATCAGCCTGTTCGCCCACCCCGAAGACAGGGAGGATACGGCGAAAGCTCTCCGCAACGCTTTCAGCACCGGGCGGACGCTGCCGCTCATCCCCTACCGGGCCCGCCGCAAGGACGGCACCTATTTTTACGCGGAGCAGAAAAGCGGCGTGGTGTTCAAGAACGGGCGTCCGGTCTCGATAACGGGCATAATACGCGACGTCAGCGACCGGCGCGAGCTGGAGCGGGAGCTGCGCGACAGCGCCGAGACGCTGCGCACGATCTTCGACAACGCCACCGACGCCGTCTTCATAAAGGACCTCTCCGGACGGTTTGTCCGCGTCAACAAGGCCTGCGCCGAAGCGCTGGGGCTGCCCGCCGAAAAGATAGCCGGGCTTACCGACTTCGATTTCTTAAAAAAGTCCGAGGCGGAGGAGTGCCGGCGGCAGGACGAGCGGGTGCTCAAGGCCGGCGAGACCATAGTTTCAGACAACTCGCGCACCGCCGCGGACGGCGAGACGCGCGTCTACAACGCGGTCAAGGTCCCTCTGCGCAATGTTTACGGCGACATCACCGGCATGCTGGGCATAGCCAGGGACGTGACCAGGGTGCGGGCCATGGAGGCCGAGTTGGTCCATAAGAAGGCGGGGGAGCTGGTTTCTAACCTTGCCGGCGGCGTGGCGCACGATTTCAACAATGTCCTGGCCGCCATAGACGGCTACGCCACGCTGGTATATGAGAGTCTCAAGCCCGAAGCGGCGGGCAAAGAGGAGATGATGAGCATAATCTCGGCGGTAAAGAAGGCCGCGGCCATAAGCGACAAGCTTTATGATCTGCCCGCGGGCCTCAAAAAACGCGGCAGCAAGAATTGAGACGGATTTGAGTTTTATTTGAGCGGATGGTTGTATACTATCCATGTAGGATCTACGGCTTAGTCAGGCATCCAGCTCTTTAAAACTTAAACTGCCTAGTCAGGCAACACAGATCTCGGCGCCGCGTTTGCGCCCCCCTAACCCCCAAACCCCCAAAGCATAGTCCCCAAGACCAATGCTTAGCAAGCGCGGCGTCGACTAACTTTAGCCCCCAGCGAAAGACCCCGGAAGCCCTCCTTCCGGGGTCTTTGCTCTATATAAGGAAGAGCTATTCCGGGGGCTGACGGGGCATCACTATGCAAAGACGCGCTCGTATGCGCCTCCGCATCTCGAGGATGCGGACGAGCGCGAGCGGCGAGAACGGGAAGGGCGCGCACGGTGTGCGCGACTCTGTTTTTGCGAGGTGAGGGCACGCCTCCCCCGGAACAGTTATTCCGTGCTTATTCTTCCGACATGGAGGGGTAGCGGTAGTCGGTAGGGGGGGAGAGGTTCTCCTTGACGGTGCGGACCGAGGTCCAGCGCAGGAGGCTGTGGTGCCAGCCCACCTTGTCGTTGGTGCCCGACGCCCTGCCGCCGCCGAAAGGCTGGCGGTCCATCACGGCGCCGGTGGGCTTGTCGTTTATGTAGAAATTACCGGCCGCGTTCTCCAGCGCCTTTGAGGCTTTCTCTATGAACGCCTCGTCGCGCGCGAAGATAGAACCGGTCAGGGCGTAGGGGGAGGTTGAGTCGCAGATGTCCAGCGTCCTGTCCAGGTCCGCCTCCTCGTAAGGATAGACCGTCAGTACCGGCCCGAAGATCTCCTCCTGCATGGTCTTGAACATGGGGTCGGAGGTCTCCACCAGCGTGGGCCGGATGAAATAGCCCTGCCGCTCGTCGCACTGGCCGCCGGCCAGTATCCTGGCCGTGCCCGACTTCTTAACCTGATCTATATATCCCTTAATATTATCGTAGGCCATCTTGTCGATGACTGCGTTCATGAAGCAGGAGAAGTCCTCCGGCGGACCCATCTTTATCCCGTCTATCTCCGCTGCCAGGTCCTTCTTTATCGATTCCCAGAGCGGTTTCGGAATATAGGCGCGCGAGGCCGAGGCGCATTTCTGGCCCTGGTGCTCGAAAGCCCCTCGTATCATAGCGGTCTTGAGCGCGGCCGGGTCGCAGGAGGCGTGGGCGAAGATGAAGCACTTGCCGCCGGTCTCTCCTACGATGCGCGGGTAGCACTTATAAGCGAAGAGATTGCGCACTATGGCCGACCACATGCCGTTGAACACCGGCGTGGAGCCCGTGAAGTTGAGCCCCGCGAAATGTTCGCTCTCAATGACGCGGTTGCCTATCTCGCCGGCGGGGCCCGGGACTATGTTGATGACTCCGTCGGGCAGGCCCGCCTCGCGCCAGAGCGCCATTAGGTAATGGGCCGGCAGCATGGCGTTGGAGGCGGGTTTCCAGATGACGGGGTTGCCCATCAGCGCCGGGGCCGAAGGCAGGTTGCCGGCGATGGAGGTGAAGTTGAACGGGGTGACAGCGTAGACGAAGTTCTCCAGCGGCCTGTATTCGAGCCGGTTGCGCTCTCCTGCGGCCTGCGAGGGCTGCTCCGCCCAGAGCCGGGAGGCGTACCAGGCGTTGAAGCGGAAAAGGTCTGCTAGTTCTGCCGTATCCGCCTCGGCCTGCTGCAGCGACTTGGAGGTGCAGAGCATGGTCGCTGCCGTCAGCGTATGGCGCCGGGGGCCGGCCAGCAGGTCCGCGGCGCGCAGGAAGATGTCCGCCCGCTCCCGCCAGGGCATCGTCCCCCAGGTCCGACGGGCTGCGACGGCGGCCTCTATGGCCGCGTCCACCTCGGCGGCCGAGGCGCGGTGATAGCGGCCGAGTTCCAGTTTGTGGTCGTGCGGCGCCTTTATGGCGGCGGTGCGTCCCGTGCGTATCTCCCTGCCGCCTATGAAAAGCGGGACTTCCGCCGGAGCGGCTTTCATTTCGGCCAGTTTTGCCTTCAGCGCGGCCCGCTCCGGGCTGCCCGGCGCGCAGGATAAATTAGGTTCGTTGGCGGGTCTTTCGGCGTGTGATTTCAGGGTCATTTCAGTACCTCTTTTAAACTATCTTACAAAATCGCGGGGGGATGTCAAGAAGCCGTTTCCCAATGAAAATTTGACAGTTCCGCGGTTTGGTGTTAAAATATCCGCGCTACTACTAATAGTGGTGGGGGGAGTGAGAACCACAACGTATGGTAGGCCGCGGGCGCCGAGGATAGTATAGGCAAGGCGCCCCCGCAGGGCCCTCGTCGGCCCGAAAAACAGGAGATTTGACGGATGAAATGCCCGTTCTGTGGCGAGGAAGACACGAAAGTCACCGACAGCCGCGATTCCTCGGACGGCCTGGAGATCAGGCGCCGCAGGGAATGCGAAAAGTGCGAGAAGCGCTTCACCACCTACGAGAGGATGGAGCAGCACCCTCTGGTCGTCATCAAGAAGGACGGCCGGCGGGAGCCTTTCTCGCGCGAGAAGCTCATGAGCGGCATCGTCAAGTCCTGCCAGAAGCGGGAGGTAAGCGTGGAGAAAATGGAGGAGGCAGGCAGGAACATAGAGGCCAGCCTGAGGAGCGAGGACAAGAGCGAGATCCCCAGCGGCACCATCGGGGAGCTCGTCGCCCGCGCGCTCAAGCGGCTCGACAAGATCGCATATATCCGTTTCGCGTCCATTTACAAGGACTTTGAGGACGTGAGGGATTTCGAGAAAGAGATCAAGTCCATAAAGAAATAAAGAGGAGTGAACGAGATGAACGAATTTTTCCCCAAAGTCATAAAGAAACGCGACGGCAAGGTGGCTCCTTTCAACCTTGAGAAGATCAAGACCGCCATTTACAAAGCCGCCTACACGCTGGGGGGCCGCGACGAGGAGAAGGCCGTCGACGTCGCCAACGAGGTGGCCCGCCGCCTCAACAACGATTTCACCCTCAAGAACCGCATCCCCACCGTGGACGACAGCAACGCCATGTGCGTGACCGTCCTGCGCGAGAAAGGCTTCGACCGCACCGCCGACAAGTTCGAGTCCTATTCCCTGGACCGCGGCCGGGTGCGCCGCAGCGGCCTGACCGTCAAGAAAAAGGGCGCCAAGGCCGACATCACCGACCAGATGCTCCTGGTGCAGAGCATCACCAACGAGACCATCGAGCCCTTCGACCGGACCAAGCTCGCCCAGGCGCTGGAGAAGGAGTACGCCCTGACCCCGGACCTGGCCGCGATGATCGCCAAGGAGACCGAAAACAATGCCTACGAGCTTAGCGAGAAGTACGGCACCAAGTCCTTCGACACGCAGTTCCTGCGCCGCATATCCGAGTCGCACCTCTCGATGATGGGCATACCGCTCAAGAACAGCGCGCTGGCCATGCCCATCTCCACCCTGGAATCGCTGGTCGTCGGCAACAGCAAGGAGAACAGCAATATCACCTCCAACAACCCCGAGGCCGTCAACCTCGGCGTCGCCGAATACGTCCTCAAGCAGTACAATCTGCGCAAGGTGTTCAGCGAGGAAGTCGCCGAGGCCCACAATAACGGCACGGTTCACATTCACGACCTGGGCTATCCCCAGCGCGTCTACTGCTCCAGCCACTCCGTCGAGTACATCAAGAAGTACGGCCTGGACAAGATCGTCGCCAACCTCCAGAACAAGAGCCACCCGGCAAAGTCCGCTATGGTCCTCAACGGCCATATCCAGACCTTCCTGGCCTCGATGCAGAGCCGCTACGCCGGGGCGCTCGGCTTCGGCTTCCTTAATATACTCTACGCCCCCATGCTCAACACCCCCGAGGTGCTCATAGAGGGCGAGCTGGAGGGCAAGCCCGTCAAACTGAAGCGGGCCGAGCTCGACGCCATGGTGGAGGCCGGCACTATCAGCTACACCGACGGCACCGCCGTGCCCTACTTCAAGAAAACCGGCGAGACCCGCGAGCTGCGCAAACTCTCGCGCGGCGAGATGCGCCAGATAGCGCAGAACCTCATCTTCTCCGCCAGCCAGAACGCGTTCAGCCGCGGCGGCCAGACGCTGTTCATCGACTTCAACATCCACGCCGGCGTGCCGCAGTACATGCATAACGTGCCGGCGCTGGGCCCCGGCGGCAAATATATGCTCGAGGACGCCAACGGCCGCGTGGAGATGGTGGACGACGCTCCCCGCTTCAAGGGCGCAGAGGGCGACAGCCGCAACGGCGACGTCGTGCACCCCGGCGACGGCCGCAAGTTCGTCACCTACGGCGACCCCCGCATGGTGAAGACCTCGCAGGAGTTCGCCATAGAGCTGATGAAGGTGTGGGAGGACGGCGATAAATACGGCATACAGTTCGCCTTCCCCAAGTGCGACCTGCACGTCAATAACGAGGCGCTGACCGACCCCGGCGAGCGCGAGGTCTACGACTACGGCTGCCGCCTGGCGGCCAAGAACGGTTCCACATACTTCATGTTCGACCGCGACGGCGCGGGCGCGACGCTGGCGCAGTGCTGCCGCCTCAAGGAAAAAGTCACCGACGCCGATCTGCTCAAGCGCCCCGAGCGTATCCGCTTCACCGGCTTCCAGAACGTAACCATCAACCTGCCGCAGGCCGCCTTCAGGGGCAAGACGCTGCAGGGCACGCTGGACCAGATAGGGATGGCGATGGACATCGCGATGCGCGCCCACCTGGAAAAGCGGGTCTATACGCAGATGCTGCTCGACACCGACGGCAGCCCGCTGCGCTCGCTGGGCCTGCCCTCGGACGACGGCACCCCTTACGTCGACCTTAAGAAAGCCACCTATATCATGGGGCTCATCGGCCTCAACGAGGCGGTGCAGTACCTGACCGGTAAGGAACTCCACGAGAGCAAGGACGCCTACGAGACCGGCCTCCAGGTCATCGACTTCATGTACAACAAGATCGGCGAGCTGCGCGCGAAGCACGGCCTCAAGATCACGCTGGAAGAGACCCCGGCCGAGAGCGCGACCCAGAAGCTGGCCAAGGGCGACATGGCGCGCTTCCCCGAGGCGAAGAAAGTGGTCAAGGGCGACCTGGAGAAGGCCCCCTACTACACCAACTCCATACACCTCAACCCCGGCGCCGACGTCTCCATCGTGGACCGCATCGAGCTGCAGTCCAAGTTCCACGAGATGATAGAGTCCGGCTCCATCATCCACGTCTACTGCGGCGAGTCGCAGATCCCGGCCGAGTCCATCGGGACGCTGATCGAGAAAGCCTACCGCAACACCCGGGCTTCGCAGATAACCGTCTCGCCGGAGTTCACGCACTGCAACGGCTGCCACACCAACTACTTCGGCTTCAAGGACAGGTGCGGCAAATGCGGCTCGGCGGACATGACCAAGCGCACCAAGATAGTCGGCTACTTCTCCAACCTCCCCGGCTGGAACGACTCGCAACTGGCCATCAGCGCCGCCCGCGAGAGGGTGGCGCCCCGCTACGCCAGCTTCGCGCCCGGCGTGAAGTGGCTGCACGAGAAAGACGACTCCAAGAAGATCATGGTGTTCGGCAAGCCCGGCTGCGTGACCTGCGAGGAGGCCAAGACCTCGCTGACCAAGGCGCTCAAGGACAACGGTATGGAGATCCCGGTGGAGTTCCATGACCTCACGAAGACCGAGAGCCGCATCGCCGCGGCCAAGTGGAACGTGCCGCTCGATCCGATCCCTACCGTGCTCGTCAAGAACAACGGCGCCACCAGCCGCTACGAGCTGGAGTTCAAGCGCGGCAAGCCGGTGCGCCGCAAGGAAGTCGAGTACCACAAGATGGTCGAAGAGGCCTACACGGTCAAGACGGCTTGAGCCGTACGGCGGCGCTCCGGGCCGTACTCGCCGGGGCGCTTTCCTTTTGGAAATGAGATGAAAATAGGCGCGGCGCTGGAATTCAACTTGATAGACTATCCGGGCAGGATAGCCGCCGTCGCGTTCACGCCAGGCTGCAATTACCGCTGTCCGCACTGCCACGCCAAGCCGCTGGTGGACGGCGGTATGCCGCCGGTGAACGAGGAGGACTTCTTCGACTACCTCGCTACCGTCAAGGACTGGGTCAACGGCGTCACCGTCTGCGGCGGGGAACCGACCCTTCAGCCGGACCTGATAGCGTTCATGAAAGAGATAAAGGCCCGGGGCCTGCAAGTTAAGCTGGATACCAACGGCAGTTCGCCGGAGGTCCTGTCGCGCCTCCTGTCGGATAAACTGGTGGATTATGTCGCGATGGACGTCAAAGGCCCCGAGCGGCTATGGGCGGCCACTGCCGGAGTCACGGGTTACGCGGAGCGGATAAAAGAGAGCGTGCGGCTCGCCGCGGCCTTTCCCGAATACGAGTTCCGCACCACCGTATCGCCGGTCGTCAGGGACGCGGGAATCTCTTTTTTGACCGTCACGGAGATGAAAGAGACGGCGGAACTCATAGCGGGGAACACCGGCTCCAGGTATCACAGGTATTTCGTACAAAAGTTCGTCCCGCGCAAGAACGGCCTGCTGGACCCGGGGCTGGAATCTTTCCCCGAGACCCCGCCGCAACTGCTGCGGGACATACACGCCGAAGTCGTTAAGATATTACCCAAGACTGAAGTGAGAGGCTAAAGATATGTCTAAACTCGAAATCGCCGTTCAGAAACTGGCCGCCGACGTGAAGACCCCGGCCTACGCCCACGAGGGGGACGCCGGCGTGGACCTCTACTCCGCGGTGGACAAGGTCCTCCAGCCCGGCGAGCGCGCCCTGATTCCCACCGGCCTCAGGATGGCCATACCGCACGGCTACGAAGGACAGGTTCGGCCCAAATCTGGCCTGGCCCTCAAGCACGGGCTCACGGTGCTCAACACCCCCGGCACGGTGGACGCCCCGTACCGCGGCGAGGTCGGCGTCATACTGATAAACCTGGACCCGAAAACCCCTTACGAGATCAAGAAGGGCGAGAAGGTGGCCCAGATGGTCTTCAACAAGGTGGAATACGCTTGTTTCACCGCAGCGAAGGAACTGGCGGAGACCGCCCGCGGCGCGGGCGGCTTCGGCAGCACCGGCAAGCACTAAGCCGCCCGTCCTTTTTTAAAGGACGCGCTGGCCCGGATGGGCATACCGGCGCGGGATTTCGGCGCTTCTCGCTGGTCTCCGCGGCCGACTCCGTCGTGGACAGGAGCGTGCGGGGGGCCGGGGAGAGATCTCGCGGCCCTGCGGCCGAGGCCGCCCGGGAGGATAAACCGTGAAGAGAACGATATATCTGGTCATCGCCGTGAGCGCGGCCCTGGCCGCCGGCTGTGCAAAGACGGCGGAACCGGCCGGCGTGGTGCGGCTGGCCACTACGACAAGCGTGCGCGACAGCGGTCTGCTGGACGCGCTGACGGAGGAGTTCCATAAGGGCGGCAAATACACAGTTCAGGCGATAGCGGTAGGCTCTGGGCAGGCCATGCAACTGGGGCGCACCGGCGAGGCGGACCTGCTCTGGGTGCACAGCCCCGACGCCGAGGAGAAGTTGATGGCGGAAGGCTATGGAACGGACCGCGTCACTTTCCTCTACAATGATTTCGTCCTGCTCGGTCCCGCCGCCGATCCGGCCGGGGCCGGGGGCGTCAAGACGGCCGCCGCGGCTTTCAAAAAAATAGCCGCGGCCGGGGCGGCGTTCATTTCACGCGCCGACAAGAGCGGCACGCATGTAAAAGAGATGAAAGTGTGGGAAGCCGCCGGCGTGAATCCGTCCTGGCCGGGCTACCTGGAGGCGGGGCAGGGCATGGCCGGCACGCTGTCCATCGCCGCGGAGAAGATGGCCTATGTGCTGGCCGACCGCTCCACCTGGCTGTCCATGCGCGGGAACCTGTCGCTGGCCGTCGTCCACGAGGGCGATCCTGCCCTGCTCAACCGCTACAGCCTGATACTGGCGAACCCGGAGAAGTTCCCCAAAGTAAACGCGGCCGGGGCGCGGGCTTTCTATTCTTTCGTTCTCTCGGAACGCTCCCGCGCCATAACGGAGAAATTCGGCGCCGACAGGTGCGGCGAGCCTCTCTTCCGCTGGGATTTATCCTCGCCCGGCGGGGACCTGCCGGCGAAATGGTTTTTACAGTTATAAAACGGCGCTCCATGGAATTCATAATAGAAGGTTTCAGGAAAGCCGTAGGGCTGATACTCAGCGGGAACCCGGAGATATTCTCCATCGCCCGGTTGTCGCTGACGGTGTCGCTGCTGGCCACTGCTTTCGCGGTGCTGGCCGGCGTGCCGCTGGGCGCCTGGATAGCCGTCAAAAGGTTCCCGCTCAAGAAACTGCTGATAGCGCTGGTCAATACCGGCATGGGCCTGCCGCCCGTGGTGGCGGGGCTTGTCGTCATGCTTTTCCTAGCGCGCAGCGGGCCGCTGGGCTTCCTCAACTGGCTCTATACGCCCAAGGGCATGATACTGGCGCAGGTCATCATCGCCCTGCCGATAATCACCGCGCTGACCATTTCGGCCATGCAGGGCGTGGACCGGCGTTTCTACCGGCAGATGCTGGCGCTGGGCGCCACCGAATGGCAGGCGATAGTTATCTGCCTGAAAGAGCTGCGGCTGACCATGGTCGCGGCCGTCATAGCCGGCTTCGGCCGGCTGGTGGCCGAGGTGGGCGCGGTGATGATAGTGGGCGGCAATATACGCCACCAGACCCGTATGCTGACCACGGCCACCGTGATGGAAACGCAGATGGGCAATTTCGACATGGCCATAGCCATAGGGCTGGTCCTGCTCGCCCTGGGCTTCGCCGTGAACCTGGCGCTTACCCTGATACAGCAGAACAAGGTGATAGCCCGATGATACGCCTGCGCGGGCTCAGGCTCTCCCACGATACCGGGTTCAGCCTGGAGGTGGACTCGCTGGATGTGCGGCGCGGCGAGCTCTTCGCCGTGATAGGGCCCAACGGCGCCGGCAAGACCACTCTGCTCGACGCGCTGGCCCTGCTGGGCGAGCCGGCCGCGGGTTCGCTTTCTCTGATGGGCCGCGACGCTTTCAGCGGCGGCGGCAGGCTGGAACTGCGGCGGGCCATGTCGGTGGTGTTCTCCCAGCCTTACCTTACCTCCGGCACCGTCGCCGACAATGTCGCCCTGCCGCTGCGTCTGCGCGGCCGGCGCGATCCCGCGGCCGTGGAGGCCGCGCTGGCGCTGTTCCGCGTCGGGCACCTGCGCGGCCGCGACGCGCGCACGCTCTCGCAGGGCGAATCGCACCGTACCGCGCTGGCCCGGGCCTTCGTCACGGGCCCGCGGCTGTTGCTGCTCGACGAGCCCTTCGGGAATCTCGACGAGCGGGTGCGCGACGAGATCTCGCGCGACCTGCGCCGCGTGGTGAAGGAGACCGGGGCTGCCGCCGTGCTGGTCACGCAGCACCAGGAGGGCGCGCTGCGGCTGGCCGACCGGCTGGCCGTCATGATGGACGGCAGGCTGCTGCAGCAGGGCGAGCCGCAGGAGATCTTCTCCCGGCCCGCGTCGAAGGCGGTGGCCGATTTCGTCGGCGTGGAGACGGTGGTGCCGGGCCGGGTGGCCTCGCGGCGCGACAATCTCTGCGCGGTGGAAGCCGCCGGGCGCACGCTGATGTCGGTCTCTGACTGCGAGCCTGGCGACAGCGTCTTCTTCTGCCTGCGGCCCGAGGACGTCAGCGTCTCGCTCAATGCCGACGCCGGCGGCCGGCGCAATAATTTCCCGGCCCGTATAATTTCGGTGGAGCCCTGGGGGCTGGAGTACCGGGTGGAGCTGGACTGCGGTTTCCCGCTGCAGGCGGCCGTGACCAAGCAACTGGTGGACGGCCTGGGCCTCAAGCCCGGGCTGGAGGTATACGCCTCGTTCAAGGCCGTGGCCGCCCACCTTATCAGGAGATAGCGAAATGATCACTTTCGAAGAAGCCATAAAGTCCGTCCTCGCCAAAGCCCGGCCGCTGCCGCCCGAAAGCGTGCGGATGGAAGAGGCCGCCGGCCGGACGGCGGCGGAAGTTGTGCGCTCGGCGGT
The DNA here is from genome assembly GCA_964631475.1 of uncultured Elusimicrobiaceae bacterium. Taxonomy (GTDB): domain Bacteria; phylum Elusimicrobiota; class Elusimicrobia; order Elusimicrobiales; family UBA9959; genus UBA2231. The sequence continues at coordinate 16,915 of CAZVWK010000013.1, read as the reverse complement.
GGAGATGCCGCCTTTCGACAAGAGCGCCGTTGACGGCTGGGCCCTGCGCGCGGCCGACCTGGCGCGGGGGCGCGCGTTGCGCCGCCGCCCCGGACTGATACAGGCCGGCGAGTGTTTCGCCGGGACCCTGCGGTCCGGCGAATGCGTGAAGATAATGACGGGCGCTCCGGTGCCGGCCGGCGCCGACGCCGTCATGATGGTGGAGTTCTCGTCGGAGAAAAACGGGGCCGTCGTTTTCGGCCGCGGCATAAAGCGGGGGGAGAACATCGCCCGCCGCGGCGAGGATATACAGAAAGGACAGGTCGTGCTGCGCCGCGGCACCGTCATAGGCCCGCAGCATATCGCCGTCCTGGCCGCGGCGGGCCGCGCGCGGCTGCTCTGCGGCGCCCTGCCGTCCGTGGCTCTAGTCAATACCGGCGGCGAACTGGTGCCGCCCGGCGTCCGGCGGCCGAAGTTCGGCATCTACAACAGCAATGGCCCGATGCTCGCGGCCCTACTGCGCCGGGACGGCGTGAGCGCCGAGCCGGAGATAGTGCGCGACGAGCCGCGCAAACTCAGGGCCGCGCTGGCGCGGGCCCTCAAGTCCGATATCGTGATTATCTCCGGCGGCGTCTCGATGGGCGACTATGACCTGGTGCCCGGCATACTCAAGTCCCTCGGGGTTAAGAAAGTATTCCACAATGTCCGCGTGCGGCCCGGCAAGCCGATGTTCTTCGGGGTGACGGGCCGCAGGCTGGTCTTCGGCGTGCCCGGCAATCCGCTGGCCAATTTCCTGGCCTACCTGGCCTATATCGGCCCCGCGATAAGGAAGATGGCCGGGCGGCCGGACCACGGGCCCGGATTCCGGGACGGGACCTGCGCGGTCAAATTCGACCCGCGTACGCCGCGCCGCGCCATGGTGCTCTCGCGGGTAAATACGCGCGCGCAACACTTACTCTCGCCGCTGGACCACAGCGGCTCGGCCGACATACTGGCGCTGGCCGGGGCGCGGGCCTTCGCGGCCGTGCCCGAGGGCGGTTCGGTGAAAAAAGGCGGCAAGGCGAAATTTCTGACATGGGAATAGGCATAGACTACCTGCGCCTGTCGCTGACCGACAGGTGCAATCTCAACTGCGTCTACTGCACCCCGCTGGAGAAGAATGGGTCCCTCCGCCACGAGGACCTGCTGCGCCACGAGGAGATCGCCCGCGCCGTCGCCGCCTTCGTGAAGGCCGGCGTGCGCAAGGTGCGCCTTACCGGCGGCGAGCCGCTGGTAAAGAAGAACATCGTGGGCCTTTTGCGGATGCTGAGGGGAGTCCCGGGGCTGGAGGAGCTGGCGCTGACCACCAACGGCATGCTGCTGGCGGAGCTGGCGGCGCCGCTGCGCGAGGCGGGGCTCGACCGGGTGAACATCAGCCTGGATTCGCTGAAAAAAGAGACTTTCGGGAAGATAACCGGAGCCGACGCTTTCGGCCGGGTCTGGCGCGGCGTGGAGGCTGCGCTGGAGATGTGGCCGCGCGGCGTCAAACTTAATGTCGTCCTTATGCGGCGGCTCAACGACGCCGAAGCCGCCGATTTCGCCCGGTTGACGCTGGACCGGCCGCTGGCCGTGCGGTTCATCGAATTCTACGCGACGAACGAGCGGGCCGCCAGGCTGGGAGACGCGCTGGTCCCCACCGCGGAGACGCGGCGGCGCATAGAGGACGCGCTGGGGCCGCTGGAGGCGGTGGTCCCGTCGGCCGCCGATGGCCCGGCGCGCGTCTATAAGCTGCGCGGCGCGGCCGGCAGGATAGGCTTCATCAGCGGACGCAGCGACTATTTCTGCGGGGCCTGCAACCGGGTGCGCATGGACTGCACCGGCAAGGTGTATCCCTGCCTTTTCTCCGGCGTCACGCACGACCTCAAGGACCTGCTGCGCCGCGGCGCGCCGGAGGAAGCGCTGGCCTCCTATATAAAAAAGATATTTTTAGTAAAATCTAATCACCGCAAGGACACTCCCGGCGCAGGCCACATAGAGATGAGCAGCATAGGCGGATAAAGGCCCTTATGATAGACGTCGGCTCCAAAAAAGACACCCGTCGCGCCGCCCGCGCGCAGGCATACATAAAGCTTACCCCCGAAATAGTCGCCCTTATAAAGGCCGGGAAACTCCCCAAGGGCAATGTCCTGGAGGCGGCCCGCTTCGCGGGGATACTGGCGGCCAAGAACACGGCGGGCATAATACCGCTCTGCCACAATCTGCCGCTCAACTACGTCGGTGTGGATTTCAAGGTGGAGAAGGCCGGCGTCCTGATAACGGCCGAGGCGCGCTGCACCGGCAAGACCGGCGTGGAGATGGAGGCGCTGGTCGCCGCTTCGACTGCGGCGCTGACCATCTACGACATGTGCAAGATGTTCGCGCAGGACCTGGCGATAGGCGATATCTTCCTGCTAGAGAAAAAGGGCGGCAAGAGCGGGCATTATAAACGCTGATGGGACGGATTCACTCGATAAATATCAGCAAGGCCAAGGGCGTGCCCAAGTCGCGCGCCGACAAGGCCCTGCTGCTCAAGGGGCTGGGCATCGACCGCGACGCCCACGCCGGCACCGATATAAGGCAGGTCAGCCTGCTAGACATAGAGAGCATACGCGGCCAGATCGCCGACGCCAAGGCCAAAGGCGCGAGCGTGGAGATACGCCCCGGCGTATACGCCGAGAACATAACCACCGAGGGCCTGGACCTGTCGGCGCTGAAAATAGGCGACCGCCTCAGGGCCGGTCCCAAGGCCGTGCTGCGTATTTCAAAGATCGGCAAGGAATGCCACAGCCCTTGCGCCATCTACCATCAGGTGGGCGACTGTATAATGCCCCGCAAGGGCATCTTCGCCGAGGTAATGGAGAGCGGAGAGATAGCCGTGGGGGATACTCTTGAAAAAATTTAAGCTCGCGGTGCTGACCTCCAGCGACAGGTGCTCGCGCGGCGAGGCGGAGGACGCCAGCGGGCCGCTCGTATCGGAACTGGTCCGCGCCGTCGGAGCCGAAGTCGCGGCCTACGACATAGTCCCCGACGATATCGGGGCCATAAAGGCTAAACTCGTCCATTACTGCGACGCGCTCAAGGCGGACCTGGTCGTCACCACCGGCGGCACCGGCTTCGGACCGCGCGACGTGATGCCGGAAGCCACGCTGGCCGTCATAGAGCGCGCCGTGCCCGGCCTGCCCGAGCTGATGCGCGCCGAGGGTCTTAAAAAAACGAAGAAGGCCGTATTGTCGCGCGGCGTCTGCGGCCTGCGCGGCCGCACGCTGATACTCAACTTGCCCGGCAGCCCGACGGCCGTGAAGGAATCGCTCGAAGCCGTGCTGGACCTCGTCCCGCACGCGCTGGACATGATTGAAGGCGGAGGACACTAAGTGACGCTCAATTATATCTGGTTGGGATTTTTCTTCACGGCGCTGATAGTGGCGCTGGCCCGTTTCGCGGGCTATGTCATGCACTTCCACATGGACATGCTGCCGGGCCTGGTCTTCACCGTCGCCGACCGCGACATCTTCGTCAAGATAGTCGAGAGCACCTTCGAGATGTCCAAGACCAGCGTCACGATAGCGATAACGCTCATCGGCGTGATGACGCTGTGGCTGGGCATCATGCGCGTTGGCGAGCGCGGCGGGGCCGTGGCCGTCATGACGCGCCTGGTGCGCCCCTTCTTCCGCAGGATCTTCCCAGACCTGCCCGACGGCCATCCCGCCTTCGGCTCGATGATGATGAATATCAGCGCCAATATGCTGGGGCTCGACAACGCCGCCACGCCGCTGGGCATCAAGGCCATGGAACAGTTGCAGGAGGCCAACCCGGACAAGACCACGGCGTCCAACCCCCAGATCATGTTCATCGCGCTCAATACCTCGGGCCTGACGCTCATCCCGGTCTCCATCATGGCCGTGCGCGCGGCTATGGGGGCGGCCAACCCGGCCGACATCTTCCTGCCCATACTGCTGACGACCTTCTTCTCCACTATGGCCGCGCTGTTCTTCGTGTCAGCCGCGCAGCGGATAAACCTGTTCCAGCCGGTGATAGTCGCCTACATAGGCGGACTGTCGCTGGTCATAGGCGCGCTGCTCTGGGGAATGAGCAATCTGGCGGCCGGGCGCATAACCGCGCTGTCCACCTTTGGCGGCAATTTCATCCTGTTCCTGTTTATCGTCGTTTTCCTGTTCCTGGCCTGGAGGAAAAGCGTGAACGTATACGAGGAGTTCGTGGAGGGCGCCAAGGAGGGCTTCCACGTGGCCGTGAGGATAATCCCCTACCTGGTGGCCATGCTGGTGGCCGTCGGGGTGTTCCGGGCCTCGGGCGCGCTGGACATACTGGTATCCGGCATCGGCAAATTCTTCGGCCTGTTCGGTTTCGGCGCCGATTTCGCCGGTGCCCTGCCGACCGCCCTCATGAAGCCGCTCAGCGGCAGCGGCGCGCGCGGCATGATGATAGAGGCCTTCAACCATTACGGCGTGGATTCGTTCACCGGCCGGCTGGCGGCCACCTTCCAGGGCTCGACTGAGACCACCTTCTATACCATAGCCGTCTATTACGGCGCGGTGAACGTGCGCAATACCCGCTATACCGTGACGGCAGGCCTGTTCGCCGATCTGGCCGCGATCATAGCAGGCATCTTCATCGCCGGGATATTCTTCGGCGGCTAAACAAGGTAAAATCTGTTAATCGGAACGTCAGGAGGCGAACATGAAAGGCTGGACAGGCAATATACTGAGGGTAAACCTTACAGGCAAGACCTGGAGGACGGAGACCTTCACCGAGGAATTCGCTAAAAAATGGGTGGGCGGGCGCGGTTTCGCCGCCAAGATACTTTTCGACGAGCTCAAGCCCGGCATAGACGCGCTGGGCCCCGAGAACAAGCTGGTCGTGGCCCTCGGGCCCATAGCCGGCATACCGGCCCCGAACACCGGCAAGGTGGTGGTGGCGGCCAAAAGCCCGCTGACCGGCTTCTACGGCGACGGCAACCTGGGCTCCCATGTCTCCAGCCAGCTGCGCAAGGCCGGCTACGACGCTTTGATAATAGAGGGCGCGGCCGGCAAGCCGACCTACCTCAACATCGAGGACGATAAGGTGGAGTTCCTTGACGCCGCCGAGATGTGGGGCAAGGGCACCTATTTCTCAAACGAGTGGGTTTACAGGAAGCACGGCAAGAACGCCGGCGTGCTCAATATCGGCCAGGCCGGCGAGAATAAGGTCCTTTTCGCCGTGATACGCAGCCTCGAGGGCCGCGCCGGCGGCCGCCCAGGCATAGGCGCCGTCATGGGCTCCAAGCTGCTCAAGGCCATCGTTGTGAAGGGCACGAAGCCGATACCGCAGGCCGATCCCGAGCTGATGAAGAAGCTCGGCGTGGAGGGTCTGAAAAAGGCGCATGACCTAGACCAGAAGAGCGGCTGGTCCCGGCAGAGCACCACGGCCGTGCTGAGCTGGTGCAACGAGGTCAACGGCCTGCCCGTGCAGAACATGCGCAAGACCTCGCATCCCGACGCGAAGAACGTGGACGGCGAGCGGCTCGACGCCGCCCGCGTGAAGACCTACGGCTGCCCCAGCTGCACCATGCACTGCGGCATCACCATACACGACGACGAGGGCCGCGAGAGCGAGCTGGACTACGAGAATATCGGCATGCTGGGCCCTAACGTCAACGTGTTCGACCTCAAGAAGGTGGGCTCCCTCAATTATCTCTGCGACGACTACGGCCTCGACACCATCTCGGCCGGCGCGGTGCTGGGCTTCTACGCCGACGCCATAGAGCGCGGCGCGGCCAAGGGCAATTTTAAGTTCGGCGACGCCGACAAGGGCAAGACGCTGCTCTGGGACATCGCCGCCAGGAAAGGCGAAACCGGCAACCTGCTGGCCGACGGCGTCCTGAAGGCCGCTAAAGTGTACGGTAAGAACTCTGCCGACTACGCCATGCAGGTGAAGGGCCTGGAGATGGCGGCTTACAACTGCAAGTCCATCCCCGGCCAGGCGCTGGCCTTCGGCGTGGCGGCCATAGGCGGCCATCACCGCGAGGCCTGGATCATCACCTTCGAGCTCAAGAACAGCCGGCGCGAAAGCTACGGCCCCGAGAAGGCGGCCAAGGTGATAGAACTGCAGCGCATACGCGGCGGCCTCTTCGAGCTGCTGCCGGCCTGCCGGTTCCCCTGGGTGGAAGTCGGCTACGAACTGGAGAATTACCCCAAGTTCTTCAACGCCGTCACCGGCCTGGACTGGAAGCTGGAGGAGTTCTGGCGAGCGGCCGACCGCGCCTACGCGCTTATAAAGCTCCATTACCTGCGCGAGTTTCCGGCGGCCGACCGCAAGGACGATTACCCGCCGGCGGTCTGGTTCGACAAGGCCAACGCCGACACCGAGGGCCCGCAGAAGGGCGTGGTGCTGGAATACGACAAGTACGACTCGCTGCTGCAGCATTACTACGACCAGCGCGGCTACGATACGCGCGGCATACCGACCCTGGAGACCCTCAAGAAGCTGGGCCTCGAGGCCGAGGCCGCCGAGGTTTCCAAGACGGCCAAGCTGAACTGATGAAGGTGACCGTGAAGCTGATAGGCCCGCTGATCTACGAGGCGGGCTTCAGCGAAAAAGTCGTGGAGCTACCCGGGCCGCTGGCGGCCGGGGAGCTCCCCGCCTTCGTGGGAGTGGACAGGAAGCGCCCGGTCATAATCACCCGCAACGGCCGGGCCGCGGCGCCGGGCGAGGCGCTGGCCGAAGGCGACCGCGTTGTGGTTTCCCATATCTATTCGGGCGGGTGACCGACGGGAACTCCTATGAAAAAGCACCTTAAAAACAGCGCCGGCCGGGTCTGAGGCGCGCTCTCGCCCGAAAGCCGGTTCCGGCGCCTGGTCGAAGGCCTGCGGCGGGAGTATTTCTTCTGCTGCCACGGTGCCGACGGCGTTCCAGTATCTAAGCCCTTCTGTTCGCAATATCCTCGGCTGCTCCGAGGGTATCGTCGCCGTGGAAGGGACAACCCGCGATATAACGGAACAGAAACGGGCTCGGGCTGCGCTGTCCGTCCACAGTCGGGAGACGACCTGGCGGGCGCGCCTGATGCTGCAATCTTCCGGAGACGGCATTGTCGGCGTGGACCTCGCCGGGATGGTGGCGGCGATAGAGACGCTCTTCGTCAACAGCGTCATCTCGAACCTGATACGCGAGGGCAAGATCTGCCAGATTCCCTCCGTCATCCAGACCGGCAAGAAGCAGGGCATGGCCGCGCTCAACGACGCGCTTTTCAAGCTGGTCGTAGAGAAGACCGTGGACCCGAACGAGGCCTATATAAAAGCGGTGGACAAGCAGGCCTTCGCGGCGCTGCTCAAGTCCAAGGGAATAGAACTCAGCCTGACGGTGATGGACGAGTAGCCGCGGCGTCAGGCAACGAAAAAGCCCCGGGCCGTCCGCCCGGGGCTTTTTTATGACGCCATGCGGCTCTTTCAGTCCACGTAAAGGCAGAGATAGGCGGTGTCCTCGGCCACTTTCAGCTGGAACTTGGAATCCGGGGCTACGGTGAATTCCGAGCCCTTGTGGAAATCCTTCCAGCTGGCCGCGCCGGGCAGCTTCACGGTCAGCTTCCCGCTGACTACGGTCATAATCTCCTTCTTGCCGGTGCCGAACTCGTACTCTCCCGGCGCCATCACCCCCACGGTGGCGGGGCCGCCGCCGGCGCTGAACGCTATCGATTTTACCTTGCCGTCGAAATATTCGTTAGTCTTGAACATTCTTCCTCCCTTTCATCTTTACCAGCAGTTCCACGGCTAAATTCGCCTGCATGGCGGCCACCAGCGCCACGCGCGGGGCCATGGGGCTGAGGCCCGGCGCGGGTTCGGTGCAGCCGTCGCCGCAGACATAGAGCGCGCCCATCTTCCGCGTCCGGAGGCGCGCGTTGCGGCCGTAGCCGGCCAGGCCCGAGGCCGCTATCATCGGGCGGTCAGGGAAAAGCGAGAGCCAGGTCCTTATCAGCATCGCTTTCTGGCCGGCCCTGTCGAACGCTTCTATCATCAGGCCGGCCCCGCCGAAAAGTTTTTTTACGTTGGCCGGGGTCACTTTTATGTCGTGGGCGGTAACGGCGGTGAACGGGGCCGCGCGGCGCAGGTTTTCCCGCAGGGCCAGGACCTTCCGTCGTCCGATCTGTTCCACGGTGTACTGCTGGCGGTTGAGATTGGACGGCTCCACTTTGTCGAAGTCGGCGATAATGAGGCGCCCGACGCCGGCGCGGGCCAGAGCCAGGGCGATATTGGAGCCCAGGCCCCCGGCGCCGGCCACGGCCACGACCGCAGGCCTCAGCGCGGCCAGCACGGCTGGATCGTGGCGGGAGAATATCTTCTTTTCGAGATCCTTCATCTAGAACACGTATAACGCGGAGTATTTCCTCTTTATGTAGCTCAGGAAAGGGGCGGTCTCCCGCTCCTTTCCTGTGGCCCTGCGCAGGAGGTCGTCGGGTAAATACATGGCGCCGTGCCGGTGTATCCGCTCCCGCAGCCAGGCCAGCACGGCCCGGGCGGAGCCCAGGGCGGCCGTTTCTTCGTATCTCTTGCGTAGTTCGTCGAACTTTTCCTGCATTGAGCCCCCAAATAAAAACCCCGCGCCTTTCAGCACGGGGCCGCGTTTTTTAGTGGCCGCAGCAGCCGTTACAGGTGTGGCCGCCCGGGTTCATCGGGCAGGTCCCGCCGGCTTCTCCGCCGGACCCCCCTTTCTTCAGGCCGGGGATATCGTCGGAAACCTTGACGACCTTGCCCAGCTTCTTGTCGTAGACGTAGCGGCCGGTGGGTTTTTCCGTTTTCGGAGTTTCTTTCTGTTCTGGCATAAAAACTGGTGCGCCCGACAGGAATCGGACACGGGTTCCCTCGTCGCCGCCGCTCCTCGGGACCCGCGCCCCCGCCTCGCCGCTGCCGCCTGCCGGCTCGCGGCTCCGGCTTTCGATTCCTGCCGCGGGCCAAACTATTGGCCTGCTTCGGGTTCCGATAACAAAACTGGTGCGCCCGACAGGAATCGAACCTATATCACCGCCTTCGCAGGGCGGTACTCTATCCTTTGAGCTACGGGCGCAGAAAGAACGATGGGATATTTTACCAATTTCCTGGCCAAAAATTAAAATCAGCGGCCTGTTCACAGCCCCAGCAGTTTCCGCCACCAAGGCTTTTCGGGTTCCGGGGCTGGCGCGGCCTCCGCGGCGTCCTGGGCTTCGCCCTGTCCCCTGTACACCGGCATGCCCACCCTGAAAGTGGACCCTTTGCCGGGCTCGCTGTCCAGCGTCAGTCTGCCGCCCTGCATGACGGTCATGGCCTTGGTGATGGCCAGGCCCAGGCCGGTGCCGCCTACCTTCTCGCCGGAGGCGACCTGGACGAACTTCTCGAAGATCTTCTCCTGGTCCTCTTTCTTTATCCCGGGACCGCTGTCTTTCACCGAGAAAAACACGTAATTCGAAAGGGCTTCCTTGCCGGCGTCCACGCTTATCTCTATCCGGCCCTTGCTGGGGGTGAATTTTATGGCGTTGGAGAGAAGGTTGATGAGTACCTGCGTGGTGCGGTTGGTGTCGGCGTAGACCGCCGGGAGTTCCGGCTCGGCGCGCAGTTCCAGCGTTATGCCCTTGGACTGCGCCCAGGCCTTCATCGATTCGGCCGCCTCACGGCCTATAGCCGCCGGGTCCGTCCGCGCCTGGCGGAACACCATCTTGCCGGACTGGAGTTTGGAGAAGTCCAGGATGTCGGTGATGATGGAGTTGAGACGCTCGGCGTTGCGTATGGCCGTATTGAGCATGGCTTGCGACTCTGGTACGGTCCCCTCTTTGCGCATGATATCCAGCGCCGCCTTTATCGAGGTCAGCGGCGAGCGCAGTTCGTGGGTCATGTTGGCCACGAAGTCCGACTGAAGTTTGTCTATCTCTTTGAGCCTGGCGGCGTCGGTCGGTATGGAGACCGCGCCTACGATGCGCCCCTCCTCGTTCTGTATTATCGCGGTGGATTTTTTTATGGTCTCGGCCAGGCTCCTGTCACCGGCGGTGGCCACGTTCCTGTCGAGGTCTTTCTGGCTTTCCGGCTTTATCTCGCTCGCCAGGGAGAGGACCTGGTTCTCCAGCGCCGCCACGTCCAGCAGTTTCTTGCCTGAGAGTTCGCCCAGGCGCCTGCCGGAGATGGCCTCGGCCTGCGGGTTCATCATCAGGATCTTGCCTTCGGAGTCAACCACGACCACGCCTTCAGTGATGGAGGAAACTACGGCCTCGGTCCGGCTGATGTCGTTCTCTATCTTGCGTCTCTCTTTCCGGGATTCTTCGAGAGCCTTGTTGACCCGTTCGTCGACCTCGCGCAGGAACTTCTTCGTGAGCGCGTCGACTATGCGCTTCTGCTCCTCCGCGTCCGGGGTAAGGCGGGCGGCTATCAGCGAAAGAGACCTGTGAAAATCGGCCGGCTCCAGCTCTTCCGCCGCCGGGGGCCCGCCCGCCCGGGCGGTTTCGCCGCCCGCGGTTTTTCCCGGGCCGCCGCCGGCGGAGTCAGCCTCGGCCGGCGGTTTGTAGAAAGGAGACCGCTCCCTGGTGGACTCTATTCTGGTGTAAACCGATTTCGCGGGGATTATCGCGCAAACGCCTCTCTCTTTGAGGTATTCGTAAGGGTCGGTCTTGACCGACTGGGCGCCGCAGAAAGCCAGCAGTTCTTCCCGGGTGACCCCGGACTTGAAGGTGACGGTCTGGGCCTGGAACTTGGCGAAGACGTTCTTTATGGAATTGGGGACCTTGTCGGCGGGGAGAAACTCAACGCCGTCGGCCAGCAACTTGCCCCCGTCCAGCGTCAGGTTTATCTCCCCGGACGAGGCCAGCGGCGGCAGGGCGGCCAGCGTCTGGTCCAGGGCTTCCACCACCTGCGGGTGGTCGCGCTTATAGAGGTTGGCCTGCACCAGCGAGCGGGTCAGGCCCTTGAGGAAATCTATCCAGAGTATCTTGGTCTCTTCGTTCACGGTTCAAGCCCCTTGACGGTTAGATTATACAAAAAGGCGCCCGGAAAAGGGCCCGTTCCCACGGCGGCCCATATAATCATATAATTAGTCCGGATGGAGTGGCTCTTACAGGTCCCGATACTTCTTTTTTCGATAATCTTCCACGAGTACGCCCACGGCTACGCGGCCTACAAGCGCGGGGACGATACGGCCTACCTCATGGGCCGGCTCACCTTCAACCCCATTCCCCATATAGACCCATTCGGCACCGTGCTGATGCCGGCGCTCTGCGCGCTGACGGGCCTGCCGATGTTCGGCTGGGCCAAGCCCGTGCCCGTCAACCCGCTGCGGCTGGACCGGCCCCGCGCCGATATGTCGTGGGTCGCCTTCAGCGGCCCGCTTTCGAACCTCTTCCTGGCCGTACTGTCGGCCCTGCTCTACAAGGCCGTGGTCCTGGGAATGCCGCTGCTGGAAGCGGGCCTGGCCTCCACTCTTCTCACGGGCCTGCGCTTCGCGGTCATAATAAACCTGGCCCTAGCCTTCTTCAACCTGGTGCCCATCTACCCGCTCGACGGCAGTCAGGTACTGATGGGCCGCCTGCCCGACGGCGCCCTGAGCGTGTACGAAAAGCACGTGCCCTACGGAATTTATATAATCTTCGCGCTGATACTGACGGGCGTCCTTAAATACGTCATCCTTACCCCCGTCTATTACGCGCTGGCCCTGCTGGCCGCCGTGGGCCTGCCGGTGATATAAAAAGTTTTATGGAAGAGAAAAAAGCGGCAAAGACCGTCGTTTCCGGCATGCGGCCCACCGGGCGCCTGCACCTGGGTAATTACTGGGGCGCGCTTCGCAATTGGGTGGAACTGCAGGGCAAGTACCGCTGCTTCTTCTTCATCGCCGACTGGCACGCGCTGACCACGGCCGAGGATACCGTCGGACTGCGCGACAATACCCGCCTGCTGGTCGTGGACTGGCTGACGGCCGGCCTGGACCCGGAGCGCTGCGTCATTTTCAGGCAGTCCGACGTGAAAGAGCACGCCGAGTTCGCGCTGCTCATGGGCATGATGACTCCGATAAGCTGGCTGCTGCGCAACCCCACTTTCAAGGAACAGCTGCAGGAACTCTACAAGGCCCGCTACAGGGGGCAGGAAGACAAGATGCGGAAGGCCGAGGGCGTGACGAAGGCGCTGGCCGAGGCGCACGGCCACGAGGCCGACGACATGGCGCTGCATTCCGACATGGCCACCTACGGCTTCCTGGGCTACCCGGTGCTGCAGGCCGCCGACATCGCCCTCTACGGCGCCGACTATGTGCCCGTCGGCAGGGACCAGCTGCCGCACCTGGAACTGAGCCGCGAGATAGTGCGCAGGTTCAACCGCGCGGCGGGCAAGGCCATGCTCGCAGAGCCCGAGCCGCTGCTGACCGGCTCCCCGCTGGTGCCCGGCCTCGACGGCCGCAAGATGTCCAAGTCCTACGGCAACGCGATAGAGCTGGGCGAAGACCCGAAGTCGGCCGAGGCCAAGATAAAGAAGATGTTCACCGACCCGAAGAAGATAAAGGCCGACGATCCGGGCCACCCCGAGGGCTGTGTGGTCTGCGCCTTCCACAGGATCTATAACCCGGACTGGAAAGCCCGCGAAGATGAATGCCGGTCCGGAAAAGTGGGCTGCGGGACCTGCAAGAAGCAGCTCGCGGAGCTTATGGCGCCTTCGCTGGCGGATTTTAAAGCCCGCCGAGAACCTTTCGAGAAGGCCCCGGCTCTGGCCGACCGGATACTGGCGGCCGGCGCGGAGAAGGCCCGGGCCGCCGCCGCGGAGCTTATGTCGGCCGTCAATTCGGCCCTCAGGATAAGATGAAAGAGCTCGACATCCACCTGGATATTTTCGAGGGGCCCATAGACCTCCTGATACACCTTATCAGGAAGAACAACCTGGACATCTACGATATCCCGATTTCGCAGATCACCAGCGAGTACCTGGAGTACCTCGACATCATGAAAAGCCTCAACCTGGAGATAGCCGGCGAGTTCCTCGTCATGGCCTCCACGCTGATGCAGATAAAGGCCAAACTGCTGCTTCCCTCCCAGGTGGACGCCGAGACCGGAGAGAAGGGGCCGGACCCCCGCGGCAAGCTGGTCAACATGATCGAGGAGTACCGGCGCTACAAGGGGGCGTCCAAGTCGCTCGAGGAGCGGTTCGCCAGCTACAAGGACGTCTTCTACCGCGGCTCTCCGGTCTTCACCAACGAGGAGAAATTCCTGGACCTTGAGTTCTTCGTTTTCGTGGAAGCGGTTAAGCGCGCCTTCGCCCGCCTGCCGGACGCCGTGTCCGTGCAGGGGGAGAGCTACCCGCTCGAGCCCCGCATCGACAAGATACTCGACCTGCTGAGCAAAAAAGAGTGGGTGCTGCTCGACGACGTGTTCGCCACCGAGACCGCGCGCCAGGGCGTCATCACCTGCTTCATCGCCCTGCTGGAACTGGTCAAGCAGCGCCGCATCATGGCGCGGCAGGACGACGCCTGCGGCGAAGTGCGCATCTACCTGCGGCCCGAGCCGGCGGCTCCCGCCGCGTCGGCGGAGGATGCCGCGCCGCAGGGCGTCCCGGTACCGCCACCCGCCCAGGAGTGAGGAATTTATGGAAGATACCCGGCTCAAGAAAGTCATAGAGACCCTGCTTTTTATAACCGACCACCCGCTGCCCGTCGAGCGCCTTGCCCAGGTCTGCGAGGTGAAGGACGTGGCCCGCGTAGCGGCCGCGCTGGAGGCCCTGCGCGAAGATTACGCCCGGGAGGGCCGGGCCCTGCGCGTGATGGAGGTGGCCGGCGGGTTCCAGCTCGGGACCGACCCGGAGCTCGGCTTCTGGGTGCGCAAGCTCTACCACAGCCGCATGACCGTGCGCCTGTCGGCCGCAGCGCTAGAAACTCTAGCCATAATCGCCTACAAGCAGCCCATAACCCGGGCCGAGGTGGAGGCCGTGCGCGGCGTGGAAGTAATCGGCCCGCTGGAGACCCTGATAGAGCGCAAACTGGTCACCGTAGTCGGCCGCAAGGAGACGGTCGGCCGCCCGCTGCTCTACGGTACCACCGACGAGTTCCTGCGCCAGTTCGGCCTCTCTTCGCTGGACGCTCTGCCCAGGCTTGAGAGCATAGTCTCCGAGCCGAAAGAGGTCCCGGCCGACGCCGACGTGCAGCCGCCGCTGCCCCTGGAGGGGGATTTCCCGCTGCCTGTGCTCGAGAAGCCGGCCGAGACCGACGAGGGCGCCGAGTTCGAGCCGCCGCCGGCGCGTACGGAAGCCGCCGACGCCCTGCCGCAGCCCGGGTCCGAAGAGGCCCCCGCGGAAGCGGAGCCCGCCGCGGAACCCGCGGCCGAAGGCTCCCCCGTGGAAGCCGGGGTTTCCGAGGCCGTTCCCGCAGCCGCTGCGAGCGACGCTCCCGCCGGAGAGGCGGAGGAAGGGCAGCCGAGGGACGGGAACTGAACTGTGCCTGAAATAAGAAAAGACCCCGTCTTCGGCCAATGGGTGATCATCGCCTCAGAGAGGGGCCGCCGCCCCAACGAGTTCGCCATGCCGCCCGAGGCGGCCTCCAGCGTGGTATGCCCCTTCTGTCCCGGCCGGGAGGACCAGACGCCTCCCACGGTCTGCCAGTTCCCCGGTCCGGACGGTAAATGGAAGATCCGTGTAGTTTCCAATAAATTCCCCGCGCTGACGCCGGAGCCGCCGCCGCGCTGTTCAGAGACCGGCCCTTACCGGAGCGAAGAGGGGTTGGGCATACACGAGGTCATAATCGAGACGCCCGTCCACGACTTGCACATGGACAGGATGGACGAAGCCGACATCGCGGCGGTGCTCTCCACCTACGTCGACAGGATACGCGAGCTCAAGAAGGACCCGCGCATCAAGTACGTGATGATCTTCAAGAACCACGGGCGCAATGCCGGCGCCAGCCTCTCGCACCCGCATTCGCAGCTGGTGGGGATGCCCATGGTCCCGACCCGGCTGTCGCAGGAGATAGAGGGCGCCGCCAAATATATGTCGGAGAGGGGATCCTGCGTCTACTGCGACATGGCCGCGGCCGAGCTGGACGGCGGAAAGAGGCTCGTCCTGCGCGAGGGGCCGTTCGTCGCGATAACTCCTTACGCCAGCCGATTTTCTTTCGAGACCTGGATTATGCCCGCAGGCCACGCCAGCCATTTCGAGGATATCGCCCCGTCGGATATCCCCGCGCTGGCCGCCACGCTCAGGGAAGTCCTCGCCAGGCTCAACTCCTCCGTGGAGGGGCTGGCCTACAACCTGATAATACACACCACGCCGGTGCACGCGCAGCAGACCGCGCACTACCACTGGCATATAGAGATAATGCCCAAGCTGGCCCACGTGGCCGGCTTCGAATGGGGCACCGGGTTCTATATCAACACCGTCTCCCCCGAAGAAGCGGCCGAGACGCTGCGCAGCGGCAAAAAACACAAAGGATGAAGCCATGAAGATACTGGCAGCCTCCAGCGAAGCTTTCCCTTTCTGCAAGACCGGCGGCCTGGGCGACGTGGCCGGGGCGCTGGCCCAGGTCTTCGCCCGCGCCGAAGGCAACGAGGTGGCGCTGTTCCTGCCGCGCTACCGCAACATAGGCGGCGGGGCCTTCTCGTTCAAGGCCGTCGGCGGAAATTTTTTCATACCGATAGGCGGCCGCATGGAGACGGCCTCGCTCAGCCACGTGCAGTGGGGCAAGGTGAGCGTCTATTTCGTGGAGAGCCAGAAATATTTCGACAGGCCCGGCCTCTACCGCACGGCCCACGGGGATTTCGAGGACAACGACGAGCGGTTCATATTCTTCACGCGCGCGGTGCTGGAGGGCGCCAAGTTCATCGGCTTCAAGCCCGACGTGATACACTGCCACGACTGGCAGACCGGCCTGCTGCCGGCCTACCTTAAGACCTCCTACCGGATAGATTCTTTCTACGCCAAGACCGCGACGGTCTTCACGATACATAATATCGCCTACCAGGGTATGTTCGGCCGGGAAACCTTCCTCAAGGCCGGCTTCAGCTGGACGGACTTCACCCCGGAAAAGCTTGAATTCTACGGCGGGATAAATTTCCTCAAGGCCGGCATAGCGATGGCCGACACCGTGACCACGGTCAGCCCCACTTACGCCGCCGAGATACAGCACCTGCCCGATTTCGGCAAGGGACTGGAGGGCGTGCTGCGGCACCGCTCGTCCGACCTTTTCGGCATCATCAACGGCATCGACGAGGAGATCTGGGACCCCGCCACCGACACTTTCATCGACCGGGGCTACGATTTCAGGAGCTATGCGCGCGGGAAAGCGGCCTGCAAGAAAGCGCTGCAGGAGGAGTGCGGCCTGGAGCAGGACAAGGGACTGGTGCTCGCGGGCGTGGTCTCGCGGCTCGACAGCCAGAAAGGCCTGGACCTCATCCTCGAGGCCGCCCCGGAGTTCCTGGCGCATATGCAACTGGTGGTGCTGGGCGTTGGCGATCCCGGCCTGACGGAGGGCTTTAAACGCCTCGCGGCGGCCAACCCGGGGCGCGTGCATTTCAAGCCCGGCTTCGACGAGGGCTTCGCCCACAAGATCTACGCCGGCGCCGATATCTTCCTGATGCCGTCGCGGTTCGAGCCCTGCGGCCTGAGCCAGATGATCTCGATGCGCTACGGCGCGCTGCCGGTTGTCACGCGCACCGGCGGTCTTAAGGACACCGTGAATTACAACGGCGAGCCCAAGGACTCCAACGGCTTCGCCATAGACGCCCCCGACGCGGGTCAACTGCGGTCCATACTGGGGCACATAGTTTCCATGTTCAAGTGGCGGGACCTCTGGACCGCCATGGTCAAGAACGCGATGAAGGGAGACTATTCCTGGAACCGCTCCGCGGCCGACTACCTCAGGCTCTTCAGCATCGCCTGGCAGAAAAAGCAGTTATAAGAGCCTGTTGCACAAACCGCTTTCGTCGCGAAATCGCGGATTTTGAAGCCGA
>CAZVWK010000012.1:0-31573 GCA_964631475.1 uncultured Elusimicrobiaceae bacterium | reverse complement strand
TGAAAGGACAGCGCGCTACTGCTTGGGGAACATTCTTAGATGAGTTGACACGAGGGCCGGCCCTGTATTGCCCTGTATTGGCCCTGTATACACAATCACCTTGTAATCCGGGCGGGAACTGCTAGACTATTGAAAAGGTGAGGAACGGCTATTCGACGGGAAGGGCCCGGTCGCAGAGCCGGCTCTTATTTTCATACCGGGGGGGGCCATGAACGCGGCGAACGGCGGCCTTGACATACTTCTGGTGGACGACAGCGAAGACGATGTGCTGATGGCCCGGGAGGTCTTCTCCCGCCTCTCTTTCCCCCACAGCCTCAGCGTGGCCTCCAACGCCTGCCTCGCCCTTGAATATCTGCGCCGCGCCGGCAGGCACGCCGGCAGGACGGGGCCGCAGCCGGATCTCATACTGCTGGACATCAACATGCCCGGCATGGACGGGTTCGAACTTCTGAGGACCCTGAAAGCCGACCCTGAACTCAGAAAGATCCCGGTCATCATGCTTACGACCTCGTCCTCCTCGGACGACGTGCGGCGCAGCTATGAATGCGGGGCGGCGTCCTTCATAACCAAGCCCGGGGACTTCAAATCCTTCAGCGCCTTGATGGAAGGCTTCTCCCGCTACTGGACGCTGATCTCCGAAACTCCCTGACCGCCCAGCGAGGGACTCTAAAAACCTGGAAACCTCCGCCGTATCAGGCGGGAGAACTCGGGGGAGTCGCCGGCCGCGTTGGCGGCCGCGGTGACGCGTATAGTCCGCACCATTACGGAACCGGAGCGGAAAAAGAAAGCGATGTCTCCCTCGCCCGCACCCCTCGCCGGCCGATGGCCGGATTTTTATTATAATATCAAGACACCGGAGGCCGCATAATGATCAAGATCGTCAAACAATACAGCGTTTTCCTGCCTAACATCCCGGGCGCCCTGAGCAAGTTTGTGGAGCTCTTCTCCAAGGAGGGCGTCAATATAATAGGCATAGCCTCCGAGATCCGCGACGATTCGGGCATCGTCCGCATCACCGTGGACACGGACCGCAAGATCAGCTACCTGCTGACCAACGCCGGCTTCACCACCGTAGAGACGCAGATGATACTCATAGAGCTGCCCGACAAGCCCGGCACTTTGTTCAAGCTGACCTCGGCGCTGGCCGACAACGGCATCAACATAACGACCGTCTACGGGACCACCTATACCGGGTCCATAGGCCACCTGCTGCTCAACGTCTCCGACGCCCCCAAAGCGATGGAGATTATAAAGGGCCTGATAGAGTCGAAGTAAGCCCCCGCACAAAAGAAGAAAGCCGCCGGTACGCCCGGCGGCTTTCTTCTTTTCCGGGAGCGCCGCCCTCAGACCGGGCGGCGGAACGCGCCGGAACCGCGCGGGTCTTCGCTGAAGCCGACCCGGAGAAGGTAGCGGGCGTGCTCTTCCGAGCCGGCCGAGGCCCGGAAGCAGGAGAAACCCCTGAACATGTCCGGGTGCAGGCCCTTATTGAAAAGGAACCGGGCGCTCTTTAAGTCCCGGTAATCCTCAACGACAAAATCCAGATGCACCCGCAGTTCGGGCGCCTCTTCCGTGTAGACGAAGAGGCCTACCGGCATCAGGTTGCGCAGGATGAAGACGCAGCGGGGCTCTTTGAGCGTCTTCAGGTCGAACTCCGGGAAGAACTGCCAGATCCCCCTGGCGTAATAGGCCAGGAAATTGGCCAACAGCGGGTCGCCCGGCCCGACCGGCATCAGCTTGAAGATGTCGGCCCTGGACTTCAGGCGGGCTATGTGCCAGGCGTCGATGACGGCGATGAAGGCGTTGACGGCCAGCACCGGCCAGATGCCGGCCAGCGCGGCGTAGACCACGAAGACCAGTGCGCCGGCCAGGTTCAGGACCCGCAGGCGCAGGACATTGCTGGTCAGCAGCGAGACCGCCACCAAGGCGGATGCGGCGTAGCCTATAAGTTCGATCATGCTTTTATACCGACGGCCCCGGCCGGCTCAGCGCTCCGGAAAACGCAGTTCCTCCTCGGGCAGGGTATTATCCAGGCTCCAGGGCACCATCTTGGCGAAACTGTCGAGGATGACGACGGCGTTGCAGTTGGCGTCCTTCGTCGAGGCCCTGCGCACCCGGTCGGCCATGGCCCTGTTGAGCGTTTCTATGTTGGCGTAGGCCTCGCGCAGCCGGACCAGGTCCCAGTCCGGCTCCGCCCCCCGGCGGCCCGCCAGGTACTGCTGCAGCAGGTAGGAGGAGACCGAGCGGTAGACGGTCTCGTTCAGGGAAGCGAAGGGCAGATGGTAGCGCGCCATCGGCTTGAGGACCGACATTACCGGGCAGCCGCTGGTCACCATGTAGACGCCTATGATGGAGCCGACCGCGGTCTGCAGGCTGGTGCGCTTGAAATATTCTCGCTCTTCTGCGACTACGCGGACCTCCACCGGCGTCACCGAGGATTTGTCGCCGAACCGCGCGGCCGCGCCGGCTAGGTTGACCGCCACGGGGCAGTATTTCATCGAGGCGGAGTCGAAGGGGCAGACGCTGCACTTGCAGCAGTCCAGCAGCGTCCAGTCCGGCGGCGTCTCCGCCACGTCCTGCCTCGTGCAGAGCGTCGCCGGGTCGAGGTCTATATCGACGCGGGTCTCCCCTCCCTCTTCGTATTTTACGACGTACTTGTAGGTCATGAGTCCCCCAGCCTGAACCTTACCCGCAGGACGCCTTCGGAGAACCCGGTCGAGATTATCCGGAAGGCCCCTATCTCCGCGGTGCTTTTGACATGAGCTCCGGAGCAGGGGCAGGCGTCGTAATAGCCCACCTTGACGATGCGGAGCCTCTCTCCCCCGGCGCCTTCGGGCAGCCGGCCCAGGTCGAACCTGGCCTCCGCCTCGTCCTTGGACATGAATTCCTCGGTCACCGGCAGGTCCGACTTTATAGCCTCGTTGACCAGCCGCTCCAGCTCCGCCCTCTCCGCGTCCGTCAGGTCGCGCCCGAAACGGTAGTCGCACTTCGACTTCTTCTTCTCGATGTGGGAGCTGAAAGCCCGCTTCCCGCCGAACATGCGCACCATGCCCGCGTTGAGCAGGTGCTCGGCCGTATGCATCCGGGGATCGGCGTAGTCCTTCATGTCAGTAGAGCGTCGTCAGGGTCTCGGATATGCCCTTGCGTATCTCGTACCAGAAGTCCAGCGCGGCGCCGCGCCGGTCGGCCTCGAAGGCCTTTATCCAGCGTTCCAGTTCCGGGCTCTTGTCCCCCTCCACGTCTCGCTTGCGCTTCAGGAAACCCAGCAGGTAATCAATATTGCGGTCGGACTCCCAGAACACGGCCACGTTGCGGCTGTTGATGCGGCCGGCCGTGGCCTTTATGACCTCCTGGAAGCGCGCCGAGTCGCCCCAGATGTGCTGGACTATGTCGGGGGCCATCTCCTCGGCCCAGCCGCGGTGGAAGCGGCAGATGCCCAGGTCGTCTATGATGAGTTCCTGTATCATGCGGCCGGCGTTGAGGCGTCCCAGTTCGCGCGGAGGAACGAAGTCGAAGCCGTAGTACATATAGTACTTGCCCATGATAGCCATCGGGCTCAGCGCGCCGGCGTTCCAGTACTGGTTCGGGACCATCCAGCCGTTGCGCGCGTTGGCCAGGAAGACCAAGCGGCGCCCTATCTCGGCGCCGCGCGAACGCGACAGCCGCCGCGCCAGCTTGCGCGCGCCGAGGGAGAGGTCCAGCACGCCGCGGGACTCCAGTATAGAATCTATCAGGCCGATGCCCAGTTCGGCGTTATGCGCCGAGTCGGCGACGGCGTCGAACTTCTCCGGGTCCCAGCGCGGCAGGCCCGTCACGCCTAGGTCCTCCGGCTTGAGCAAACCCTCGTACAGGCATTCCATCAGCCAGGACAGCACGCCGCCGGCCGAGATGGCGTCGAAGCCGGCCGCGTCGGCGTGCCGGTTGAGCTTCTCGGCCGCGCGCTGGTCGAAGACGCCGCAGAGCGGGCCCATGGTCTGGTAGGGCTCGTAGTCCTTCTTGAACTCGCCGTTGAGCTTCTTGCAGACGGCCGGGCAGGGCTCGCCGCAGGTGCGCTGCTGTTTTCTGGCGATGGTCTCCTCGTTGAACTGCTTCAGGTAATGGTCGGCAACCAGCCGCTTGTTGAGCGCGGTACGGGCCGGCTCGTCCCAGAGCACGCTGCGGTAATTGAAGGCCAGCAGCCGGCCGCCCAGCGCGGAATAGTTCACGCCGAAGGTGCCGCCGGTGCCGAACTTGGGGTCGAAGCGGTACTTGGTGGTGGCCTCGAAGTCCTTGGCCGCCAGCTTCTTCTCGTAGCGCTGGCGGAACCACTCGTCGGCCACGGCGCGGTCGCGGAAATCGTCGTCGAGGCAGGTGCCGCCGTAGATGACCGCGCAGATATTGTGCTCGCGGTAAAGCTTGCTGCCGAAGCCGCCGCGTCCCGCCCAGCAGTCGGCGTGCGTCGTTTTTCCGTCCTGGTAGGGGGCCGAGGCGATGGCGCCGAAATCGGTGGCGGCCGCGGCCGGGCCTACCGCCAGTACGCGCGGCGTCTGCTTGAACTCGCGCGCCCAGCGGCCGAAGACATGGTCCATCATCGCGTAGACGCCGCCGGGGCCGGACGCCCAGATCTTATTGGGGTCGACCGGCGCCAGCTCCACCTGCACCTCCTCGCCGTGGTCGCGGTTGAGCACCAGCACCGACGGCGAGGGAGCGCGGCCGCGCAGCGAGACCATGTTGACGCCGAGGTCGTCGAAGATCAGGCCGGCGCCGCCCATCGCGGAGACGTAGAAGCCGCCCCAGCAGGGCGAGTGCCCGGTAAAGATCAGCCGGTTGGAACCGGGAAAGATGGAGCCGGCCAGCAGGCCGGTGCCGAAATTGAGGACGCCGTGGCGCCCGGCCTCGCGGCCGGTCAGGTGCAGGCCCAGGTCCACCGGGCCCCAGAAGGGCCCCACGGGAAAGCGCTCCACGCGGTAGAAAGAGGTCCCCGCGTCTACGTGCAGGACCTTTATTATCTTTTCCATCCTATCCTCCTTCCTGCAGTTCCCTCGCCTCCAGCCTGGCGCCGTCGCCCGGCCTGAGCCTGCGGTAATCCGCCGGCGGGACGAAGTTCCCGTCCATCGTCACCACCGTCAGCGCCGGGGCCAGCCCGGCCGCCTCCAGGATTTCCCTCACCGTGGCGCCTTCTCGGGCCGCCGCCGGCTTGCCGTTCAGATAGATCACGGCCGGGTCAGTTTCTTGTACTTGATGCGGTGCGGCACCAGCGCGGCGTCGCCCAGGCGCTCGCGGCGGGAGGCCTCGTAATCGGAGAAGTTTCCCTCGAACCAGACAACCTTGCTGTCGCCCTCGAAGGCGAGGATGTGGGTCGCGATGCGGTCGAGGAACCAGCGGTCATGGCTGATGACCACGGCGCAGCCGCCGAAGTTCTCGAGCGCCTCCTCCAGCGCGCGCATCGTGTTGACGTCCAGGTCGTTGGTCGGCTCGTCGAGCAGCAGGACGTTTCCGCCCTCTTTGAGCATCGCGGCAAGGTGCACGCGGTTGCGCTCGCCGCCGGAGAGTTCCGAGACCTTCTTCTGCTGGTCCTGGCCGGTGAAGTTGAAGCGGGCCACATAGGCGCGCGAGTTCATCTCGTGCTTGCCGAGCTTGACTATGTCCAGCCCGCCCGAGAGCACCTCCCAGACGGTCTTGCCGGGGTCCAGCGTGGAGCGGCTCTGGTCCGAATAGCCGATCTTGACCGTCTCGCCGACGCGGAAATCGCCGGCGTCGGGCTTCTCGGCGCCGGTTATCATCTTGAAAAGCGTGGATTTGCCGGCGCCGTTGGGGCCGATTATGCCCACTATGCCGCCGGGCGGCAGCGAAAAGCTCAGGTCTTCCATCAGCACTTTTTCGCCGAAGGCCTTGCTGACGCCCTTGGCCTCGATGACCACGTTGCCCAGCCGCGGGCCCGGGGGGATATAGATCTCCAGGTCCTTCACAAGCTTATCGGAACCCTGTTCCCGCAGCTGCTCGTAGGCGTTGATGCGGGCCTTGCCCTTGGCGTGGCGGCCTTTGGGGCTCATGCGTATCCATTCAAGTTCCCGCTGCAGCGTCTTCTGCCGCTCGGTCTCGGCTTTTTCCTCCTGCTTGAGCCGCTGTTCCTTCTGTTCCAGCCACGAGGAATAGTTGCCCTTCCACGGTATGCCCTGGCCGCGGTCGAGCTCGAGTATCCAGCCGGCCACGTTGTCTAGGAAATAGCGGTCGTGCGTCACGGCGATGATGGTGCCCTCGTAGCCGCGCAGGTGATGCTCCAGCCAGGCCACCGATTCGGCGTCGAGATGGTTGGTCGGCTCGTCGAGAAGAAGAATATCCGGCTTCTGAAGCAGCAGCCGGCACAGCGCCACCCGGCGGCGCTCGCCGCCCGAGACCTGTTTTATGGGAGTGTCGCCGGGAGGACAGCCCAGCGCGTCCATCGCCTGCTCCAGGCGGGAGTCCACGTCCCAGGCGTCGAGGGCGTCGATCTTCTCCTGTATTTTGGCCTGTTTCTCGATGAGCGCGTTCATCGCGTCGTCCGACATCGGCTCGGCCAGCTTCTCGCTGATGGCGTTGTACTCCCTGAGCGCGTTCATCGCGTCCGGCACGCCCTCCTCGACTATTTCCTTGACGGTCTTGGCGTCGTCTAGCTTGGGCTCCTGCTCCAGCAGGCCGACGGTATAGCCGGGCGAGAGAACCGTCTCGCCCTTGAAATCGGTGTCGACGCCGGCCAGGATGCGCAGCAGCGAGCTCTTGCCGGAGCCGTTGAGGCCCAGCACGCCTATCTTGGCGCCGTAGAAATACGAGAGGTAGATGTCCTTGAGGACGGCCTTCTTGTCGTAGTACTTGCTGACTCCGACCATCGAGTAGATGACTTTCTTGTCGTCTTTGGTTTCAGCCATAATGGATGTCCTTTTTCCGGAAAAATATCCCTTATAGTATACCTAAATCGGCCCGGCGGGCCGCTTTTCTGCCCTATAGGCCCATCTCCCTGGCCGCCTGCTGACGGCGGCCGGGGTCGAGAAAGGAGTTTTCCACCGCGCAGCGGCGGCAATAGTCGAGATCGGCCCCGGACAGGCCCAGCGGGCCCAGCGCCAGGGCGTACTCGCGGTTAAGGTCGGTGTCGAGTATTTCCGGATCGTCGGCGCTTATCGAGCACTTGAGCCCGGCGTCGAGGAATTTTTTGAGCGGATGCTTTTCGGGGCTTTCGACCGCGCGCGTGAGATAGTTGCTCCAGGGGTTGGTCTCGACCGTGACTCCGGCCTCCCGTATCATCTTCATCGTACGGCCCGCGCGGTCGTCGGCGGCCTTCACGCCGTGGCCTATGCGCGCCGGGCGGAGCAGCTCCAGCGTATCTCTCACCTGGGAATATTCCCCCTCTTCGCCGCTGTGCACGGTAAGGGGAAGCCCGGCGCCGCGCAGTTTTTCGGCGAGCGGCGCGTAGAGCCGGGCGGGAAAGGCGCGCTCTCCCTCGGCCAGGTCGAAACCTATTATCTTCTTCCGGTTTTCGACGGCGAACTCCGCGGTGCGCTGCGCCGAGTCCAGGCCCAGCCCGCGCGAGGCTATGACGATGAGTCCGCCGACGAAAGGATGGAGGGATTCGAAGCGCCTGACCGCGGAATGCATTATATCGAGCGACTTTCTCCAGTCGAGATCCTTTCCCCCCAGCATGAAGTCGGGGCTGAAGCGCAGTTCGAGCAGCCGTATGTTCTCGTCCCGGAAAGCAGTTTCCAGCGCCTCCCAGGTCAGTTCTTCCACCGCCTCGTAGGAGGCGAAGGCCGACTGCGCCACGGAGAACATCGCCAGTACCTCGTCCAGCGAGCCCATCGGGGCCTTAAGTTTAGTGATTTTTTCAAGCTCCGCGGGATCGGCGGTCGGGAGGCGCGCGCCGTGCCGCGCCGCCAGGCGTATTATCGAAGGCACGCTGACGCAGCCCTCGAGATGGCGGTGCAGCTCGGCCTTGGGCAGGGCTCTGACCTCCGCCCCGGGGGCCGGCCGGCTGAAAGGGGCGGTCACGCTATTTCCCGAGTATTGAATCCAGCCGCTTCTGGGCCCTGGCGGCGAATTTGTCGTCCCGGTATTTTTCCGAGAGTTTCAGGTAATACTGCCTGGCCATGTCGTAATTCTTCGCTTTTTCCCAGGCCTCGCCGGCGGCGTACAGCGCGGCGGGGGCCTGGCCGTCCTTCTCGTACTCGGCGATTATCTTGTCGTAGAGCGCCGATTCGGCCGCGGCGTCCTTGACGTCCTTTCGCGTTATCTCGGCGGCCAGGAAAAGGGCCGCGTGGCCTTTCTCTCCGCCGTACTTGTCGGCCAGCCTCACCAGCACGGCTACGGCCTCGGCCGGCTTCTTCAGGCGCTCGCGCAGGACGCGCGCGGCCGAAGTGTGCGCCTCGTAGGCCTCCGGTTTCCCGGGGTAGAGGGCGATAACTTTCTCGTAGGTCTCCACGGCCAGTTCGTATTTCTTCTGCTTCTCGGCGAGGACGGGCAGCCTGGCGTAAGCCTCCCAGGCCTCCGGGGTGCCGGGAAAAGAAGCGGCGATATCCAGGTATACGCTTATGGCCCGGTCGTGTTCCTTCAGGCTGTCGGTCAGAAGCCCGGCCAGCGCCAGCTTCGACCCGGCCATGAGCGGGGTGGAGGGATGCATGGATATAAGCTTCTCGTACGCCACCCTGGCGGAGACATGTTCTTTTTTAGCGGCTTGCATATCCGCGAGCGCGCGCTGCAGGGCGTCCCGCCGGGGGTAGGAAGGGAACCTTTCGAAGAAAAGCCGGAATTCCTCGACCAGCGGCTCGTAATAGTCCTCGCGGGCGCCTTCCGAGAGGCGCTCCAGCAGTTCCGCCAGGCGGTCTTCCTTGCCGGTCCTGTTGAAAGGCTTCGCCAGCTCGAGCAGGAGAGGCCGCACCTTCTTATCGGCCCGCTCCTTGAGCAGCCCCTCCAGCATCTTCTCCGCCCTTTGGGCCGCCTCCGAGCCGGGATAGAGCTGCAGCTGCTTCAGGAGGTCCACGACCGCGCCGGCGTAGTCCTTCAGCCGCACCCGCATCTCCGCCTTCAGCAGCTGCGCCTCCGCGGCCGTGGAATCCAGCGGGCCGCTGTCCAGCCAGCCCGATATCTGCGTCATGACTATGCGGCTTATGTCCCTGTCCTGTTCGGCCGAGGCCTGCTTCAGGAAGACCCACTCGGCCTCGCGCGCGGAAAGGCGGGCCGCCGGGGATACGACTTCGTCCGAAGGAGAGGGGTCTATGACGGTCGCGGGAGCCTCTTTCGCGGCAGCCGGCGCCTGGGCAGCCGGAACCGCGGCCGGCTCGGCGGGAGCCGGGGCCTCTTCCTTCCCGGCGAAGCCGGGCAACGCCGAGATATCCGGTTTGCCGTCCGGCGAAGGGGAGGCCGCTTCCTGCGCGGCGGCGGGAAGCGCCAGCGCGCAGGCGAGCAGTACGGCTGAAATAAAGACCCTGTTCATTTTTTCCTCCGTTGTTCAGGCGGCCAGGAACTTCTTCAGGCCGGTCATTATCATCTGGACCGAAATGGTTATCAGAATCATGCCCATCAGTTTTTCCATCGCCAGCAGGCCCCGCTCTCCCAGCAGGCGCGAGAGCGGTCCCGCCAGCCCTCCCAGGATAACGGCGTTGATCAGCCAGGCGACCCCGACCACGCCGAACCATGTGCCCAGGCGCCCCGGCTCCTGCAGCGAGAAAAGCAGGACCATCGTCAGCACCGACGGCCCGGCCACCAGCGGTATCGCCAGCGGCACGATGAACGGCTCGCCGGCGGGATTGTCGGCAAAATGCGAATCCCCGCGGGGGAAGATCATCTGCAGTGCGATGAGGAACAGCACTATCCCGCCGGCCACCGACATGGCGGTCAGGTCTATGGCCAGGAAAGAGACGATGTACTTGCCGAAGAGGAGGAAGAAGACCATCAGGCACAGGGCGATGAACAGTTCCCTGATGATGACCGGCCGGCGGCGCGGTTCGGGCACCGATTTCAGCGCGGACATGAACATGGGGATATTTCCCAGCGGGTCCATGACCAGCGCGAGCGTGAATACCGCCGAGGCGAAGGGGAGGATGTCCATATTCAAATTCTAGCAAAAGAGGGCGCGAGGGGACTTCAGCCGGCGGCCGGGCCGACGCCGGGCTCCTTCGGCGCACCGGCCTCCGCTGCCGCGACAACGACAGATATCGCGAGCCACAGCGCGAGCCCGGAAGGGGCTCCGACGACGGCTCCGATTATGGCGCCGGCCACCATAGTCTGCTCCGGGGAGCATAGCCGCCGCTTTCCATCACATAACCCGGCAGGTATAGCGCGGCCCCGGAGACTATCCCGGCGACGGCGCCGTACGCGGTCCCGGCCAGTACCCGGGCAAAGACGACGGCGAGCGGGCATTCGTTCTTCAGGCTGAGCAGCATAGGAATAAAATCGTCGTGGTTTTATTGTCAGCGCTATAGCAGGGGGAGTCCCAATTCCGCACTAGACTCTAATCCGCAAGTGCACCTAAAACGCTGATGTCCCGTGTTTCAAAACCCGGGTCAGTGTCATTTGTATACTCGAACGCCCATAGTCCCATTTCAATTACCTTATGAGCCTGTTGCACAAACCGCTTTCGTCGCGAAATCGCGGATTTTGAAGCCGAGTCGAAGCGACGCGAAACGAGCATTCTCGACGAGAGACTGTAAGTTGAGCGGCGCAAAGACGCAGGCCAAAAGACGCGGTTGCAGCAGAATCGGGGTTTGTGCAACAGGCTCTTATGCGGGTTTCAAGAACAGCACGCTTGCGATAGAACCGCCACACTTACTCCGGCGCGTCCGGCAGGTCCGTGAAAATCCCCTGATATAGATATGCCTTGTCGTCGAACAGCTCTTTGCCCCGCACAAAATCATTCGGCCGGTCCCGTTGCCGCATGACGACCAGCCGGCGGAGACGGCTCCAGCTCTTTGCCTGGAATACGGTTTCGGCTACCGAAACATCAGCGTCCAACTCCCGCCAGACGTTTATGCCCGCCGCTTCCCTTTTCACGCCCCGCATGAACCTCGCAGATATGGCATAGCGCAGTCCGCGCTCTTCAAGAAAAACAAAGACCTTCTCGCTGTCAAAACCGGGATCGCCGCGGATGCTTTTTACCACCGCTCCCCAGGCAGCGCTGTCAGGGCTTCCCCCAGGAACTCGACCTCCCCGGTCACGCCGGCCGTGTTCCCGCTGCGCAGCCAGGAATGAACAACAGCACGGTTTTCATCCAGGGCAGCCGGCAATGGATGCTGGCTCGGCCGCCGGTGTTTCTTCGGGTTGTAACCAAGCACCGCGGAGTCGCTCTCCAAACTGCAGCGGGCCGTCACCCCGGTAGTGCTGCGCAGGCCCGGTTTCATAAGACGCTTTCCGACGATAAACTTCCCTCCCGGCCCGGCGGCCGGCCTGACGGCGGCCATAAAAACGGAGCGCCGGGAAGAGTTCTTCGGCGCCGTCGCCCGGGAAATGAAAAGGCGCGGCGGCCTTGCGGTCACCTTCCGTTATCTCAAGTCCGTCGGAAGAAAAAAATAGGCCGCGGCCGACCGCTCAGGCCTTGCCGCCGCCCAGCAGGCCGCGGGCCAGGGCGCTCACAACCCCCTGCCCTCCCCTGTAGGCCTCGCCTTTCAGTATAAGCCGCTCGACTTTCAGGCCGGCCAGGCCGGCCGGCTCCGCCGCCAGCGGGTCCCCGCTCAGAACCACCATGTCGGCGATCTTGCCTGCCTCCAGGCTGCCGCGCTCCTTTTCGTCGAAGGAGGCCCAGGCCGCGTTATAAGTGAACAGCCTCAGCGCTTCCGCGGCCGTGAGCGACTGCCCCGCCACGGGATGAGCGCAGGCCGCGCGGATGCCGCGCAGCGGGTCCGGCGGCGTGCAGGGCGCGTCCGAGCCGCCGCTCATCATTACCCCCATGTCCGCCATGCGGCGCAGCGGGCAGAATCCGGCGGCCCTGTCGCCGAGTATCCTTTCCAGGTATTCCCACGGTTCCTGCTCCCAACCGAGAAAAGCCGGCTGCACCGCCAGGTGTATCCCCAGCCTGGCGCATTTCTCCAACCCCTCGCTAGTGGGCAGGCAGGCGTGTATCACGGTGTGACGGTGGTCGCTGCGCGGAAAATCGTCAAGCGCCGCCTCTATGGCGCGCACGGCCTGCTCGAAAGCGGCGTCGCCTATGGCGTGCATCGCGGCCTGCAGCCCGGCCCGGTTGGCGCGTTTCACGAAATCCCCGACCTGTTCGTCTGAATAATAGAGGGCGCCTCTGCCGCCCGCGCCGTCCGAGTAGGGCCGCAGGAGCGCCGCGTCCGCGCTGCCGAAACAGCCGTCGAGCGCCGCGGCGAAGCAGCCGCCGACGCGCGGCAGGCCGCGCCGCAGCGCCTTCCCGATGTCCATGGTCTGCAAATAAACGCGGCCCTGGAAACCGCTGTCGAGGCCCCTGAACACCAGGGTCTCCATCGTCACGTCGAGGTCGAGAGGGAAGCCCACTCCGGCCGCGCTGTGCACCAGCCCTATGCCGCGGGCGGCCATGCCGTCCACCGCGCGCAGCAGGCCGGCGACGGCCCGCGGCAGCGGCACTCTCTTTGCGGCGAGATCGGAAGCCGCGTAGAAGGCCTCCATGCCCAGCGCCCCGGTCTCCGCGTCGAATCCCCGCAGGCCGCGGAGCCTGCCGGGCAGCAGAGCCAGAAACCGGCTGTTGGCGACCGCGGCGTGCCCGTCGTATTTGACCAGCAGCACGGCCCTCTCCGGGCAGGCCCGGTCCAGTTCGGCCCGGGTGATCATCCGGCGCTCGGCTACGCTGTGGGGAGAGACCCCGAACCCCACCAGGACCGCGTCGTCCCTGTCGCGGGCGAAATCCCTGACCGCGCCCGCAATCTCCTCCAGGCCGCGCGCCCCGCGGACGTCCAGTCCCGCTCCGAAAAAAGCGTGCGACAGAAGGTGAACATGGGTGTCCCCGAAGGCGGGCAGCAGGGCCCGGCCGCCTAACTCCTCGCGCGGCGCGCCGGCGTACTCCGCCGGCAGTTCCGGACCGGCGTATAATATGCGCCCCTTATGCTCGGCTAGGTAGCGATGAACACGCCCACCGCGGTCGCAGGAGATTATGGTCCCTTCGTAGACTTTCATGGTTCCCGGAATAATTATAGCGGAAAACAGGGGCGGCGCCGGCGCAAAAAGGAAGCGGCCGGGGAGGGCTCTCCTCCGCCGGCCGCCCCGGGAAAGACGCGGCGCTACTTCCCGTCTTCCGCCGCGCCGCTCTCCCCTTCCTCCTCAACGACCGGCTCGACCGAGGCGATCTTGTCGCCCTCCTCGAGCCGGACCAGGCGCACGCCCTGGGTGTTGCGGCTGATTACGCGCAGGTCCTTTATAGGCATGCGGATGATCTTGCCCTTCTCGGTCATGACCATCAGGTGGTCCTTGTTCTCCACCAGGTGGATGCCCACCACCGCGCCGTTGCGGTCGGTGGCCTTGATGGTGATGACGCCCGAGCCTCCCCGGCCCTGGTGCCGGTACTCGTCGAGGTCGGTGCGCTTGCCGTAGCCGTTCACGCAGACGGTAAGCAGCGACTTTTTGGTCTTGGGCTCGGCCACTTCCATGCCTATGACCTGATCGTCCTTGTCGAGGCGTATGCCGCGCACTCCCATCGCGCCGCGGCCCATGCTGCGCACGTCGCTCTCGCTGAAGCGGATGCTCATGCCGCCCTTGGTGCCGATGATGATCTCGTGCCTGCCGTCGGTATGGCCCACCGAGGTCAGGATGTCGCCGTCCTCCAGGCCGATGGCGATGATGCCGCTGCGGCGGATGTTGGCGAAGTCGGAGATGGGGGTCTTCTTGATGTTGCCCTTGCGGGTGCACATCACGATGAAGCTCTCCTTCCCCTTGGCCTCTTCGAACGACTCGACCGCGAGCACCGAGGTGACCTTCTCGTCCTTGATCTGCAGCAGGTTCACTATCGCCTTGCCGCGGGACGTGCGGTTGCCCTCGGGGACCTCGTAGCCCTTTAGCGCGTAGACGGTGCCGCGCGTGGTGAACATCAGTATGGTGGCGTGGCTGGAGGTGACGAAGAGCTTCTCGATGAAGTCCTCCTCCTTCACGTCGGAGCCGATGATGCCCTTGCCGCCGCGGCCCTGCACCTTGTAGGTGTCGGCCGGGATGCGCTTGATGTAGCCGCCGTGGCTCATGGTGATGACGACGCGCTCCTCGGGGATCAGGTCCTCTATGTCGAGCTCCTGCGCCTCGCCGGTGATGTCGGTCTTGCGCTTGTCGCCGTACTTCTCCTTCATGCACTTCAGCTCGTCGACGATTATCTGCAGGACCTTTTTGGGGTCGGCCAGGATGGCGCGCAGCTCTGCGATGAGCTTCATCAGGGCCTTATGCTCCTCCTCGATGGCGCCGGTCTCCAGGCGGGTGAGCTGATGCAGGCGCATGTCCAGGATGGCCTGGGCCTGTATGTCGCTCAGCGCGAACTTGGTCATCAGCTTGCCCTTGGCCTCCAGCGCGTCCTTGGATTTCTTGATTATCTCGACTACTGCGTCGATGTTCCGGAGGGCTATCAGGTATCCCTCCAGGATATGGGCGCGGGCCAGGGCCTTCTTGAGGTCGTACTTGGTGCGGTTGACCACCATCAGTCGGCGGTGGCGCACGTACTGGGACATGACCTCCTTGACGGGCAGCACGCGCGGGCGGCCGTCCACGATGGCCAGCATGATGATGCCGAAGCTGGTCTCCATCTGCGTGTGCTTGTAGAGCTGGTTGAGCACGACCTGGGCGTTGCCGTCGCGCTTTATCTCTATTACGACGCGCATGCCGCGGCGGTCCGACTCGTCGCGGATATCGGAGATGTCGGTGATTTTCTTGTCCTTGACCAGCTCGGCTATGTTCTCTATCAGCGTCGATTTATTGACCTGGTAGGGGATCTCGGTGATGATGATGGCCTCGCGGTTGCCCTTTATCTCCTCTATCTCGGTGCGGGCCTGTATCTTGACCGAGCCGCGCCCGGTCTCGAAGTAATCCTTGATGCCCTTGCGGCCGCGGATGATGCCGCCGGTCGGGAAATCCGGGCCCTTGAGTATCTTCATCAGTTCTTTGACTTCGAGGTCCGGGTTCTCAATCACCGCCATGGTGGCGTCGCAGACCTCGGCGAGGTTGTGCGTGGGAATATTGGTGGCCATGCCGACCGCGATGCCCGAGGAGCCGTTGACCAGGAGGTTGGGCAACTTGGCGGGCAGCACGCTGGGCTCGGTCATGGAGCCGTCGTAATTAGGAACCCACTTCACCGTCTCCTTCTCTATGTCGGCCAGCAGCTCGCCGGCTATGCCGGAGAGGCGCGCTTCGGTGTAGCGCATCGCGGCCGCGGGGTCGCCGTCGACCGAGCCGAAGTTGCCCTGGCCGTCCACCAGCGGGTAGCGCAGCGAGAAGCTCTGCGCCATGCGGACCAGCGTGTCGTAGATGGCGGAGTCGCCGTGCGGATGGTATTTGCCCATGACGTCGCCGACTATGCGGGCGCTCTTCTTGAAGGGCTTGTTGTGCTGCAGGCCCATGTCGTCCATCGTGTAGAGCACGCGGCGGTGCACGGGCTTGAGGCCGTCGCGCACGTCGGGCAGCGCGCGGCCCACGATAACGCTCATCGAGTAGTCTATATAGGACGCCTTCATCTCCTCGCTGATATCGCGGTCGACGATATTGGCGAAGATGTTGTCCACCGGCTGGTTCTTGTCGTTCTTGTTGGCTGTCATTTTAAAACCGTCTCCTTGAAAAAATGGGGCTCAGATGTCCAGGTTCTTGGCGGCCAGCGCGTTCTGCTCTATGAACACGCGGCGGGGCTCGACCTTGTCGCCCATAAGGGTCGTGAACATCTTCTCGGCCTCGGCCGGGTCCTCCAGCGAGACCTTGAGCAGCTTGCGCTTGTAGGGGTCCATCGTGGTCTCCCAGAGCTGCTCCGGGTTCATTTCGCCGAGACCCTTGTAGCGCTGTATGTGGGCGCCGGCGGAGCCCGTCTTCATCGCCGCGTCCAGCAACCCCTTGAGGTCCCTCGCCCCGGTTATGGCCTTCTCCGTGGCTATCTCGAACATATCGGCGGGCTTTTTGGTCTCGTCCGCCTGGAAGTCGGCCACGGTCCAGCCGAGCGGCTTGAGCTTGGCGGAGAGATTATTGAGCCTGGTGAACTCGCCCAGCGGCTGGAACTCCGGCCCGAGGTCCTCGGCGTCCATCTCGGACTCGGCCAGCCCCTCTTTGGCCAGGTCGGCCTTGTGCTTGGCGATATACTCGTTCTCGTAGTTGAGCCATTCATTCTCGCTGAAGAAGTAGCGGTAGGTCTCCGGGCCGGTCTCTATGCGGTAAAGCGGGACCTTTCCCTCGGCCTGGAAGTTAATGTAATCCTTCAGCGTCAGGTTCTTGAGCTCCAGCTTGCGGCCGACATTGTCGATGGAGACGACCAGGTCCAGCAGTTCGGCCAGCTCTCCGGTCTCGATCTTCTTTCCTTTCGCCTTCACGGTTATGCCGCCGACGGCCTCTTTCATCTGCCACTTCTGCAACTTCTCCTCGTTCTCAAAGTAGGCCTCGAACTTGCCCTTCTTCACCTTGTAGAGCGGGGGCTGGGCTATATAGACGTGTCCCTGCTCCACGAGCTGCCGCATCTGGCGGTAAAAGAAGGTGAGCAGCAGCGTGCGGATATGCTGGCCGTCCACGTCGGCGTCGGCCATGATGACTATCTTATGGTAGCGCAGCTTGTCGATATTGAAACCGTCCTCCCCCTCGCCGATGCCGGTACCGATGGCGCTGATCAGGGTGCGCACGGCGTCCGAGGAGATTATCTTGACCAGCTGGGCCTTCTCGACGTTAAGAATCTTGCCGCGGATAGGCAGAATGGCCTGGAACACCCGGTCGCGGCCCTGCTTGGCCGAGCCGCCGGCCGAATCTCCCTCTACGATAAAAAGTTCGGACTTCCTGGGGTCGCGCTCCTGGCAGTCGGCCAACTTGCCCGGCAGGCCGGAATCGGTAAGGGAGCCCTTGCGGCGCGCCAGCTCCTTGGCCCGGCGGGCGGCCTCGCGGGCCTCGGCGGCGCCCAGTCCCTTCTGGCAGATGGCCTTGGCTACGGAGGGGTGCTCCTCGAAGAAAACGCCCAGGGCTTCGCCGGTCAGCGTCTTGACGATGCCTTCGACCTCGCCGTTGCCCAGTTTGGTCTTGGTCTGCCCCTCGAACTGGGGATGAGGGATCTTGACCGAGATGACCACGGTCAGCCCCTCGCGGCAGTCGTCGCCGGTCACGCTGAAGTTCTTGTCCTTGAGCAGGTCGTACTTTTTGATATAGTCGTTTATAACGCGGGTCAGCGAGGAGCGGAAGCCGGAAACGTGGGTGCCCCCCTCTATCGTCTTGATATTGTTGACGAAAGAGAAGATGGTTTCCGAGTAGTCGCTGTTATACTGTATGGCCAGGTCCAGCAGGACGTCGCCGTCGGACTTTGAGACGAAGATGGGGTCCGCGTTGATGACCTGCTTGTTGGTGTTGAGGAATTTCACGAACTGCTTGATGCCGCCCTCGAAGAAGAAGGTGTGTTTCTTGCCCTCCTCGCGCTCGTCTATGATGGTTATGCGCGCGCCGGGGTTGAGGAAAGCCAGCTCGCGCAGGCGGTTGGAAACCACGTCGAAAGAGAAGACCGCGTCGCCGAAGATCTCGGCGTCGGGCTTGAATACCACGGTGGTGCCGTGGTCGGAGGTGGTGCCGACGGACTTAACCTCGTACTGCGGCTTGCCGCGCCGGTACTCCTGCTTCCAGATCTTTCCTTCGCGGTGGACGGTCACCTCCAGCATCTCGGAGAGCGCGTTGACGCAGCTGACGCCCACGCCGTGCAGGCCGCCCGAGACCTTGTAGGCGCCCGCGTCGAACTTGCCGCCGGCGTGCAGCACGGTCAGGACCACCTCGAGGGCGGATTTCCCCTTGAGCTTGGGGTCCTTGACCTCTTTCATCGGGTCCACGGGGATCCCGCGCCCGTTATCGGAAACCGAGCAGACGTTATCGTCCTTGATGACGACCTCTATTTTATCGCAGCCGCCGGCCAGGATCTCGTCGATGGAATTATCGACGACTTCGTAGACCAGGTGATGCAGGCCCTGCACTCCGGTCGAGCCGATGTACATGGCGGGGCGTTTGCGCACCGCCTCGAGACCCTCCATCACCTGTATCTTTGAGGAATCGTAGTTGGCCGACTTGGGCTTTGTCATCGCTGCGCTCTCCTTGGAAGACATTCGAAGCTCCTTATTGGTTCTATTTGCCGGGCGCGCCGCCCACCTTTATATCCTTGAGCCAGGCGCGGCTGAAATACTTGTTCAGGGACCTCACCAGCAACCGGCCCCTGAGCCTGAGTTCGTTGGCCGCCGCCGCGGAGGAAGCCGAAACCACCAGCCGGTCCCCCTCCACCCCCTCCAGCCGGCAGTGGGCCCCCAGCGGCCCTATCTCCCGGTCCCAGACTGAGGATAGCAGGGGCAGCCTGTCCAGCGGGAAGCCCCGGAAAGGGCGCCGGCCGCCGGAATAGCCCAGCCGGCTCCAGTTCTGGCTTTTCCTGACCAGGAACATGCCGGCCGCCTTACTGGGCCCTGAGCGGCATCACTATGTAAAGGAAATCATCGCCCTTCACCGGCTTTATGAGCGCGGGGGTTGAAGGGGCGTTGAATTCCATGAGGACTTTGGCTTCCCCTATGTTCCGGAGCACGTCCATCACGAACTTGGGGTTGAAGCTGACCTGCAGGTCCTTTCCCTTGTAGTCCACGTCGGTCTCGTCCTCGAAATCCATGGTCTGGGACGAAGAATTGACGATCAGAACTCCCTTTTTGAAAGTGTACTTGACCGCGCCGCTGCGCTCGTTGGAGCAGAGCGAGGCGCGCTTGGTGATAGCGAGAAGCCTCCCGGTGTCTATCTCCACGGAGGTTTCGCGGGTCTTGGGAATGATCTGCTCGTAGGCGGGGAAATTCCCCTCCATAAGCCTCGAAACGAACACTGTCTTGGCGATGCGGAAGCCTATCTGGTTGGAGGAGAGCCCCACGGTCAGTTCCTCCTTGTCCCCCAGGTCCGCGGACTTGATGAACTTGACAAGTTCTCCCAGGATCTTGGAGGGCACTATCACCTTGAAGTCCTTCTTCGCCTTGACGGCCTGGCTGGTGGCGACGGCCAGGCGGCGGCCGTCGGTGGCCACCACGGAGAACACCCCTTTCTCGTATTTCCAGAGCAGGCCGTTGAGGAAGTGCCTCTCGTCCTCGGTCGAAGCCGAGAACACGGTCCTGGAAACCATCTCCGCGATGAGGGAGGCGGGAGCCTTGAAAGAATTGCTCTCGTCAAGGTCGGGGATGACGGGGTAGTCGGCCTTGGGGGCGCCGCTTATCTTGAAGCGCGTCTTGCCGGACAGGATGGAGACCTTATTTCCGTCGTCCACGTTCACGTTGACGTCCGCGTCCGGCCCGAGGTTCTGTATTATTTCAAGGAATTTCTTTATCGGGAGGGTTATGCTGCCGTCCCCCTTGACCTCGACGTTTATGTGGTGCTTTATGGCCATCTCAAGGTCCGTAAAGACCACCTTGAGGCCCTGGTCCTCGGTCTCCATAAGGAAGTTCTGCAGTATGGGCAAAGTCCCGGTCTTGGCCGAGACGCCTGCCTGGATAGTCTGTATCCCCTTGATGAGGTTCTCCCGGTTACTGTTTATTTTCATCATCATCATCCTCTATATAGGGCCTGTTAATTCTGTTGAAACTGTGCACATCATTGGGGCGGGTTTTTAACATCCCGCCAAAACGGACTGACAATCTTAACAAAGGCCGGATTTATCCCCAGCTTTCACTTGTTGCTGACAGATTTTATCTTGGTTATCAAGGTGTTCACCAGCTCGTTTATGAAAGGGTCGGTGTGCACCATGTTCTGAATCTTGTTCCGTGCGTAGATGACCGTGGTGTGGTCCTTGCCGAAGGCGTCCCCCACGTTGGTGGTGGACATTTCCGTCAGTTCGCAGGCCAGGTACATCGCAAGCTGCCTGGGCAACACCACGGCGTCGCGACGGCCCTTGGAGCGCAGGTCCTTGGTGTCCAACTGGTACTTCTCCGCCACCACGCTTATTATGGTCTCTATGCCGATCTTGTCGCCGTCGTCCTGGTTTATCCCCATGTGGTCCGTGATGATGCCGCGGACGACGTCGATGGTGGGCTGCAACTTCATGTTGACGCAGTAGTTGCCGACCGTCAGCAGGCAGCCGTCGAGTTCCCTGATGCTGGTCTTGACGTTCTCGCCGATAAAATTGATTACGTCGTCCGGAATCTCGAACTTGTACTGGTCGCGCTTCTCGCGCAGGATGGCTATGCGGGTCTCCAGGTCCGGCTGCTTCATGTCGGCTATGGTGCCCGAGAGGAAGCGGGAGACCAGGCGCTGGGCCAGCGAGAGCTCGCGGGGCGGCCGGTCGGAGGTGACGACTATCTGCTTCTTGGACTCGAAGAGGGCGTTGAAGGTGTAGAAGAACTCCTCCTCGCTGCGCTCCTTGCCCATCAGGAACTGTATATCGTCGAGCAGCAGGCAGTCGAGCTTGCGGTACTTGTTGCGGAAGATCTCGGCGGAATTGCTCTTGTTCTGTATGGTGTCGATATACTCGTTGACGAAATTTTCGCTGGGGGTGTAGATGACCTTGGCCGAGGGGTTAAGCCTCAGCATCTCGTTTGCTATGGCGTGCATCAGGTGGGTCTTGCCCAGGCCGGGCGGGCTGTAGATGAAGAAGGGGTTGGACAGATGCCCCGGCTTCTCGGCCACCGCCTTGGCCGAATTATAGGCCCAGCGGTTGGAGGGGCCGACGATGAAGGTATGAAAAGTGTAGTGGGGGTTGAAGCTCGAATGGGAGGAGGTCTGGACCTTCTGCGCGGGCGCGGCCTGGATCTCCGGCTGCGCCGCGGGCCTCGTCTCCCTGGGAGCCAGCGAGAGCGAGTAGTCTATCTTGTATTCCCTGCCAGAGAGTTCGGAGAGCGCGCGGAGTATAACTTCCTCATAGCGCTTCTTGATCGTTTCGAATATTAGCGGATCCGGGACTTCCAGCTTGACGGTATCCCCTTCGATCACCAGAAGCGTCACCGGCCGCATCCAGAGGTCGTAAGGGTCTTTGCCTATTTCCTGCTCTATTTTAACGCAGGCGTTCTGCCAGAGTTCTTTGCCGTTTATTGAGTTATCCACAACTTATCCACAAATGTTAATATAGTGGCGTTTTGTATATAAAGTCTATATAAAACAAGCGTTTTATTTGTTAATTATACTTGCGGGTCTTGACTTAGCAAGGGTATCAAGAAAAAATAGAAGAGGCCCGGTTTTTCCCGTTCAGACAAGGAATAACTGCAGGAGATATATTACCTTAAATATATATATGGTGTCAATGATCCGCGGAAAATCAGGCAGACGTTTTTAAAGGCGGCATTAAAGCCCCTCAAAAGGGGCACAAGGGGCTTTATCCCGCCTTTACTCCCACTTTAACCTTTTTAAAGCGGGCGGGGCTGGAGCCGTGGCACATCATGGCCGTCTGGGGCGGCTGGCCTTTTCCGCAGTTGGCCACTCCCCACAACCGCCATTCTCCGGGTCCGCAGATGGCGTCGCAGGACCCCCAGAAAGCCGGCGTTATTCCCTGGTAGGTTGGATTGCGCACCATTCGCTTTATCTTCCCGTTCTCCACCAGCCAGCCGATCTCGCAGCCGAACTGGAAGTTGAGGCGGCGCTGGTCTATGCTCCACGACTTGTTGTTCTCCATTATTATGCCGCGCCTGGTGGAGCGGACCAGGTCTTCCAGAGAGCCGGCCGAGCCGGGCATCAGGCTGAGATTGCAGATGCGGGTTATCGGGATATTGGCGAAGCCGGCGGCCCGGCAGGAGCCCTGTGAGCGCTTAAGGCCTATGCGGGGAGCGAATTCCCGGTTGGTCATATAGCCCGAAAGTATTCCGTCCCTGACTATATGCCAGCGCTGGGCCTTGACGCCGTCGTCGTCGTAGCCCGCCGTGGCGAGGCCTCCCGGCAGGGTGGCGTCTGCTACCAGGTTCACGATGGGGGACCCGTAGCGGAACCGGCCGAGCTTCTCGGTGGTGGCGAAACTCGAGCCCGCGTAGGACTCCTCGTAGCCCAGCACGCGGTCCAGTTCGCTGGCGTGGCCGACGGATTCGTGTATCTGCAGCGCCATCTGGTTGCCGTAGGTGATGAGGTCCATCTCGCCCGAGGGGCAGTCGGGGGCCCTGAGCAGCGCGACGGCCTCCGCCGCGGTTTTTTCCGCGTGTGCCGGCAGATCAAGCAGGTCGATGAGCTCATAGCCCATGGCCAGGGTCTGGCCGCCGTGGGAGCAGGGATAGCCCCTTTCCTGTACCTGGTCCCCCTCGACCGCGGTCGCGCGGCAGTCCGCTCCGCTCGAGAGCAGGACCTGCTCTATGCGCGAGCCTTCGGTGGTGGCGTGCCACTGGTGCTCGCGGACGAAGCGCATGGAGGCCGTAGCGGACTTTATCCTGCGGTCTCCGCGCATGCGGCGGTCCGCCTCGAAGAGGACGCTGAATTTTTCTTCTATCGGGACCGCGAAGGGGTCCTTGATGAAGGGAGTCTGCCAGAAGTCGCGGTAAGCCGGCTCCGGGGCGAGCCGGACCCTGCGTTCCATCAGGGTGGCGCTGGCCCGGGCGATCTCAACGGCCGCCAGCGAGACGCGCCGGATCTCGGAGCTCGTCAGCAGCCCGCTCGAGGCGAAGCCCCAGGCTCCGCCCAGCAGTACCCTCACGCCGAAGCCGAGGGTCTCCGAATCGTCCACGTTCCCGGTCTCCCCGTTGCGCACGCCCAGGGACCGGGTCCGGGTCCGGATAATCCTTATATCGCCGAAGTCGGCCCGGCGGGAGGAGAGCACGTCTATGGCTTCTTCGCATAGTTTGAACATGTTGTTTCCTCCGATCAAAACCCGGCAGCCGAAGAAAAATTGAACCCGCTGATCTTCATGGCGGGGACGCACAGCCTCCCCCAGCCGTTTATCAGCTCGCGTTCGCGGGAGAGCGCTTCCACGTTGTTGAAGGCCTCCACCACGCCCTGGGTGAAGCGCATGTTCCTGAGGGCTTTCGTGACGCGGCCGTTCTCCACCAGGAAGGTCCCGTTGCGCGTCATGCCCGTCATCTCCACCGTCTTCGGCCTGAGGAGGTTGGTGTAGTGGAAGGTAGTGACGAGTATCCCTTTCTTCGTGGAGCGTATCATTTCCTCCAGGGACGAGTCCCCGGGCGCCATTTCCAGGTTCCGCGGAATGGGGCCGTAGCAGTCGGGCTGGGGCAGGGAGTGGCCGGTGGAAGGAACGCCGGCTTCGGCGGCGGTGCGGCGGTCGTGCACCACGGCGCGGGCGACGCCTTTTTCTATCAGCACGGTTTTTTTGCGCGGCATGCCCTCGAAATCAAAAGCGGCGCCGGCGGCCGGCCCGCTCAGGGCGTCGTCGGTCACGGTTATGGAGGGATGCAGAAGCCTCTGTCCCAGGGCGCCGGAGGCGAAACTGCGCCCGTCCAGCCAGGCCCTGCCCCCCAGGCCGCTGTAGCCCAGGAAGAAGAGGAGGTCGCCGACGGCGGCGGGCTCCAGTATCACCGTGTATTTGCCGGGTGGGGCGGCGACGGGGCGCGCCGAGGCCGCGGCCTTCTCCATAGCGCGCCGGTTGACCCCGGCGTAATCTATTCCGGCGGCGTCGGGCGAGTACTGCTCGGCCCACCCGTAGCCCTCCCCCTTGCGGGCGGTGACGCTGTAGAGCGCCCAGGTCTCCCTGTGGGAGGCGAAGACCCCCGCATTGTTGGCCAGGGTCAGGCGGCCGCTGCCGTTCTCGAGCGTGCCGTAGCACTTCATCCCCCGGGCGCGGCAGAGCCGGGCCAGGGCCGAGGCTTTCTCCGCGCGGAAGGAGGGTTTGAGCGAGGCGGTGTCCGGGGCGTAGAGCCAGGGCGCGGCGGGACTGACGGGCCGGGGCGCCGGGGGGGCGAGAAGGCCTTTTTCCTTCTTCTGCATCCTGAGAGCGGCCAGGGCCCTGCTCACGGCGTCGGCCAGGGCGGCCCCGCCGGTCTGGTTGAGGGAGGTCCTGAACACCCGCCCCCCTTCGGTGAGCCGTATGGAGACCGAGGTCGAGGTTTCGGCCACGTTCTGCGAGATGGCGTTGTCCGCGAAGCGCGTCAGCGCCGACTCCGAAGATTCCAGCATGACCTCCGCGCGGACGCGGCCGGCCAGGCGGAATATTTCCGCGCAGGTATTCCTGTGTTCTTTCATTTTTCCTCCGGCGGGAACGTGCGGCCCGGACCGGTCGGTTCCGGGGGGCGGCGGTCA
Organism: uncultured Elusimicrobiaceae bacterium; assembly: GCA_964631475.1. Lineage (GTDB taxonomy): Bacteria > Elusimicrobiota > Elusimicrobia > Elusimicrobiales > UBA9959 > UBA2231. The sequence goes on along the minus strand of CAZVWK010000012.1, from coordinate 7,294 downwards.
GACCGCGCCGTTTTCCGCGCCGCCTTCTCCGGGCTGGGCGTCGCGGCGCCTGCCGCGGCCGTGCTTTTTCTCGCCTTCATGGGCCGCTTCCGTGGCCCGGGCGGACGTTTCTTTGAAGAGAGAGGGGCCGCTTTCTTTGGAGTTTATCCATTTTCGAAGAGTTTCTTCGTCGCGGACCGCGTAGGTGTCGGGAAGCGAGTGCACGGCCAGCTTGAGCCGGCGGGCCCTTTCGGAGATATCCTCCGCGGTTCTGCCCGAGGAGAAAGAGACGTTCTCCAGCGCCCTGAGGTTGTCCTGCGTCAGGCCCAGCATATGGAAGGAGCCGTCCTGGGCCGCGCCGAGCGAGATGGTCTTTTCGTCCGTCCGGGACAGCGCCTGGTCCAGCCATTCCGGCTTTATGGACGGGCAGAGATGGTTTATCATCACGGCTTTTTTGGCGCCCGTGAAGAAAGCGAGGGTGAAGGCGGCGGCCACGCGCTCGTCATAGCTTTTCCCGTGGGCCTCCAGGAAGCCGGGGTCCTCCGGGTCCAGCCAGGTGAGGTCGGGGTGCTTCGCCGATTTTTCGTAGGAAAGGATCAGGATGGCCCCGCCGTAGGACTTGGCGGACCTGTAGGACTCGTGCATCAAGTCCAGGTTTATGTGGACGGCGCGCTCCGGGCCGAAGACCTTCTTCAACTCGTGGCCGGTCTTTTCTGGAGTGGGGGCGTCCACCAGCAGGATAAGCGCGTTGTCTCTTTTGTCGGCCATATTTTCACCGGAGGCCCGGTAAATTATATTATAGCACTTGTGAACCGCCAGAGAAAAAAAACCGTCGTCGTGTACGGCGGGACCTTCGATCCTCCCCATTCCGGCCATCTCCTGCTGATGAAGGCCGCCGCCCGGCAGCTGCGGCCGGGCAGGCTGGTGCTTCTTCCCGCCCTCCGCTCTCCGCTCAAAGAGGAGCCGGCCGAAAGCTTCTCCGACAGGGCGGACATGCTGCGGGCCTGCGCCGCCGAGGCGCTGGTGCCGGCGGAAATAAGTTTTTTCGAGCGGAGACGCGGCGGGACTACCTATACCTGGCAGGCTCTGGAATATTTCCGCGGGCTCTTTCCGGGGGCCGGCATATATTTCCTGATGGGGTCCGATTGCCTGCCCGGTTTCGGCCGCTGGCGGCGCCCGGAGAGGATATTGTCTTCGGCCCGGCTTCTCGTAGGACGAAGAGGAGGTTTCTCCGCGGCGGCCGCCGGTAAATATCCCGCCGTTTTCCTGAAAGGGACTTTCCCGGAGGTCTCCTCCACCGGGCTGCGGGCGGCGCTGTACTGCGGCGATACGCCCCACGGGGTGCCTCCGGCCGCGGCCAGGATTATAAAAGAACGCGGCCTCTACCTGGGAAAGCTCAGGGCCAGGGTCCTTTCCCGGCTAACCCCTAAGCGCGCCGCGCACACGCTGGCCTGCGCCCGCCTGGCCTGCGCCATCGCCGCCGCCCGCGGCGCCGACGTGCGCTCCGCCGCCGTCGCGGCCCTTATACATGACTACGCCAAGGAACTCGATCCGCGCCGGCTGGAGCGCGTCTGCCGCTCAGCCGGCATGGCCGTGCCGTCCCTGGAAGAGACCCTTCTGCGCGCCCCGCGGCTGCTGCACTCCTGGGCCTCCGCCCGCCTCGCCCGCCGGGAGCTGGGAATCGGCGATCCCGCCGTCCTGCGCGCCGCGGAGAGGCACACGCTGGGGCACCCTTCGATGGGCGAGCTGGACAAGATAATCTTCGTCGCCGACCTGGCGGCGCCGGACAGGGCCTTCCCCGGCGCCGCGCGCCTGCGGAGGCTGGCCCTGCGCGACCTGGACGCGGCGGCCGCCCTGGGGGCCAGGATGAAGACCGAATGGCTCCGCCTGTCCGGCAGATGGATCCATCCCCTCGGACTTAAGACCTGCCTGGAGCTGAACTCGTGAAAGCGCGGTCGGGCGAATGGAGGGCCAGGCTGACCCTGGCCATCTTCCTGGCCGCGGCCGGCTGGGCGGCGCTGCTTCACAGCCGTTCCCCCTTCGCCTCCGCGGTGTCTTCGGGAAAACCTTTCGCCTTCGCCCTCGCCGACCCGGAGGCGCCCGGCATGGCCGTATACCGCCCGGACGCCAGGACGCTGGAGATCTTCCATTTTCCCCGGCGGGCCGCGGGGAGAAGAGGGGGCGGAGCCGGCGCCGCAGCGGCTTCGATAGCCGCCTTTTACGAGGAGTCCGGCGCCTCTCCGCCCTCCAGCGGTTTTTACGCGGAGATCTCCCCCGCCGGCCTCAAAGCCCTGCTTCGCGGCCTCTCGGCCTGGAGAGCCCGCCCCCGCGCGCTGGCGGAAGCGGTCCGGGAGGCTAGCGCCGCCTCCAATTTCGGGCCTTATTGCCGCGCAGCCCTTTTTTTCGAGGCCCTTTCCATGGACTCTTCCCGCCTCGTCATCTCGCAGGTCTCGGCGGCCGGGACCGTAACCGGCCAGCCGCTGGAAGCCGGGGGAACGGTTACCGCCCAGATCCTTAACGCCTCCGGCCGGCGCGGCGCCGCGGACGCGGTCACAAAGCACCTGCGGTCCCGCGGGATCGACGTTATCGATTTCGGGAACCATGTTTCTGTCCAGCCGCGGACAAAAATTGTAAACTGTTCTGGCGGTATAGAGGGGGCGCGGCGGGTGCGGGAACTTCTGGGTCTGGGCGGCATGGAGATTTACTCCGGGCCCGAGAAGAACCCGGTAGCCGGGGTCAGGGTTATAATAGGCCTCGACTTCGATCCTGCCACGCTTAAATAGGGAAGGCCCCGGGACAAGCGGGAGGCGTAATATGTCCGACATGGTGACGATACTTAAGACGGCGGTATCGGCCGGCGCCAGCGATATCCATATCTGCGTCGGCAAGCCGCCGATGATGCGCCTCAACGGCCAGGTGGCGCCGGTCTCGGAGGCGATGGCGCCGCTTACGGCCGAACAGACCAAGACGCTGGTCTACTCCGCGCTCTACGACGAACAGCGCGGCAAGTTCGAGGAACACTGGGAGCTCGACTGCTCCTTCGCCGTCACCGGCGTCTCCCGCTTCCGCCTCAACGTCCTGATGGCCCGCAACGGCGTGGAAGCCGTCATGCGCGTCATCCCTTCCAAGATTCCCACCCCCGAACAGCTCGGCCTGAGCCCGGCCATAATCGGGCTGGCCAATATCCCGCGCGGCCTGGTCCTTGTCACCGGCCCGACGGGCTCGGGCAAGTCCACGACGCTGGCCGCGATGCTGGAGCTCATCAACCAGAAGCGCAAGGGGCACATGCTCACCATAGAGGACCCGATAGAGTTCACCTACGAGGCCAAGAGCTGCATCATCCGCCAGCGCGAGATAGGCCAGCACACCCGCTCGTTCAACAACGCGCTGCGGGGCGCGCTGCGCCAGGACCCCAATGTCATCCTCGTAGGCGAAATGCGCGACCTTGAGACCATACAACTGACCATCACCGCCGCGGAGACGGGCCACCTGACCTTCGCCACGCTGCACACCCAGGACGCCCCCTCCACGGTGGACCGCATAATCGACGTCTTCCCCCCCCACCAGCAGACGCAGGTCCGCGTGCAGCTGGCCGCGGGCCTGCAGGGCGTGGTCGCGCAGATTCTGCTGCCGCGCAAGGACGGCCGCGGGCGCGCCGCCGCGCGCGAGGTCATGATCATGACGCCGGCCATCTCCAACCTGATACGCGAGGGCAAGACGCATATGATATACAGCGCCATCGAGACCGGCGCCAAATTCGGCATGATTCCGATGGACCGCTCGCTGGCGATGCTGGTGCAGCAGGGCATAGTCGCTTACGACGTGGCCGAGGCCAAGTCCCGCGACAGGGAGATGTTCAAGAAAATGTGCGCGCAGGGCGCCGGCGCGGCGGCCGGAGGCGGCTTATGAGCGGCGCCGGAGACCTGCGGAACGTCCCCATCTTCCGGAACTTTTCCGACGAGATGCTGGCCCAGTTCTCGGAAGCCTTCAAGCAGTCCTTCTACAGTAAGGACGAGGTCATCTTCAGGGAGCGCAGCGAGGGAGACACGCTGTTCATCATCGTCTCCGGCTCGGTCGCGATCGAGAAGAAACTAGACGAAGAGGGCAGGACCTTCAAGACGCTGGCCATATTGAGCGCCGGGGAATTCTTCGGCGAGATGGCCGTGCTCGAGGGACAGACCCGTTTTGCCCAGGCCCGCGCCGAGAGCGACGCCGTCCTCTACGAGGTGAGGAGGACGGGGTTCTTCGGCTTCATCAGGTCACACCCCGACAACGGCATCTTCATCTTCACCGAGATAATGAAGTCCGTGCTGCGCCGCCTGCAGCACACCTCCAGCGAGCTGACCATGCTCTTTGACATGAGCAAGCTGGTGCTGCGCGAGTATCGTTCCTCGAGGGAATTCCTGGCGGAGGTCCTCGACGAGGTCTATACCCATTTCGAGGGCAGCTGGAATATCAGCGTCTTCGCCTACAACCAGTTCAACGAGGAGTTCGACGAGGCCGGCGCCCGCTCGACCTTCGACGAGGCCCCGGAGAAGCTGGCGGCCGCCCCGCCGGCGGAAAGCGGCTGGACCGCCCCCAACGCCTACGTGGTCGTCTTCAAGGGACACAAGGGCCCGCTGGGCTATATGCGCTTCGCGAGGCCGGTCGACTTCACCGACACCGAGAAGAACTCCCTGTCCACCATATTCGGCACGCTGTCCTCTATAATCTCCTCGGCGGTGGAGAACATCGACCACCAGGCCGAGGCGGCGCTGCTGCGCAAGCTCAAGGAGCAGAAGAACACCATATGAACGACAACAGACTAAGGTTCAGGAAACTGGCGGCGGCCGCCGCCAGGCTGGCGGATTCCAAGATGGCCTCCGACATAAGGATCTACGACATAGCCGACAAGTCCGACGCGGCCTATTTCGCCCTGGTCTCCACGGTGGAGTCTCAGCCCCAGATGCGGGCCGTCGAGGACGAGATCTCGGTCGGCCTCAAGCGCGCCGAAGGAGCTTTCGCCCTGCACCGGGACGGCCTGCTGAGCCGAACCTGGAAGGTGATGGATTACGGCGGATTGGTCGTTCACGTCTTCGAACCGTCCGCCCGGGCTTTCTACGCCCTGGACAGGCTCTACGCGGGCTGCGGCCTCGTGGACTGGCAGGCTAAGCCGGCCCGCCGGTCCCCGGCCGCGAAGAGCCCGGCTAAAAAGGGCCCCGCGAAAAAAGCGCCCGCCAAAAAAGCCGCGAAACCCAGGAAAAAGTAGCATGAGCCTCCGGGACATCGAGAGCGCCCTCAGGGAGGCCGCTGCCTCCGCGTTCAATATCCCCCGCGGGCAGGCGGACTCCCTTTCCTCCTCCGTCCCCCCCCCGCATTTGAGCGCCGACATTTCCCTGCCCTGGCCCATCTCGGCGGCCAAGGTACTGCGCAAGCCGCCGCTGAAGATAGCCGAAGAGCTTAAAGCCGCACTGCCCGCGGAATTTTCGGCCGAGGTGGCGGCCCCGGGCTTCGTCAATCTGCGCCTGGCCGACGCCCGCCTCATCGGCGAGCTGAAGGATATCCTCGAAAACCCCGGCTGTTTCCACCGGCCCGAGTACGCCGCCGAGCATATCAATCTGGAATTCGTCTCGGCCAACCCCACCGGGCCGCTGCACCTGGCCTCCGGCCGCGGCGCCACGCTGGGGGACAGCCTGGCCCGCGTCTTCCGCGCGCTGGGAGCGAAGGTCTCCGGGGAGTTCTACGTCAACGACAAGGGCCGGCAGGTGGAGATGCTGGGGCTATCGCTGAAGGCGCGCTTCGAGGGAGGGGAGCCTCCGGCGGACGGGTATCACGGCGATTATCTGAAGGCCCTCGCCGCCGGCGTGCCGGCGGAAGCCGCCTCGTGGGACGCCGCTAAATTTTCGGAATACGCCATAACGGAGATGCTCGGGCTCCACAGGGCGGACATGGCCGCCTTCCGCGTGGAGTTCGACCGCTGGTTCCTGGAATCGGAACTGCACGCGGCCGGGGCGCCCGCGAAGGCGCTGGCCGAGCTGCGCAGCCGCGGCATGGCCTACGATAAGGACGGCGCCGTCTGGTTCGGCGCCGCCTCGGAGCTGCAATCGGACGACAAGGACCGCGTGCTGGTCAAATCCGACGGGCGCAACACCTATTTCCTCAACGACATCGCCTACCACCTCGACAAGCTCTCGCGCGGCTTCACCCGGCTGATCGACGTCTGGGGCGCCGACCATCACGGCTATGTGCCGCGCATGGAGGCCGCCGTTGGCGCCCTGGCCGGCGCCGGGGATAAATTCAAGGTCGTCATACACCAGCAGGTCGCGCTCAAGCGCGGCGCGGAACTGGTCAAGATGTCCAAGCGCGCCGGCGAGTTCATCCCGCTCAAGGAGCTGGTGGACGAGGTAGGCGCCGACGCCTGCCGTTTCTTCTTCGCCTCGCGCGGCCCCAACACGCACCTCACCTTCGACGTGGACCTGGCCAAGAAGCGGTCCAACGAAAACCCGGTCTTCTACGTGCAGTACGTGCACGCGCGCATCGGCTCCATCTTCGCCAACGCGGCGGAGAAGGGCGTCGACCCGGCCGCCGGCTTCGATCCGGCCGCGGCGAAGTTCAACGCGGAGGAACGGGCGCTGGCGATGAAGTTGCTGTGGTTGGACAGGACCCTCTCGGACTGCGCGCGGGACTATTCGCCGCATCATCTGACCACCTACCTGGTGGAGTTGGCCGCCCTGTTCCACTCCTTCTACGACAAGCACAAGGTCCTGGACCCCCGGAACCCGCAGGTTGCGGCGTTCCGCCTCTTCCTGTTGAAGGCCGTGCGCAAGGTCATCGCCGACACGCTGGGTCTGCTGGGAGTTTCGGCCCCCGAGCGGATGTAGTTCCCCCCCGGAAAAGCCGTAAAAGAAAGAAGCCGCCCCGGAAGGGCGGCTTCTCTTTTTGCCTGGGCCCTGGTTCAGGGCAGGTCGAAGACCCTGTATTCGCCGGGGCGTAGGCCGCCGGCGGGTACGCCGGCCGGAGAGAAGGAAGTGTAAGAGTAGGAGATATTCCCCGCCACGGCTTTAGCCCGCCCCGGGTAAGTCCTGGACCTCATTACATAGCCGGTCCAGGTCTGGCCATGCGGCGCCCACAGCGGCTCTATCGCGTAATCGCCCAGTTCGGCCCGCACCGAGGCGGCCAGCGCCAGCACTTCGGAGTAGGTTCGCCTGACCTCGGGCTTGCCGCCCTGCCAGTCTATGGCGCAGGGCACGCTGAAGGGCAGCGGCTTGTGCTCGGCTGGCACGGCCGCGTCGTAGCCTATCTCCGCGCCGTTGTACATCAGCGTCGAGCCGGGATA
>CAZVWK010000011.1:0-32635 GCA_964631475.1 uncultured Elusimicrobiaceae bacterium | reverse complement strand
GCGCAGCGAGACGGCCGTGGTGCCGAAGACCACCTCCCACTTGCGGATGGCCTTCTCCACGGTGCCCTCGAGCTCCGGCGTGAGGTCCCGCTTGTAGCTCCTGAGCCAGACCAGCAGCTTCTCCGGCTCGGGACCGACGCCGACTTCCGAGAGGGGCTTGTTGATATCGATGCGTATCTCCAAGGCCGAGCTGAGCCTGTTGGCGTCCGCGGGCGTCCAGCGCTGGCGGAAAAGGTCCTCGAGGTCTTTCACAGCTTCCGCGCGGGAGATGAGCAGTGAGGCGCGGCCTATGTCCAGCGCCCGTATCTTTTCCAGCAGCGCGCGTTCCCCCAGGAAGCGGCGGCACTCGGCGGGATTGGCGCTGGCGATGGCGGCCTCGTAGGCGTTCATCCGCTCCGCCTGGGCCTCGGTCAGGCCCTGGGCCCAGGCGCATACGGCCAGGGCCGGCGCCAGCAGCGCGGCGGCGAGGGTGGCTTTCATGGTCTTTGCGGCATTCATAAAATCGACCTACTTCAGTCTCTCGGCCATCAGGGCCCGGAGGAAATCGTCCCATCTAGAATCAGCCGCGAAGGCCAGGGATTCGTAGGTGGCGGAGTCGTAGATTCGGAAGGGGACGTATATGGCCAGGCCGTGAGTCCTGGCGGCGTAGGACCAGCCCGAGCCCTCCTGCCGGTGATTGGCCGACCCGGCCGAGGCCGCGAGGACGAGTTCGCCCTTTACGTACTGCCTGAGGGCCGCGCCGGCGGCAACCGCCGGCGAGTCGGCTGGGAGCGAGTCGGAGACGACGTCTACATAATCCACGAGGTCCTTGGAATCGGGCATCCTGAAATAGAAGGCGCCGTTGATGACGCCGTCCGAGGCGGCGGCGCGCAGGGCGGCTGGGTCGGCCAGGACGGCCGCGGTCCAGGCGTCGAGCCGCTGCACGAAACCTCCCAGGAGGTCGGCGCGCAGCGCCGAGAGCGTGGCCCGGGAGGAAGAATAGGTGCCGTGATAAGAGGAGACCACCGCGCGGCCCATGCCGTAGGCGTCCATGCCCGGATCGGCGTTTATCGCGGCCAGCATCGTGTGGTAGGGGTAGCCGGGCCCGGCTATTATCTCCTCGGAGCCCACAATCACGTCGGCGTGGTTCTTGAGCTCATAGGCGACACCCGCCATCTGCATCAGGCAGGCGTCGGTGGCGAGCACGTCCAGCTTCGAGCCGCCCCTGGCGCTCTTTATCTGGGCCAGCGCCCGGCCGAGGTCGCGGACGGAGATCTTGTTGCCGGTGACGTCGTCATCGGCTATGCCCAGCGTGCCGGAGCCGTGGTTCCAGACCACCAGCATCACTTTTTTGGCGGGGAAGCGCAGGATATTGCGGCGGGCGAACCTGGCCAGGTGCCTCCAACTGCCCATGTCCAGGTCATTGCTCTCGTGTATGACGGGGGAGGTGATGTCCGGGCTGTTGTCGCGCTGCACGTGCAGCGTTCTGGCTCCGCGCTGGAACTGCAGCGTCCGGGCGGCCCCCTCCACCGAAAGGATATTGTACTCCGCCACCACCGCCACCCTGTCCGTGGAGCCGACCCGCTCCATCTCGTTGACGTCGTCGTTGGCGAAATTAAGGATGCCCAGGTCGTTGACGCCGCTGATGAAGACCAGCACCAGCCACTCGCGCTCTTCGGCGGCCGCGGGCTCTTCGGCGGGAACGGCCGCCACGGCTTCCGGGGCGGGAACGGCGACCGGGACGCCGCCCGCGCCGCCGGCGCTCCTGTAGAGGTCGCTGAAAGACCCGGCCGCGGCGAAAGACGCCGCCAGCAGAGTTATAAGGAAAGAGACGGTCAACGGCCTTTTCATAGTGTCACCTATTATATTGTGGCGCGCGACTTGACTTTAATCAAAGGTCTTTAGTCCTAATCCCATCCTGGACCTTGGACCCCCGCGGAAATAGGACTCAAGGCCCACCGGCCGCATAAAGTATAGCAGAGATAAGGGCGCTGTCAAGGCCGGGAGCCGACGCTTTTTTCCGGCAATTCAGGTTTTTACTCAAAGGAACCGAACCAGTAAAGGTCCGGCGGATCGGAGGAGATATCGGGAATTTCGTCGGCGCCCATGAGGGACTTGGCGGTGCCGCCGGCGACCAGCTCGGCCAGTCCGGGTATGGCAGAAAGACCGTAGGCTTTCTTGCCCCCGCCCCCGTCCTGCTCCAGCCTGGTTATGACTTTACACTTGCCCTCTATGACCCGGGCGTCGGTCTCGGGCAGGCCGTGGCCCTCGGGAAGCGGCACCTCCACTAGGTCGGGATCGAAACTGGCGGTGTGGACGCCGAGAAGGAGGCCGGTCAGGGAACTGAAGACGCCGCCCCCGGAATTGCCGCCGGAGGTATCAAGGTTGGTCCTGAAAAATTTGTTCCTTTCGTCGACTAAGCGCACGGTGGCGTCGTTGAGCACTTTAAGAGGCAGGCCGTAGGGCCCCCCGACCGTGAAGACGCGCCTCCCCACGGCCGGCAGTTCACGGGTATAGATGGAAGCGGGGGTCCTGCCGGCCACCGGCCGGTCCAGCCGCACCACGGCGAAATCGCCGTCGCCGTCGTACTTGTATATCTCCACCTTCTCGCAGGAATAAACGTCGGCGGCCGGTACCCTGAAAGGGACGTCCCCCCGGTTCTCGACCGAGAAACCGAAGACGAAGCGCGCCGAGCCGCACCTGTCGGCGGGCTTGTCCTTGGGGCCCATGCAGTGGCCGGCGGTAAGGACCAGGTCAGGTCCGATGAGCGTGCCGGAGCAGTAGGCGCCGCCGCGCTGCTCCATGAAGCGCTGTCCCGGGCAGAGCCGCCTGGCTTCCGAGCCGAAAAGGCCGCCCCTTACCCTGAAGCCGCCGCCCTCTTCTTCCAGCGCCGTGGCCCGGAATATCGAAACGGCCTTCATCATCGCGGAACGCTCGAGGGGGTTGGTCACTTCGAAAAAATCCAGGCGGCTGTCGTCGCCGTAAATAGTCTTGCTGCCGGCGGCCGCGCAGAGCGGCAGCGACAGGAGCAGGAACAGGGCGGACAGCGCTTTCATGACAATATCTTCTGGCATTTTCCTTGACTTGTCAAGGGCCGGGCGGGCAAAAAGAGGGGGCCCGGTCCCCCCGCCTAATTGCTATAATTTGGCGGGGCGAGGATGAAACTTTTCAGGCTTTTCCGCATCTCAATTTCGGCCGGGAACGGGTCTCGGCGGAGGGAACCATGATTAAAGCGACTATCTCGACGCTGCTCCTGCTGGGCGGCCTGGCTGGCTCCGTGGCCGCGCTGGGCCTGGAAGAGGCCGTCAGGGAAGGCCTGCTGGCCAGCAGCGACCTGGAACTGATGCGCGCCAAAAAGGCTGAGGCCGGCGCGCTGCTGGACGAGGCCAGGAACAACCGCCTGCCCCGCCTGTCCCTGAAATCGGCCTATACCAAGGGCGACGAGCCGGTTTACGCCTTCGCCTCGGCCATGAAGCAGGGCGCTTTCACCATGGCCTCTATGTCCACGATAAACGACCCCGAACCCGCGTCCAATTACCAGGCCTCCCTGGAGGCCGGGATACCTCTTTTCACGGGTTTCGCGATCTCCAGGGGCATAGAGATGAGAGAGGCAGGCGCGCGGGCGCTCGACGCCGCCTCGGCCCGGGCCGAGGCCGGCGTGCGTTTTTCGGTGGCGCATCAGTGGCTTACCGCCCTGCTGCGGCGGCATCTGCTGGAGACCGTGGAGGAGGCCGTGGCCGATTCCGAGAAGGAGTTGGAAGCCGCCGACAGCCTGCGCGAGAAAGGCATGGTGTTGGGCTCCGATTATTACGCGGCCGAGGCCATACTGGCCGGCCTCAAGGCCTACCGCAGCCAGTGGCGGCGGGCCTACGATCTGGAGCGCGAACGCCTCAATATCATGCTGGGACGCCCCAAGGACACCGCCTTCGAACCCGCTGGCAGGCTGGACGAGGCCGATTTCAAGGTGGGGCCGCAGGGCGATTATCTAGCTGGCGCGCTGGAACGGCGGGCGGACCTCAAAGCCGCCGGCGAGGCGGAGAAGGCCGCCGAGGCCTGGGCCTCGCTGCAGAAGAACTCCATCCTGCCGGTCGTAGAGGCCTTCGGCGTGCTGGAGACCAATTCAGAGCGCCTTTCGGATTTTTCGTCCTCCAATCTCTACGGCGTGCGCCTCACCCTGCCGCTGGGCGACCCCGGCCGCTCTTCCCGCTACAAGGCGGCCGAAGCCCGTATCGGCCAGCAGCGGGCCGGGACTGCCGGCCTTCGCAGGCAGACCGCCGGCGAAGTGGCCTCCGCCTGGCAGAATTACATGGGCGCGGTGGAATCGGCCCGCGACGCGGCGCTGACCCACGAGAAGGCCCGCAAGTCGCTGGACCTCTTCCGCCCTCTCTACCGCCAGGGCCGCCAGAGCGTAATGGAAGTGCTGCGCGCCGAGCGGGCCCTGCTGGAGGCCAAGGCCGCCTGGTACGAGAACCTCTTCAAGATAAACCTTTTCTACGCCCAGCTCCGGCTGGCCTCCGAAACTCTGGACGCCCCGGCCGTGGCCGAGATAGCCTCCGCCACGGCCGCGCGCTGAACCAAAGGGGAACACCATGCAGGAAAACATCAAATACGGCATGGCCGGCAACACGGCCCTCGCTTTCATAAACTCGCGGCTGACGCCCATACTGATACTCACCTTCATGCTGCTGGGCGTGTTCTCCACGTTCAAACTGCCGCGCGAGGAGGAGCCGCAGATAAACGTGCCGATGTTCGACGTCATGGTGCCCTTCCACGGCGCCACGCCGGCCGAGATAGAGAAGCAGCTGGTGGAGACCGGCGAGCGCAAGCTCTGGGAGATTCCCGGCGTGGAATACGTCTACTCCACCGCCTTCCCCAACTTCGCCATGTTCACGGTGCGCTTCAAGGTGGGCACCGACCCCGAGAAAGCCTCCAGCCTGATCTACTCCAAGACATTCGACAACAGCGACCTGGTGCCGCGGGGAGCAGCGCAGCCGCTGATAAAATACCGCAGCATAGACGACGTGCCGGTGCTGGCGCTCACCCTCTGGGGCGATGGAAGGGACGGCTACGCGCTGCGCCGGACGGCGGCGAAGATACAGACCGAGATAAACTCGGTCAACAACGTCTCCGAGACCCGCATCATAGGCGGGCATAAGCGGCAGTTCATAGTCCATTTCGACCCGGCGGCACTGGCCCGCCACCGCCTCACGCCGCCGCAGTTGGCCGGCATCATAAAAACGTCCAACGCCAAACTGCCGGCCGGCCATTACAACATGGGCGGCGAAAAGCTGCTGGCCGAGACCGACGCCTTCATCCGCTCCGCCGACGACCTGGGAGGCATAATCATAGGCGTGTACGACGGCAAGCCCGTCAAACTGTCTCAGGTCGCCAGGATAGTAGACGGCCCGGACGAGGACGAGCGGTCGGTCTCCATAAAGCATGGCCCGGCCTCGCCCGTGAAGGACGGGTCGCTGCGCGACGCGGTGACGCTGAGCGTGGCCAAACGCCGCGGGGCCAACGCCACCGACGTGGCGCGCGAGATACTGGCGAAAGTCGACGGGATGAAAGGCCGCGAGATCCCCGACGGCGTCAATGTCACCGTCACGCGCAATTATGGCGAGACGGCCAAGGCCAAGTCGGACGAGCTCATCTTCCACATGCTGCTGGCGACCGTCTCGGTCACGCTGCTCATCGCCTTCACGCTGGGCCTGCGCGAGGCGCTGGTCGTGCTAGTGGCCATACCCGTCACGCTGGCGCTGACCATGCTGGTCTATTTCCTCTACGGCTACACGCTCAACCGCATTACGCTCTTCGCGCTGATCTTCTCCATCGGCATACTTGTCGACGACGCCATCGTGGTGGTGGAGAACATAAACCGCCACTGCGCGATGAACAGGGACAAGTCCCTCTTCCGCAACATAATAGATGCCGTCGACGAGGTGGGCAACCCGACCATACTCGCCACTTGGACCGTCATCGCCTCGATACTGCCGATGGCCTTCGTCAGCGGCCTTATGGGTCCGTATATGCGCCCCATACCGATAGGAGCCTCCGTCGCCATGCTTTTCTCGCTTGGCGTGGCCTTCGCCTTCACGCCCTGGCTCTACGCGGTCATAGTGAAGCGCTGGCCGCTCAAGCACTGCGCGCACGACAGGGAAGGACTGCTTGACCGGATCTACAGCCGCCTGATGGAGAAACTAATCTACAAGCCGGCGGCCGGCAAGGCCTTCATCGGCTTCACCGCCCTGCTGCTGGCCGGCGCGCTGGCCATGGTCGGCGCTAGGATGGTCGTATTCAAAACGCTGCCCTTCGACAACAAGAACGAGTTTCAGGTGGTCATCAATATGCCCGAGGACTCGTCGCTGGAGCGCACGGAGAAGGCCGCGCGGGAGATGGCCGAATACCTGGCCGGCGTGCCGGAAGTGCGCGACCTGCAGATATACGCCGGCACCTCGGCGCCCTACAACTTCAACGGCCTCGTGCGGCATTACTTCATGAGGACCCAGTCGCACCAGGCGGACATACAGGTCAACCTGGCCGACAAGGGAGACCGCCGGCGGCAGAGCCACGACATAGCCCTGGCCGTGCGCGCGCCGCTCAAGGCGATAGCCGACAAGTACGGCGCCCGCGTACAGGTGGCCGAAGTCCCGCCCGGCCCCCCGGTGCTATCCACCATAGTGGTGGAGGTCTTCGACCCGGACCCGAAGAACCAGTTGGCGCTGGCCGGCGACATAAAGGCGCTGCTGGAGAAGACGCCCGGCATAGTGGACGTGGACTCATACATACCGGGCCCGCAGCCGATAACCCGGCTGGTGGTGGACAGGCAGAAGGCCACCCTCAACGGCGTGGCGGCGGCCGACATAGCCCAGACCGCCGCGCTGTCGCTCTACGGCGCGAACATAGACTCGGCCCACGTCGAGGACGAGAGCGAGGTGGTCGACATACGCCTGCGCCTGCCCCCGGCCAAGCGCAGGGAACTGGCCACTCTCAAGGACATCAAGTTCTTCTCGCCCAACGGAACGGCCATACCCATGGCCAGCTTCGTGCGGGCCGAGACGGGCCTGGAGAACAAGCCGATATACCACAAGAACCTGCAGCGCGTGGCCTATGTTACGGCGGACATAGCCGGCGGCACCGAAAGCCCCGTCTACGCCGTGCTGGACCTGCGCAAAGAGATAGATGCGCTGGCAAAAGCGCGGGGCGGCGGGATAAACCAGTACTTCACCCGCCAGCCGGTCTCCTCGTCGGAGACCGCCATAAAGTGGGACGGCGAATGGCATATCACCTACGAGGTGTTCCGCGACCTGGGCCTGGCCTTCGCGCTGGTTCTGATACTCATCTACATCCTGGTCGTGGCCTGGTTCGAGGACTTCTTGACGCCGCTCATCATCATGGCCGCCATACCGCTGGCGCTCATCGGCATCATCCCCGCTCACTGGGGCATGGGCGCCTTCTTCACGGCCACCTCGGCTATAGGATTCATAGCCTCGGCCGGCATAGTGGTGCGCAACTCGATAATCCTGGTGGACTTCATCAAGCTCAAACTGCGCGAGGGCGTTCCGCTGGATAAGGCGGTCATCGACGCCGGCGTGGTGCGCTTCCGCCCGATGCTGCTGACCGCGCTGGCCGTCATAGTCGGCGCTGGAGTGATCTTATTCGACCCGATCTTCCAAGGCCTGGCCATCTCGCTGATAGCCGGCCAGATCGCCGCCACGCTGCTCAGCCGCGTGGCCGTGCCAGTGCTCTACTACCTTGCCTTCAAGGGCGAGGAAAAGGAACTGGCGGCCCATGGACACGGCGCCGCGGCCGGCGAAGACCCGCCCGGAGCCGTCGGGGAATAAAGGAGGCGATATATGAAAATTGGAGAAGCTTTGCGGCTGCTGGCGGGGTTCATGGTGCTGCTCAGCCTGGGCCTGGCGGTCTATATCGACATCCGCTGGCTCTGGCTGACAGCCTTCGTCGGCCTCAACCTGCTGCAGTCCGCTTTCACGAAGTGGTGCCCCGCCATCTGGTTCTTCAGGAAGCTCGGCCTCAAGGAATGCTGAGAGACGGCCCCAGCCTATTTATAGAATAACCGGGCGCTGATAGGTACGATATTCTACGCCGGGGCTTTCGCCGCGGCCTAAGCCTTGGCACTGAACTGGATACTCGAACGCGGGGAAAGAAAGTACGGGCAGGGGACGGCATCCTCCGCCGACTCGCTGGCCGCGGCCCTATACTTATTCGCGTTCGTATTCTTCTCAAACCTGCTGGTACTTTCCCTTAAGCCGGCCTACGCGGCCCCTTTCGCCTGAGCAATCATAACGGCGCTGGCAGCCTTCTGCCTCTACAAGCTGCAGGCCAAGCGTGTCGACCGCCGCCGGCGGGCCGAGGTGCGGCTACTTAAGATACACATCGCCAGGGACCCCGGCAACGCTTCCCACCACGAACGGCTCGGTGAACTACACGAAAAACCCGGGGAGACGAAAGAAGCCCTCGAAACGGCGAGAATGGCCGCGAAACCGGAGCCCACGGTCAGAAACCGCTGGCGCGTGAAGCACCTGGAAGATTAAGACGCCGCCCGGCGTTCTTTTTATTTTCCGGCTCAGGTTTCAGTATTTCGCCAGCGCGCGCTGATAATAGCGCCAGATATCCGACATCGGATGCGTGGGCTGGCCGTAGGGGCTGCCCGGCAGCGAGGCCCAGGTCCTGTTGAGCCTGTTGACCGCGCGCGTGAACTGGTCGTAATTGGACGAGTTAAGAACGTTGTTGTAGGCCCCCAGCCGCCTTATGAGCTCCATGACCGCCCTGTCCTGGCTGGGCGGCGTGAAATCGGGGAGGCCCATTGAGCCGGCCAGGCCGTCCCAGGTGCTGGAAAGGTACTGGTATCGCCCGGCGGCCGTGGAGCAGAGGCGGCCGGAACATTTGCGGATGCGGGGATGGTCCGCGTAGCTCTGGAATGTCGCGAAAGTAAAGATGTAGTTATAGCGGTCTTTAGTTCCTTCCGCGTAGGCCAGTGTATCCAGGAAAGCGCGCACGTTCTTAGGCAGCTCGCAGGCGCCTCCGGCCGAGCTGCAGGCGATATGGGGGAGGTAGATGTAGCCGCGGTCCAGCCCGCAGCCGGGGATCCTATCCCGGAGAGAGACCGTCATGTGCGTGCCCTCGAAGCCGGGCTTCGCGGCCAGCTCGTAGCGCGCGCCCGAGTCCAGCGCGCACTTTCCCGAACCGGGCTCCAGTGATTCCGACTCCGCCGCGGAAGCTTTCAAGTAGGTGGGCAGACCGCCGATCGCCACAAAATCCCCCTCCGCGCTTTTATTCGCCGACGGCCATTCGAAACCGGGTTCGTCGTTATCCGGGGGCAGGTACTGGAAAGCCTCAGTTTCGGCGGCGGAAGCGGCTGTCTCCGGTTCGGGGAGAAGTCCGAGCTCTACGGGACCGGAAACCCCGATCAACTCATCGAAAGCGGGGGACTGCGCCCGGACGGAGGCGCAAAGAACCAGCGGCATTACTAAAGCGGGAAGAAAGCTCAGCCCTTTCATGCCCATATTATGGCAGGCGGGGCTTGCCGGATTAAGTGTCCGCGGGCCCGGCCGTCCATGGGACCTTGGACCCAGAGAACGGCGGGGGCTGTCAGGAAGGCGACTGGGAGGAAGCGCGATACTTGATGACCTTGACGTCCTCGAGGGTGATCAAGCCTTTCCTCGCACGCTCGTCAAGAAAAGGCATCAGCTTGTCCGGGTTTTATTTGAAGTCGACGATCTCGATTATGACCGGCAGGTCCTCGGAAAGTTCCAGTAATTTGGCCGTATGCATGCGGCTGTCGGCGCCGAAGCCCATAGTCCTGCGAAGCATCGTGGCGCCCGCCAGGTTCAGCTCGCGCGCCTTTAGCACTATCGCTTTGTAAAGGGGACGCCCCTCCTCCCAGTCCGATTCCCCTATGAATATCCTCAGCAGCCTGCCTTCTCCGGGTAATTTAATGCCGCCGCCCTCCCCATAAACAAATTAGCGAGGAAGAACCCCGCCATTACCAACCCCAGCCCAATACGATTGTTCGTCGCCGCGCGCGGCCCTGTTGGAGCAGACCGAGACGCCGTAGCGGGCTAGCGTGCCCGCCGCCCCGCCCCGCCTCGCCGCTGCCGCCTGCTGGCTCGCGGCTCCGGCTTTCAAATCCTGCCGCGCGCCGCACAGCGGCCCGCTTACCACCCTTGTGAAGATCTGGTGGGTGGTACAGGATTTGAACCTGTGACATCTGTCGTGTGAGGACAGCGCTCTACCGCTGAGCTAACCACCCGAAGTCTTTATTCTACAAAAAATAGCCCCTGTTTCGGCTGTCCGTCCGGGGCGGCAAAGGGCCCAGGCCGGGGGCGGACCTAAGGCTCATGACCGGCCCGCCGCGGACTTATAGAATATAAGCGATGAACAAATACATCTCTCTCGCCGCTCTGCTTTCTTTCATTTTCCCCTCTCCCGCCCACTGCGCCGAGCTGGCCGCCATGCGCGCCGCCGACATCCCGGCGGACATAAGCGTGCCTGCCGCGGAAGAACCGGCCGCGGCGAACCGCTACGCCAAGGACTGGACGGTCCTAGTCTATGTCAGCGCCCGCAATAACCTGGGCATCGAGGCGATAGCGGACGTCAACGAGATGGAAGCAGCCGGCACCACCGGCCGTCTCAATGTGGTCGTGGAACTGGGCCGCATACCCGGCAAGCCGATATTCAACCCTTTCGCCAGCGTGCAGGAGGAGCCGCCGCCGCAGAACGACTGGACCGGCTCCCGCCGTTTCCTCATACGGCGCGACTCCGACCCTCTGCGCGTGACCTCCCCCGTCCTCTCCCACGACCCGGACGCCGACCTGGGCGACTGGCGCCGGCTGGCCGATTTCATAAAGTGGGGCAAATCCAATTTCCCCGCCCGCCGCTACATGCTCATAGTAGGCGGCCACGGTTCCGGCTGGCGGGGAGTGAAACCGCCGCCGCAGAACAAGGGCATCTCATACGACGACGTCTCCAAGAACCATATCTCCCCGGCGGAACTGTCGCAGGCCATCAAGGCCGGCGGGGGCGTGGACGTCTACGCCTCCGATGCCTGCCTGATGCAGACCTTCGAGGTGATATACGACCTGCGCGGCGCGGCGGAATACGTGGTCGGCTCGCAGGAGACCACGCCCGGCACCGGGTACAATTACGAACTTCTGCTCAAGCGTCTCGATGCGACCCCCAGGGACGCCAGGACGGCCGCCGACGTGGTGGTGGACGCTTTCGTCGACTATTACCACGGCGAGAAAAAACAGTCGGTGACCATGTCCATAGCCCGCCCGGACCACGCGGACGCCCTGGCCCGCAGCCTCGACGCTTTTGCCCGGCTGGTCGAAGCCTCGCCGGAGGACCTGAAGCTCTATAATCAGAAGCGGTTCGGCCTGCGCAACTTCGATGACGACGACGCGCGCGACCTCTACCAGCTGATGAAGATGTACTATGAGAACGCCCCCACCTCCGCCGTCAGCGAGGCCGCCCGAGAGGTCATAGTCGCCCTGGCCGAAGGAGTGGTCGTCCGCAACGAGGCCAAAGGCTACAAATCGAAAGAGGCCTGGGGTATGTCCATCCATTTCCCGTACTTCTACATGAACTACAAGGAAAGTTACGAATATCTGCCCCTCTCCCGCGACACCCGCTGGGACGAGATGATCAAAGCTTCGGTCTTCGCCCCGAAATAACCGGCACGGACCCTCCTGGCGCCGCACAAGGCGCGCCGGGCCAGCGAGCACATGACGCCGCGCGAGGTGAAGGCGATGAAGCACGCCTCCCGGCTGGGTCAGCAGGCGGTGGACCATCTCAAGACGCTCAAGAAGAAGGAAGGACTGGCCGGCAAGGACAATATCGACGCGCTGTTCGAAATCATGGACGGCGGGAAGTATTACCGCGCGTTCCAGAGCGGCGATATGCAGCTGGACCAGTGGCACAATTCGGACACGTTGGTCGGCTCCATCAAGCGGGTCCTGGGCTTCCTCTGGTACTGATGAGGCGGGCCCTCCTGGCGCTGCCGCTCCTTTTCGCCGCCGCTCCGGCGGCGGCGGGCGCGGCCGCCCTGCAGGAGGCCTTCGCCGCCGCCGCCGCGTCGGCAGGCCCGGCGGTGGTCTCCGTATACGCGGGGGATCCGTCCTCATCCGGCGAGCCTCCCTTCGGCGAACCGGACGACCTCTTCGGACAGTCGGTGCTGGGCCGCGACCGCAGCTCCGCCGTTCCGGGCAAAACCGCGCCCGCTTATCCCCGCTCCGGCTCCGGCCTGCTGATAGACGCGGCCGGCTACATACTTACCAATGAACACGTGGTACGCGGCAGCACGGCCCCGGCGGTCACTCTTCCGGGGAGCGGCGGCCGCGAATTCCGGGCCGAGGTGATCGGCTCCGACAAGGATGCCGACCTGGCGCTGCTAAAGATATCCGCCGGCTGGCCGCTGCCCTTCGTCCGCCTCGGCGCCGCCGCCCCCCCGCGGGCCGGCGACTGGGCTATAGCGCTTGGCAACGCTCTCGGCATGGAGAACTCGGTGACGGTCGGGGTGGTTTCCGCGCCGCTGCGGCGGCTCAAAGCGCCCGGCGGCGGGTACCGCACGGCCATACAGACCGACGCGGCCATCAACCCGGGCAATTCCGGCGGCCCTCTCCTCAACATAAAAGGCGAAGTGATAGGTGTCAACGCGGCCAGCTACGCGCCGGCCGGCGCCTATCCCGGCATAGGCTTCGCCATACCGGCTGGGAACGCGAAGTATTTTGCGGACGGCTTTCTTAAGCGGGCAAAATAAAAAGGCGCGGTTCGGCGGGACCGGGCGCGGCGGCCGGCAAGGAGGTCAAAAAAAGTTTTACGGTGTTTTTCATCATCGCACTCCACCTATGAAATGGAACCACATTCGAATCCTACTATATCAATTTTTTCTTCTGCCCGGAGAGGAACTTTATCGCCTCGTTGGCTATGGCGAGACCGAAGATGCCGGTCAGCGTCGGCAGGCTGCCCAGCGCGGCGCGCTTGCGTCCGCGCTCGTAGAAATCGGGGCCCGGCTCCATGAGTCTTGCGCCGGTACGGAGCCGTCCCAGCGGCTCGGTGGAATAGGCGCAGGCGAAATCGCCAGGATGGCCGTGGCGGCGAAGGAGCCGGCGGACCCGGGCGGCCAGCGGACAGCCGGACGCCTTGGAGAAAGGGCCTACGCGCACGGCCGTTATGTCGGTGCGCAGCGCCGCGCCCATGGACGAGATGAGCGGGATCCCGGCCTTGAGCGCTTCCGAGATGAGCCCGACCTTGGGTCCGAGAGCGTCTATCGCGTCCACCACCAGGTCCGGCGGGCCGGAGAGTATTTCGGCGAAAGTCTCCGGCGCCGCGAACAATTTCACGGCCTCGGCGCGGCAATGCGGATTGATGTCCCGGACCCGCTCCGCGGCGAGGTCCGCCTTGCGGCGGCCTATGGTCGAACCGAGGGCGTATAGCTGGCGGTTGATATTGCTGGCGCGGACCTCGTCGAAATCGACCAGCCTCAGCCGGCCGACCCCTGAACGGGCGAGGCCTTCCACGACATAGCTCCCGACCGCGCCGAGGCCGATCACTGCGACGAAAGACCCTTTGAGGCGCGAGAGGCCCTCCTCGCCGAGCATCAGTTTTATCCTGGCCAGCCGCTCGTCGCTCATCTCCCCTCCGCCAGGAGACCCAGGAATTCCGCCCCGTTGCGCGCCGATATCTCCGCGGCCGAACCCGCTGGCAGGCCCAGCAGCTTTTCCGCCGCCGCGTGCACCCGCGCCAGCACCCCGGCGGGCGCGCCCCCGGCCTGCGGCGCCTCGCTCTCGAATAGCAGCCGGTCGCGGGGGACTTCGGCCAGGGCCGCGCGCGCTTTCACGCGTTTTTCATCCGAAATAACGTGGCCGAACGAAAAATAACCGCCCAGCGACGCCAGTTCCCTGGTGACGGCGGCGGGGCCGGAATACGAATGCACCAGGAAGCGTACGGGGCGAGACCCGCGCAGTATCTCCAGCAGCGGCCCCCAGGCCCGCACGCAATGAATAGAGACCGGCCTGTCCAGCAGGACGGCCAGCTCCAGCTGCCGCCTGAAAGCTCCGTCCTGTTCCGCCGTCGGCGGCCCCTTGAGCGCGTCCAGCCCGCATTCCCCCACGCCGGAGCGGGTCTCGCGCAGCAGTTGACCGAGAGGGGCCAGCCAGTCGCCGCCGGCTTCGGGAACGAGCCAGGGATGGAGCCCGTAGAAAGGGACCACGCCCGGGGCCGTTTCCGAAAGTTTACGCACCGCCTCCCAGTCCCCCGGGCCCGTGGAGCAGCAGACGGCGGGGCCCATCCCCGCCGCGGCGGCCGCCGGGTCCGGGAATTCCTGGAAGTGATTATGCGCGTCGAAAAAGGAGGGCACCGCGAAAGTTTACACGATAATGGGCGCCCGCGGCAATCGCAAAAGGTATAATCTTTTCCTCTTTATGGACAAGGGCACGGACCTAGTCAAATGTTCGCTCTGCGCGGGCTTCTGCCTGCTGCTGAGCTATGTTTTCGCCGCCGAATGGGAGGCGAAACTTGTCATTTACCCCGAAGAGGGGCAACTGGCCAGCGCGCAGTCGGCCGGCGGGGGAGGCGGCTCCGCCTCGCAGAAGATCTACGCGGAGGGAGGGGCCTATCACGCCAGGTACGGCTTCACCAACTTTTCCAACAACCGCGTCAGCGTTTCCTACAGCATGAAAGAGGCGGATTACGGACGCTACATGGCCGGCTACGGCTACCGCCAGTCCGACCTTGACGAGCTCCAGAACTGGCGGGAAAACAACCGCCAGCTCGAATGGGCCAGGGCCGTGAAGAAAGGCGGCGAGGCCGAGGGCCGGAAAGCTCTGGAGGCGGTGGAGTGGGAATACCGCCTGAAACGCGAACAGTTCTTCAGGTCGCGCGGCTTCACCCTGGGAAAGGACAATGTCGTAATGGCCGATATGCCAGGGATAGTGAAGCGCAATGTGCCGACGCTGCGGCCCCTGGCGCTCGCCCTGCAGGAGGTAGCCGACAGCCGGGGCTTCGGCCAGGACGAGTTGATCGGCTCCGTCCTCTCGCTTGTGCAGACCGCCCTGACCTACAAGGTCCCGCCGCTGAAGAATGGCGACCTGCATACCGGCGGGATACTCCCCCCCGCCAAGGCCATGCTCAGCGGCTGGGGCGACTGCGACACCAAGACCGGCGTGGCGGGGGCGATATTGGGCAGCTGGAGCGGCATGCGGCTTGTGGGGGTTTCGGTTCCGGGGCATTATCTGATGGCCATACGGCGGCTGCCGGGCAAGGGCGACGTATTCGTCAGGCACGACGGCGTGGAGTATGTGCTAATAGAGCCCGCCGGCCCGGCCTGGCTGGAGCCGGGCAGAGTGGGGCAGTCCACGCTGGCGCTGCTCCAGAGCGCGGAAGGGTATAAGATAGAGCCGTTTTTCTAACGGAGGCAAAATGAACGCGAGGATATGGACGAGTTTCGTGGAGTTCGGGCTTGCCGTGCTGATGTCGGGCTTCATCATAGCGCTGATCTACAAGGTTTTCATCAGGGCCAATCCGGACTTCGACATGGAAGCCGAGATCAAGAAAGGTAATGTCGCGGTGGGCACTCTCATGGGGGCCATAGTCTTCGCGGCCGCGATGATACTGCAGCGCGGCATGGGCGCGGTGATAAGCATGGCGCGGATGTACTTCTCCTCGCCGGGCGAATACGCCGTAAGCCTGTGGAAGCTGGTACTCATCTCCCTAGGCCACCTGGCTTTCTCCATGCTGCTGGCCGTTATAACCATCTCGGTGGCGCTGCGCCTCTTCGGCCGGCTGGACCCCGAACTAAAAGCCGGCAAGCGGCTCAAGGAAGGCAATCTCGCCATAGGGATACTCCTCGCCAGCGTCGTCCTCGTCGCGGCCATGTACGTGGGCGAGGGCGTCAGCGCCGTCACCAAGGCGATGGTCCCGCAGCCTTCCATCGGCAGGATAGAGATACTGCGCTGACTCACGCAATAAAAAGCCTCCCCTCCGCGTTATAGAAGTGCGGGCAAACTGCGGTACTACGGAGGTTTTATGAAAAGGACTCTTATACTGGTTTTCGCCGCCGGGCTGGCTGGTTCCCTGATGGCCCTGCCCGCGGACGCGGCCCGCGGCGGCCGGGGAGAGGGCAAGGGCGTCTGCGCCGCGGACATACAGAAACTCTGCAAGGACGTCAAGCCCGGCGAAGGCCGGATAGCGGCCTGCCTCAAAGAGAACGGGAAAAAGCTCTCCAAGTCCTGCTCAGAAAGACAGGCGGCCGTGAAAGAGCGCGGCGCGCGCGGCGGCAAAAAAAGCGCGATGGCGGGCGCCTTCAAAGGACGGCAGGCTTTCTGGCAGAAAGGTTACAGGGCCGGCTTCAAGGACGGGTTCCGCGGCTGCACGGCCGGAGGGCCGCGCGGAGAAAAGGCGATGAAGGCCCGGGCCGGCAGGGACGGCGGGGGCGATGTCTGCGAGGCCGACGCCAGGGCCCTCTGCGGCGGAATAAAGCCCGGCGGGGGCCGGGTGCGCGACTGCCTGCAGGAGAACATCAAGAAACTTTCGGAAGCCTGCAAGGTCAGGCAGGAGAAGGTGAAAGAGCGCCTGGAACTCAGGAACAAGACCGCGGAACCCAGGAAAGTCTGAAAGCAGGCGGCTGCGGATAAAAAAGCCCCGGCGGAAAGCCGGGGCTTTTTTTATACCCGAAAAACCGGGATCTCCGGCGCGGTACGCCTCCCGGGAAACCGGGACGGCTCCCGTCAATCGGCTATGTAGAGGCTCCCCTCCACGTAACCGGAACCGTTCAGCGTCACGTAGTTGGACGAGGGCCAGCCTGACACGGAGATATAGCCGCTGATATAGGTAGAGCCGGCGTACTTGCCGTCCTTGTAGAGCGTGACTGACACGTTGGGCCTGACGCTGTGGTGCACGTACTGACCCGGGCGCAGCCATATCCCCTCGTAGGAGGAGACCCTTACGCTGTTGCTGGTGACTCGGCCGGAGGAGTCCCTGACCGTCGTATAGCCGCTGAAGTTGAACGAGGCATAGCCGCCGTCCTGGGGCATCCAGGCCGAACCGCTCAGACTGACGTAACCGCTGACCCGCACATATTCCCGGTTCCCCTCGCGGACCACGACCGCCTTCATTTGCGGTTCCGGCAGCTTCAGGTCCGGCGCTCCGGCCGAGAGCTCGGCCTTCAGGACGGCCAGCCCTTTCCCGAACTCGGCTTCCCCCGCGGCCATGGCGGCGGGAACGGCCAGGACGGGCAACAACAGGAAAAATATCGTTTTTTTCATGACAATAGTCACCCCTTGCTTTCTTTTACTCCGGGGCAAATTATAGCAAAGCGCCGGCGCTCCCGCATCCGCGGGGAGGCCGGATCGTCCGGCTTGACGCGTCAAGGGCCCAAGCGCGCCTGGGCCAAAATACGGCGATGAGCAGGGCCCGAAGCCCATTGAGGAGGCGCCGCTTTTTTGGAAGAATTAACAACGGATACCAAAGACGGAGGAACCCGATGAAAATGTACGCGATAGCAACGACAGCCCTCTTAGCCGCCCCCCTGGCGCGGGCGGCCGAACTCAACACCCTGACCATGGCGGACCTGACCGCCGCGCCCGCTACGGTAGAGGCGCCGGCCGCGCCCGCCGAAGCGAAGGCCAACACCCTGCCCCAGGCCCTGCGCAAGATACGGGTCAACGCGGCCGACGACACCATGAACGACGCCCTTGTCGGCCTGCTGCGGCCCGGGCTCGATATCGACTGGGTCCTGCGCGACCTGGCCTCCATGGGCTTCAAGGCGAAGGCCCTCACTAACGCCTCCGGCGGCTATTTCGTCGTGGCGGATGTGAAGGGACCGGACGCCTCCGACTACGCCATGGGCCTAGCCAGGATCTATTACGTGACGGAAGTGCGAGTGGGCCGCGCCGTATACGAAGAGATCTTCGGTTCCGGCGGCAAGTCGACCTACGCCGTGAAACAAGGGGCCGTGAAAGGCGCCATGAACGGCAGCCCGGTCGAAATCAGGATAAACAAACTGGACTGGACCATCACCGGCGGCATGAACCACAGCCCGGTCGACCTGGCCATAGACCACGAAGCCCGCACGATAAAGGGGGGCGCCAACCTCAGCCCGGTGGACCTGCGCTTTGAATGGTCCAAGGAAAGGGTCCTGGTGGAAGGCGGCGCCAACCGCAGCCCCGTCAGCTATGTCGCCGACTGGGAGAAGGGCGAACTTGCCGGCCACCTCAACAACGCGCCGCTCAAGGTTTCTTTCGACATGAAGGAGGGACAGGCGGGCGAGCGCGTCGTGGACCTCGCCGGCTACGCCGGCCGCGCTCCAGTCAGCCTGAGCTACGACAAGGTCTCCGGCAGGCTTACCGGCGCCATGAACCGGGCCCCGGTGGACGTCACCCTGGTGAACTGCGACCTCTACGACTTCCTCAGCTACTTCTTCCTCTTCGCCGGCAGCAACTGAACCACGGCATCCTGCGGAAACAGAAAGCCCCCGGCGTATACGCCGGGGGCTTTCTATTGCATTGACAACCTATTTATACAATAATTGAAAGAGATGAACGCTATGCTGCTCCTCCTGCTCCTCCTGCCCGGCGCCGGCACGGCTTCCGCCTGGTGGGCGGACGCCGACCATGCTTTCGGAGACGGGGGACTGCGCAGGGCCTCGGCCTCTTTCTTCTTCAAGCCGGGGGGGCGCTGGGTTACCGGACTGAACGCGGGCTACCATAAGGACGACGGCGTCTATACGGAAAACATCTGGGCGTTCCGCCTGCCGGTGATGCTGAACATGAACTCGGGACTGCTCACGCTTAAGCCCTTCTTCTACCCGGAGAGTGGCGGCGCCGATTCTTCGGCCTGGGGAGGCAAGGCGGGCTTCATGCTGCCGGTGACCGACGAGGGTCCGGACGGCTACACCCACCTCACCTTATCCGCCGCGGCAGCCAGGCAGAAGACCCGTTCCGCCGCGGGCGCGCGGACGGAGCCGGCCGCCTACGCCCTCGAGGCCCAGCTAGAGAAGAACTATTTCGACCAGTTTTTTTTCCTGGCGCACGCCTCCGGCTTCCTGGCCGACGGGCCCTCCGCCACCGGCCTGCCGGCGCCTTCCCTGGACCATTCCGACCTCGCCTACCTCGGGACCTTCGCCCACGTCACGGCGGAGCCGCGGTGGTCGGCCGGCATGCAGTTCGCCAGGAACATGGCGCCCGATTACGATAGCCACGTTTACGCGGGATTTAGTAGAATATCCTTCAAGTCGGCCGCGCAGGCGTCATCGGCTCTCTTCGGCATGAGGCTGAAGCTCCGGGAGTCGTCTTCAATCGACCTGGGGTACAATCTCCACAAGCCGGACGGCTCGGGAAGCCGGAACCGCTACAAGATACTTTACCAAGTTTTTTTCCAATGATCGTACAGACCCAGGAAAGCCTTGAAATGCTAGTGATGGTGTCACGGCTTCTGTCTTCGAAGCTGGAAATCTCGGAGCTGCTCACCACCACCATGCGCCTGGCCTCGCGCGTGGTCGGCGCGGAGCGCGCCTCCCTCTACCTCCTAGACGAAAAGACGCAGGAGCTCTACTTCGACGTGGCCTTGGGCCTCCCCGAGGAGGTCGCCAGGACCCGGCTCAAGATCGGGGAAGGCGTAGCCGGCACCTGCGCCAAGGAAGGCCGCTCCATCATAGCCAACGACGTGGCCGGCGACGCCCGCCACGCGGGCAAGGTGGACGCCAAATCCGGCTTCGTGACCCGCTCTCTGCTCACCTGCCCGATGGTAATCAAGGGCAAGGTAATCGGGGTGGTCCAGGCAATCAACAAGACCGACGGCGGCTTCACCGAGACCGATAAGAACAATTTCGAGGCCTTCGCCTCGCAGGCCGCCATAGCCATAGAGAATTCCCGCCTCTTCTCGTCCGTCAAGGAGGAGAAACGCAAGCTGGAGATAGTGTTCAAGAGGATAAAGGAAGGCGCCATCCTGACCGGCCGGGACGGTGAGATACTGATAGCCAACAGCGCCGCCAGGCTCTTCCTGGAGTTCGAAAAATTCAAGTTCTCGGACATGCGGGAGGTCTTTCGGACCTTCTGCACCGAGGAGGCCTACGACGCCGTCCTGGCTTCAGGCGCCCAGTACTCCAAGTTCGATCTCTCTCGCGAGAAGCCCAAGCGCCTCTACCTGGAAGGCTCGGCCATCCGCCTCCTCACCGCCCCCAAGAAGGGCGAGGAGGCGGCCACTGAAGGCTGGCTCTGGATACTCTCCGACGTAACGGCCCAGAGGATGGAAGAGCGCATGGCGCGCAACTTCCTCTCGCTCATTTCGCATAAGTTCAAGACCCCCCTCGCGGCGATAAGCGGCTACGCCCAGATACTTTCCGACGAATCTCACTCCTCAGAAATGCCGGAGATAGTGCGCAAGTCGGCCGGCACCATCTATACGCAGGGGGCCAAGCTGACCGGCCTGGTGGAAAGCCTGTTGGACTTCGTCACGGTGGACAGCCTGGAACAGTCCTCCCTGAGCCGCTCCTCTTTCGACGCTGGAGAGCTCGCGAGGGAAGTATTTGAGAACGCCAAGCGGCGCCTGGACATGACGGGCGTCGCCTGCAAGATAGCCGTCCCGGACCCGGTCAACGTCCGGGGCGACAGGGGCCTCATAAAGAGCGCCCTAAAGAACCTCGTCGAGAACGCCGTCAAGTTCAACCCCGCCAAGGAGAAGCTGGTGGTTATCTCGGCCGCCGCCCGCGACGGCAAGGTCATGCTCTCTGTAGGCGACAACGGCCCCGGCATACCTGGCGAAGAGCACGAGAACATCTTCGGCAAGTTTTACCAGGTCGAGGCCTCCTTTACCGGTCAGGTCGAGGGTTGGGGCATAGGCCTGGCGCTGGTCAGGAAAGTGGCCGAGGTGCACGGCGGCCGCGCGCTCGTAAAATCCCAGCTGCAGAAAGGCTCCGCTTTCACGATAGTCCTGCCTCAGTAATCCGGGGACAGTATATCTTTTTCCCCTTCTTCCTCAAGTAACACGGTACACCGCCCGCCCCTGCCGGGGAAATAGATATACTGTCCCCGGAATTTAGTTGGAGGTCTCCACGTTGACGCCGACGAAAACCATGGCCGGCGGCAGGACTATGCACTGGAAGCGCTTGGCCAGGAAGGAGTCCGTCTCCGGCATGATGGAAACTATCCCGTTGGTCCAGCTGACGTGGCGCACCTCTTCGGCGGGCAGCCACTCGTAGAGGCGGCCCCCGGCGCCGTCGTCGGTGACCCAGACCACGGCTTTCTCCCAAGGGACCGCCGACGGGTCTTCCGAGAACCTGAACTCCTGGAACTTCTCCGAAAGGCTGCTCATGTTTACCCCCTTAAATGTTTTATCGCCGGACTGTACCCCGAATTCTGTCCCCCGCCCGGAGGCGGATGGAGGATCATTTGTCTGAGCGGCCCACTTGGAGCCATTCCCGGCCGCGCAAGCGCGGCCGGGAAAAGGACGGGTCATCCGCGGCTCCGGTTTGGCCTTGCTTCAGGTGGGGCTTGCCCTGCCCCGCCGGTCGCCCGGCGGGCGGTGCGCTCTTACCGCACCTTTTCACCCTTGCCCTCGCGGGCGGTATGTTCTCTGTGGCGCTGTCCGCCGGCCGGGGATATGGCCCCGGCCTCCCGGCCTATGGCCGGCCGCGTTAGCGGCGCGGCTTTGAACCGGCACCCTGCCCTGTGAAGTTCGGAAGTTCCTCCCCCGCGCCCGCTTGCGCTGGCACGGGAGCGATCCTCCGTCCGACGATAAAATTAACCCGGGACACCATGCCGCCAGCGTCCCCCTTATTGCTTTTCTGCGGCACCTACGATGGTGGTCCGGAGATACATCAGCCGCTGGCACTCGCCGCAGATAGCGAGACCCTCCGGCTTGCGCAGGTCCACCTCTTCCTGCGGGCGCAGCCGCATGTGGCAACCGCCGCAGGAAAGCTTCTCGCCGGGCCGGCCCGACACTTCCGTGACCACCAGGCCCCTGAGCCGGGCCCGCAAAAACCCGTAGCGTTCCAGCAGGCCGGCCGGAATTCCCGCCAGGAGGCCCTCCCTGCGCGCGCGAAGCCCGTCCGCCCGGGAGTTCATGTCCGAGGACTCGGCGTCGATGGCGGCCAGGCGGCCCTTGAGAGAGGACTCCAGGGCGTTCACCGCGGCCTGCTCGGCCTTCTCCGCGGCAGAAGCGAGGTCTATCTTTTCAAGCAGCTCGAGCACGGCGGTTTCGGCCTCGTCCTTCTCCCGGGCGGCGAAGGCTATCTCTTTCTCCAGCGCCTTGTAGGCGTCGTTGCTCTTTATCTGGTTGAGGTCCCGCTGATACTTGCGTATCTCCTCTTCCTTCTCGGCCGCCAGCAGCTCCTTGCCCTTCTTCTCCACCTGCAGCCGGGTCAATTCGGCCCTCGCGGCGGCAAGCGCGCCCTTCTGGGCCTCGAAAGCTGACTCTTCGGCCGCCTTCCGCGCGGGCGCGGCGGCCAGGCCCGCGTCGAGCCTGTCCAGTTCGAGATCGAGCTCCTGGACGGCTATCAACGCTTTTACGCTTTCTTTGGGGGCGTGGAATATCGCCATAAGTGGATTATAACTAATCTAGGCCCGGCGCACGGGGTTCAGCCGTCTGAACACCTCCCGCGTGGCCCTGGACCTGTTGAAGGTGTAGAAATGAAGCCCCGGGACTCCCGCGGCCAGCAGTTCCTCCGCCTGCCTGACGGCGTAGTCCAGACCGAAGGCGAAGAGGGCCTCCTTGTCCCCGCCGTGCCTCTCCAGACCGGCGGAGAGGCCGGGCGGCACGGAGATGCCCTGCCCGGCGACGAAGTTGTCCCGCTGGCGCAGGCTGGTCAGCGGCATAAGGCCGGGGATGATGGGCGCCGTCACGCCGGCCGCGGCGGCGGCGTCCCTGAAGCGGAAAAAAGCGGCGTTGTCGAAAAAGACCTGCGTTATGGCGAACTCCCCGCCGGCGTCCAGTTTCTGTTTGAGCCGCTTCACGTCCTCCGCCAGGCTGGCCGCCTCCGGATGCTTCTCCGGGTAGGCGGCCACGCCGACGCAGAAATACCCCCCCCCTTCACCGCCGGGACCAGGTCGGAAGCGTAGGAGAAAGCCCGCTCTTCCGCGCGGCCGCCGTCCAGGTCGCCCCTGAGGGCCAGCACGTTCTCCAGGCCCAGTATTTTTACGAGCTTAAGCGTCTCCTCCAGCGTCTCACGGTCGCGTATTATCGCGGTGGTCAGGTGGGCCATCACCTCCAGGGAAAACTCGTGCCTGAACACGCCGCTCAGCGCCAGGGTGTTCGAGATGCTGGCGAAGTTCCAGGTCGGCATGTACTTCTGGGAAAGAGTTATGGAAACGAAATCCGGGGCCAGGGCCTTCAGTTCGGAGACGGCCGACTTAAGCGCGGGAATGTCCTCCTCTTTCTTGGGAGGATAGAACTCGAAGGAGAAAGTCCTCCTGCCGGAGGCCAGCATCCCGGATATCTTCATTTTGAAAAGGAGATTCTGGAAGGCGGCCAATAGGTGAACCAGGCGCGCCCCTTTATCAGTCCGGCCGGCACCGGGCCCCAGTAGCGGGAGTCGCAGCTCCGGTCGCGGTTGTCCCCCATGACCAGATAACTCCCCTCGGGGACCGTCACAGGCCCGAAGTTGTCGCGCACGTGCTCGGAGTACATCTTCCCGAGCATGCGGGTCTCCCAGTACGTCTGGAAAGCCGCGCGCTGCACGCCCGGCGCCGAAGGATAGCGGAAAGCGTCTACGTACTGCGCGTACGGCTCCTCGCCCAGGGGCTGCCCGTTTATTAAGACCGCCCCGTCACGCAGCTCCACCGTTTCGCCGGGCAGGCCGATTACCCGCTTGATGAAATCCTTGCCGTACTGCAGGCCGCCGCACTGGGTGTCGGAGGGATCGGCGGCCGGGAACTGGAAGACGACTATGTCCAGCCTGCCGGGCCGGCGGAAAGGCAGCAGCTTCTTGCCGGTGTAGGGAATGCGGAAGCCGTAGATCATCTTGTTGACGAACAGGTGGTCTCCCTCTACGAAAGTGGTGCGCATGGAGCCCGAGGGGATCTTGAACGCCTGCACGAACAGGTACATGACGACCGAAGCCAGCAGCACGGCGGAAAAAACGGTCTCCGACCAGTCCAGGTCGCCTTTTACGACCTGCCCCGGCTGCCCCGCCGGGCCGCGCCACCAGCCCCAGGCGAAACCGGCTAGGGCCGCGGCGGCTCCGTAGAGGAGCTGCCGGGCGCTGAACAGGGAGGAGACGACGATGTCGCCGTCCCGGTTGTCCGCCGTCACGGCCAGCAGCAGGGCGGCGATGAAGGCCATCAGGGCGACGAAGACGGCGTGCCAGAGCTTCAGGAAGCGGGCCGAGGCGAACTTCTTTTTCTCCTGGAAAACCCTCGTCAGGTAGTAATGCAGGCCCACCAGCAGCCCTATCCAGAAAAGTTTTTCTTCCATGCGTGAATCTCCGTTATGACCTGAAAATCGGGGGCGCTATTGCTCCTGGCTTATTTTCAGCAGCGACATGAAGGCCTGCTGCGGTATCTCCACCGAGCCCAGCAGCTTCATCTTGCGCTTGCCTTCCTTCTGCTTCTCGAGCAGCTTGCGCTTGCGCGTGATGTCGCCGCCGTAGCACTTGGCCAGCACGTCCTTGCGGATCGCTCCTATCGTCTCGCGGGCGATAATGCGGCCGCAGACCTGCGCCTGCACCGCTATCTCGAACATGTGCCGCGGAATGAGTTCCTTGAGCTTCTCGCAGAGCTGGCGCGAGGCGTAGAGGGCCTTGGAGCGGTGGACGATGAACGAGAGCGCGTCCACCGGCTCGCCGTGCAGCAGCATCTCGATCCTGACCATGTCCGAGACCTTGTACTCGTACGGCTCGTAATCGAAAGAAGCGTAGCCCTTGGACACGGACTTCAGTTTGTCGTAGAAGTCGATGATGATCTCGCTCAGCGGCAGGAAGTACTCTATGAGGACCCTGGTGGCCGAGATGTACTCGATCTTCCCGTGTTCGCCCCTCTTCTCCTTCAGGAGGTTCATGACCCCCTCCATGTATTCCATCGGGGCTATGAGGTTGGCGCGGACATAGGGCTCCATCACCTCTATGACGTCGCCGTAATGCGGGAAATCCGAGGGATTGTTCACTTCGGTATGCTTCGTCGCTTTGGAAGCGGAGTGCTCCTTGCTCTTCACCCTGTAGATGACGTTGGGATTGGTGGCGATGAGCGGGATGTCGAACTCGCGCTCGATGCGCTCGCGGATGATGTCGAGGTGCAGCAGGCCCATGAAGCCGATGCGGAAGCCGAAGCCGAGCGCCTTGGAGGTCTCGCCCTGGCAGGTGAAAGAGGAATCGGTCAGGCTGAGCTTCTCGAGGGCCGCTTTCAGCGCGGTGTAATCCGTGGTATTGACCGGGTAGAAGCCGGCGAAAACCACGGGGTTGACGTCCTTGTAGCCGGGCAGCGGGGCGTCGATGGGCCGGGACTTCTCGAAGATGGTGTCGCCCATCTTTATTTCGTGTATGTCCCTGATGCCCGTTACGATATAACCGACCTCGCCCGCGAGGATGGCGCCGGACTTTTCCAGCTTGGGATTGAGGTAACCCACCTCCTCCACCTTATAAGCCGAACCGGTGGAGTGGAAGGAGACCTGCATTCCCGGCCTTATTTCCCCGTCCACGACGCGCGTGTATATGATGACGCCCTTGTAGACGTCGTAGTAGGAGTCGAAGACCAGCGCCTTGAGCGGCCTTTCGGGAGAGCCGGCCGGAGGAGGAATCTCCTTTACGACGCGCTCCAGCACTTCGCGGGCGCCGCGCCCGTCCTTGGCGCTTATGCGCGAGGAGTCGGAGGGGTCCTTGAGGACCTCCCAGATCTGTTCTTCTACGGCGTCGGGGTTGGCGTGCTCCAGGTCTATCTTGTTGATGACGGGGATTATCCTGAGCCCCAGCGACTGGGCTAGGTGGGCGTGGGCCAGAGTCTGGGCCTCGACCCCCTGCGAGCCGTCGACCAGCAGTATGGCGCCCTCGCAGGCGGCCATGGCGCGGGAGACCTCGTAGGAGAAGTCGACGTGGCCGGGCGTGTCGATGAGGTTGAGGATATATTCCCCGCCGTCCGCCTCGCTGACGTAGCGCATCCGTACGGCCTTGGCCTTGATGGTGATGCCGCGTTCGCGCTCTAGTTCCATGCCGTCGAGGAACTGCTCCTTCATCTGGCGGTCCGGGACCGTCCGGGTGAGCTGTATGAAGCGGTCGGCCAGCGTGGACTTGCCGTGGTCGATGTGGGCGATGATGGAGAAGTTCCTGATGCGCATAGAAAAGACGAAGCCGGATGACTGACGCCCGGGCGCGAGGCCCGGGGCAAGGTCAGGAATGCTTCTTTAGTTCCTCCTCGATGACCCTGCGTATCTCCTCTGAGCTGGAGAGGCCGAGCAGGTGCTGCGAAACCTGGGAGAAGCGTTCGAAGCCCATGGAACGCACGGAATGCTTGACCCTGAGGTAAAGTTTGGGCGGCACCGACAGGACGTCCACGCCCAGGCCGGCCAGGACCGGTATGGCCCAGGCATCGGAAGCCATCTCGCCGCAGACGCTTACCGGCTTGCCCTTCTTGTGAGCGGTCTGCACCACCAGGTTGATCAGCCGCAGCACGGCCGGGTGGTAAGGGTCGTAGAGCTCGGAGACGTACTGGTTGATGCGGTCGACGGCCAGGGTATACTGCACCAGGTCGTTGGTGCCTATGGAGACGAAGTCTATCTCTCCGAGGAGGGAGTCCAGTATTATCGCGGCGGCCGGAATCTCTATCATCACGCCGATGGCCGCGTCCTTCCTGAACTCGCGGCCTTCCTCCTGCAGCTCATCGACGGCCTCTGCGGCCAGCTTTTTGACCGACTGCAGCTCCTCCACGGAGGAGAGCATCGGGATCATGATCTTGATGTTGCCCTCGGTGTTGGCCCGGTAGATGGCGCGCAGCTGGGTCTTGAGGAGGTCCGGGTACTTCAGGAAAAGCCGTATGCCCCGGAAGCCCATGAAGGGGTTGGTCTCGTCCTCGAGCCCCTTTATCCCCAACTGCGTGGCGCGGTCGCCGCCGATGTCGGCCGTGCGTATCGTCACGGGAAGTCCGGCGGCGGCCCTGGCCACCGCTGAGTAGGCCGCGACCTGCTCCTCCTCCGAGGGGATGCTCTCGCGGTTCATGTAGAGGAACTCGGTCCTGAAAAGGCCCACGCCTTCGGCCTTGGCCGCCGTCATCTCCGCCGCGTCCTCCGGGGAATCCAGGTTGACCATCAGGCCCAGTTTGTGGCCGTCCCGGGTGGTGGCGGGCAGGCCGCGCAGGCGGTGGAAGAAATGCTCCTGCTTCTGCAGCTCCTCGCGGCGCCGGCGGTAGCTGTCGATGAGGTCCTGCGTCGGGGAAATGATGACGAGGCCCTTCTCGCCGTCGACTATGATGGTGTCGCCGCTCTGCACCTGCCGGCTTATGTCGGACAGCCCCACCACCGCCGGCATGCCCATGCTCTGGGCGAAGATGGCGGTGTGGCTGGACTTCGAGCCCAGGTCCATGCAGAAGCCCAGCACCTTGCTGGTCTCGCGGATATGCAGGGTGTCCGAAGGGTAAAGGCTGTGGGCGACCAGGACGACGTGTTCCTTGAGGTCCTTGAGAGACACCTTCTCGCGGTTGACTAGGTTGGAGAGGATCTTCTTGCCCACGTCGAAGACGTCGTGCTTGCGCTCGTGGAAGTATTCGTCGTCTATTTTCTCGAACTGCTGCTCGGCCTGGTCCAGCACGAAAGACAGCGCGAACTCGGCGTTATAGAACTTGGACGTGATCAGTTTGGGGACCTCCTTGGTTATCAGGGGGTCCTGCAGTATCAGGTGATGTGAGTCTATCAGCTTGGCGTGCTGCCGGCCTAGGACGTGGAGAATCTTGGAGCGCAGGACGTCCAGATCGGCCCTGGTCTTGTCCAAAGCGTCCTTGAAGCGCTTGGCCTCCTGCTTGACCTTGTCCTTGGGGACCTCCTTCTGCTCGACGAGGATATTATCCTCGGCCAGCAGGTAGGCCTTGCCTATGGCGATGCCGAGGCTCGCCGCGACTCCTTTTTTTATCAGCATAATCCGGTTCCCGGCCCCCTCACTCCTCCTCGAATTTTTTGGCGAAGATGTCCTCTATGGCGGCCACCGCTTCCCTCTCGTCTGGCCCGCTGGCCGTCACCGTGACGACCGTGTTGCGGCCGGCGGCCAGCGTCATGATGCCCATGATGCTCTTGGCGTTGACCTCCATGCCGTCCTTGATTATTTTAACGTCGCTCCGGAAGCGCCCCGCCGCGTTGGCGATCATGCCGGCCGGCCGCGCGTGTATCCCAAGAGTGTTGACGACCTTGATGTCCTTTTTTGTCATTATGCCCCGCGTATCCAGTTCACTATACCGAGCGCGGCCCAGCCCGCGACGGAAAAAACAAGAACGGCCGAAACTGTGAAAAGCATGGACTTGCCGGCCCGCCTGGCCGCCCGCTGCGCCGCGAAGGCGAGCGCGGGCACCGCCAGGCGCGCCCAGAAAGCGGACGAGGCCGGCGTTTCCTGCCGGAGCAGGATGACGGACGCCGCCGCGATACAGGCGGCGCAGGCCACAAGCCCGGCCAGGCTGAGCCTCTTTATGAAGGCGGACCAGTCGAAAGCGTCCAGGCCGCAGGAGCTGGAACCGCCGCAGGCGTATCCGACCGCCAGGCCCGTCCAGCGCAGATAGAGCGCCACTGAAGAATAAAAGACAACGGCAGCCGCCGGCCCCGAGAAGAGCGCCCAGGCGGGGATATCCCCGCAGCCGCCCGGTATTATCCAGCAGGTCATGCCGGCGGCCAGCCAGACCAGCATGCAGACTTCCGCCGTCAGGGGGCGCAGCCTGCCCCAGAATATCCGGTCCCCTATCGCGGCCAGGGAAGAACCCAGAGCCTGGCGCACGCCCATTATTCTCTCTTCGGCCGCGGCGCCGCCGCCCCCGGCGGCCGCCCGCTCCTCCATCCTGGCGATGTTGCCCAGGATAAAGCCGGCCATGTACGGCTGGGTATTGAAGGTCGCGGCGTGGCGCGCCGCGGCGGCGGCGAATTTTTCCGGGTCCGGCCAGGCCCTGCGCAGCGCGGGCGAGAGCGCGAAAACGAATCCGATATTCTGCATGCGCTGGTAGTTCCAGCCCGCCTGTATCAGCAGGGAGCGCAGGAACATGGATAGGCGGAGGCCGAAATCCATCTTCGCGCCGTCCTCCATTTTTTTCTTACCTCCGGCCATCGTCGGTCCCGTCCTATTTTAAAGTCTGCGTCCTGAACCTGAAATAAAGCGCGCTGAGCCCCAGCCAGGGCATGAAGCCGTAAGCGAATTCCGCCGGCGGCGCCAGCAGCAGAAAGTCCGCCCCCGCCGACCTGGCCAGGAGTATCATTCCCGTGAAAAGAGAAACGTATACAAAGACCGCGGCGGCCTCCATCGCCAGCGAGACCCCCAGCCATCGACCGAACGCCGGGCGCCCGGCGGAGAGGGCCCTGTCAACGGCCGCGTTCCAGCCGGAGCGCGCCGTCCTGAGCCTGAACTCCGCCCCGGAGTAAAAATGCCCGGCGGCGAGGCCCGCGAAAAAAGCCGTCCCGGGGCTCATCGCGCCCGAGGAGAGGGCCAGCACCCCTACGGCGGAAGCCGCTATGCCGTTGGGCGGCAGAGTGCCCCCCATCGGCATGTATTCCGAATATATCAGCTCCGTAAGCAGCCCCATTTTTGCCGCCTCCGCCGGGCAGCCGCAGATGAAACCGAAGACCAGCGACGCGAAGAGCGGGCGCGAGACCATGGACTGCAGGACCTGGACATTGTCCAGCTGCAGTATCCCCGCCGCGGCGGCGGTCGCCAGGAAAACGAAAGGGTCCATGCGGGGCCTGGCCGGCGGGGCCGGTCAGGCTATGGCCTCCATCAGGTCTAAAGGCCTGTCGGAGGGCACGCCGCGCCCCTCCAGCTTTATGCCGGCGGCGGCCAGTTTTTTAAGGTCGGCGCAGTCCTCGTCGCTGAGAAAGATGGCCTTGCCTATCGACATATTGCGGCCAGCGGAATAATGCATCCCGCCTATGTTCACGGAGTCCGGCCTGACCCCGCGGTCCAGGAGCGCCGCCATCTCCCGTATGCCGGGGACCAGGACCAGCGCCCTGCGTTCGGAAACCCCTCCGCTTATATAGGCGGCGGCCTCGTCCAGGGTCGCGATCCTGAGGTCCACGCCCTCCGGAACGGCGAAGCGCATGATGAGCTTGCGCGTCTCGTCGCGCGCTATCTCGTCGGAAGCCACGAGAATCTCGCCGACCCTCAGGTGCGGCACCCAGGATTCCACGACCTGGCCGTGTATGAGCCGGTCGTCCACCCTGAAAAGTACGACGGGCATCAGCGCCCTCCCTTGCCGGCGGCTAGGAGGGCCTTCACGTCGCAGATGGCCTTCCTGCCGTCCTCCATGATCTTGGAGACCAGCTCACCGAAAGGCAGGGAACCCCGGTAGGCGAAGGCCGAAATCATCATATTGATATTGACGCCGCAGATTACGGCGCTCTTCTCTATGCCCGCGGCGACCGGGAAGACCACGTTCATAGGGGTGCCGCCGGGCATATCCACCAGGAAGACCAGCCCCTCCTGGTTGGCGCAGTCCCGCGCGGCCGCCTCCACCAGTTCGCGCACCTTGTCCAGCGAGGCCCTCGGGGAGACGCTGACATTGCGCAGCGATTCGTCCTGGACGCCGACTATCGTCTCGGCCGCCTCTATTAGATAGGCGCCGAACTCTCCGTGGGTTACCACTACGATGCTTATCATCCTATTTGCGTATATCCCTGTGATGCTCGGAGACCGAGAGTCCCGATTTCGACAGTTCCGCGGCGAGCGCGTGGGCCATGAAGACGCTGCGGTGGCGGCCGCCGGTGCAGCCGATGGCTATGGTCAGGTAGGATTTGCCCTCTTTTATGTAAAGGGGGACCAGCCGCTTTATCTGGGCGATGTAGTCCCGCATGAAAGTCCTGAGCACCGGCTTGGCGCGGAGATAGTCCCCGACCGGCTTGTCGAGCCCGGTGCGCTTCTTGAGCCGCGGGACGTAATTGGGGTTGGGAAGGAAGCGCATATCCATGACCAGATCCGCGTCCATGGGCAGGCCGTGCTTGTAGCCGAAGGACATTACGGAGATCTTCATCTCGCTGGAACGCTTCAGCTCCAGGGCCGCGCTGATGGTCTCCTTGAGCTCGCCCAGCGTCAGGCGGCTGGTGTCTATCACCTTGTCCGCGCCGGCCTTGACCCCGCTGAGAAGCCCGCGCTCCTCCCGGACGGCCTGCGAGATATTCTTGCCCAGCGGGTGGCGGTGGCGGGTCTCGGAAAAGCGCTGCACCAGCGTGGCGTCGTCGGCGTCCAGGAAAATGGTCTTGTGCGTAACCCCGTGCTTTTTGAAAGCGTCGTAGGCCTCTTCAAAACCTTTGATAAAATGTCCCTCCCGGACGTCGAGCCCCAGCGCGGTCTGCCTCAGGTGGCGGCTGGTCCTGAGCTGACCGGCGAGGCAGGGAATCAGCGCCACCGGGAGATTGTCCACGCAGTAGAACCCCAGGTCCTCGAAACATTTCAGGGCCTGGCTCTTGCCGGCGCCGGACATGCCGGTGACTATAAAGACCTTGGAATTTTTCATCATCCGCCCTTGCCGGCCTGCCGCGGGGCTCCCGGCGCCTTGCCGCCGCCGGGGCTCATCTCCCGCATCAGGCTCTCGTTGAACTTCTTGGCCGCGAAGTAGCCCTGGTTCTTGAGGCGCTGGTTCAGGGCGGCGACCTCTATCAGGACCGCCAGGTTCCGGCCGGGCGTCACCGGCAGGCGCAGCGACGGGACCGGGACGTCCAGTATCCTGATCTCGATATTCTCTAGGCCGGTGCGGTCGTAGCCGTGAACGTGCGCGCCGCCGGGCACGCTCTCGAGCTTCACGTGCATCTCCACCATGGACTGGTCCAGTATGGAGCCGACCCCGAAGAGCAGTTCGACGTCGATGATGCCCAGCCCGCGGACCTCCATATAATGCTGTATGTTCTTGGGCGAGCGGCCTACCAGCATATAGCCGATGCGGCGCTTCACCTCTACCACGTCGTCGGCTATCATGATGTGGCCGCGCTTGAGCAGTTCGAGCGCGCACTCGGACTTGCCTACGCCAGAATCTCCCTGTATCAGGACGCCCAGGCCGTAGACGTTGACCAGCAC
This sequence comes from uncultured Elusimicrobiaceae bacterium, assembly GCA_964631475.1. GTDB lineage: Bacteria > Elusimicrobiota > Elusimicrobia > Elusimicrobiales > UBA9959 > UBA2231. The sequence goes on along the minus strand of CAZVWK010000011.1, from coordinate 471 downwards.
CCCGTGCACGTGGGCCACGGCGGCCAGCCTGTCGTCAAGGAACATCGTCAGTTCTCGGATGAAAGAGGAGGTGTCGAAAGTGGTGGAGAGCAGCGGTATGCCGGCCCTGCGGCAGGCTTTCTTTATGACCTCGAGGGGCTTGAGCCCGCCGGTCACTATAACGCAGGGGATGACCCTCCGCGGCGCCGGCCCCGGCGAACGCTTCCCTTTTCCGTCCGGAACTCCGAACATCTTGGCGAGGTTGGCCTCCACCTCCAGAGCGGGGGCCTTGAGGCAGTAGGCGTACTCGCCCTGGCCTATTATCTGTATGCGCTCGGAACGGAACTGCTCCATGTGGCCGGCTATGGCCAGACCGGGACGGTTGATCTCGCTGACGGTAATGGCCCGGAGCAGGCTCCCCGTCCGGGGAATCAGCCGGAGGCCGAAGATATCGCCCTTGAGCTTAAGGAGGTCCCTGACCGTCAGTTCGGG
>CAZVWK010000010.1:31265-36056 GCA_964631475.1 uncultured Elusimicrobiaceae bacterium | reverse complement strand
CTATCCGCGAGGGCGGCCACACCGTAGGCTCGGGCGTCGTGACCGAGATCATCGAGTAATAACGCGCAGGGACCGGCCGGCCGGGGCTAGCCCCGGCCGCCGGGACCCGCAGGGAGAACCAACATGGCTGACAGGATAACGATAACGCTGGGCTGCACTTCCTGCAAGAGGAAGAATTACCATTTTTCCAGGGGCAAGAAGAAGGAATTCAAGCTGGAACTTAAGAAGTTCTGCAAGGCCTGCGGCAAGCAGACCGCCCACAAGGAAGTAAAATCCTGATTTACGGGGGAGCGTCGGTTAACGGTAAACCAGCGGTCTCCAAAACCGCGACTGAAGGTTCGATTCCTTCCGCTCCCGCCAGATCTTTTGCCGACGGGAAGGCGGAGCCAGACTATGAATAAAATAACCGGTTTCATAAGGGAAGTTTACCAGGAACTCACCAAGGTCACCTGGCTGCCGAAGGACGCCGTGGTCAAGTCGACCATCGCGGTCGGCGTCGTGGTCACCATCGTGGCCATCTATATAAGCCTGGTAGACCTAGGCCTTTCATTTTTCGTGAAAGGCATGCTCGGAGGGCGCTGAACATGGCAAGAGGCTGGTTCGTCATACACACCCGCACGGGTTTCGAGGAGCGCGTCGAGAAGGCGCTCCAGGCCAAGATAGACTCCAACGAGCTCTCCACCAAGCTTTTCCAGGTGCTGATCCCGACGGAGGACGTCGTGGCCGTCAAGCACAACAAGAAGGAACTGCGCAAGCGCAAGTTCTTCCCGGGGTATGTCCTGGTCGACCTGGAGCTCGACAACGAGAGTTACTGGGTCATCCGCGGCATACAGGGCGTTTCGGGCTTCCTGGGCGACCCCAAACCTGCCCCGATGGACGAGAGCGAGGTGCAGCAGATCCTGGAGCTGGCCAATTCGACCAGCGAGGACAAGCCCAAGCCGGCCGTGCAGTTCGAGAAGGGCGAGAACGTCCGCATCATCGAGGGCCCCTTCAAGCACTTCATGGGCCTCGTCGAGGACGTCAACGAGCCCAAGGCCAAGCTGCGCGTCACGGTCACCGTGTTCGACCGCCCCACCCCGGTGGAGCTGGATTTCCTGCAGGTTGAAAAAGTATAAACAGAGGTAAATTACCATGGCTAAAGTGAAACAGATAAAGACCCTGATAAAGCTCCAGATACCGGCCGGCGCCGCCAATCCCGCCCCGCCCGTGGGCCCCGCCCTCGGCCAGCACGGCGTGAACATAATGGACTTCTGCAAGAACTTCAACGAGAGGACCAAGAAGCTGGAGCAGGGCGTGCCGATACCGGTGGTCATCACCGTCTTCGAGGACCGCACCTTCACTTTCATCACCAAAATGCCGCCGATGGCCGCCCTCATCAAGAAGGCCGCCGGCCTGGCCAAGGGTTCCGGCGAGCCGAACAAGACCAAGGTCGGCAAGATGAACCTCAAGCAGGTGGAGGAAGTCGCTAGGCAGAAACTGGTGGACCTCAACACCAAGGACGTCAAGCAGGCGATGGAGATGGTGAAGGGCACCGCCCGCTCGATGGGCGTCGAGATAGAGGGATAAGAAGTTCTTACGAGGAAGCGGGACCTTCCCGCGCACGAACCTCGGGGGCCTTGCGGCCCTGGAAAAAACAAGGAGAAAAAGAAATGGGAAAAAGACTCAACAACCTTAAGAAAGACCTGGATCTTTCCAAGAAGTACACCCTGGCCGAGGCCATGGGGATGGTGAAGAAGAGCGCTACCGCCAAGTTCGACGAGACCGTCGAGGTCCACATAAAGCTGGGCATCGATCCCAAGCAGTCGGACCAGTCGGTGCGCGGCACGGTGCCGCTCCCGCACGGCAGCGGCAAGACCAAGAAGATAGCCGTCATCGCCAAGGGCGATAAGGCCGCCGAGGCCGCCGCCGCCGGGGCCGACAAGGTGGGCGCCGCCGAGCTTATCGAGGAAATAGCCAAGGGTATGATGGATTTCGACGTGCTCGTGGTCACCCCCGACATGATGAAGGACATCACCCGCCTGGGCAAGACGCTGGGCCCGCGCGGCCTGATGCCCAACCCCAAGAGCGGGACCGTGACGCTGGACGTCAAGAACGCCGTGAAAGAGCTCAAGGCCGGCCGCGTCGAGTACAAGAACGACGCGCAGGGCCTCATACACGTGCCCGTGGGCAAGGCCTCGTTCCCGGCGGAGAAACTGGCCGATAACGCGCAGGCCATACTGGACGCCGTCCTCAAGTCCAAGCCCTCTTCTTCCAAGGGCGTGTATATGCAGTCGGTGTTCGTGTCTTCCACCATGGGGCCGGGAGTTCCGGTGCTCGCGGAGCAGAAGCTCTAAAAAACCGGAAAGGCCGCCCGTCGCGAGACGGGCGGCTTTCTTTACAGACGGATGGAGGGGTTTATGGGTAAACTCAAGACACTTGCGGCCGCCGCGGCCGCGTTCGCGCTGTCAGCGACTTATTCTTTCGCGGGAGAAGCCGACCTTATCGTCCCGCCGCTCTCCCAGGCCGCGTTCCTGGGCGGCGTAGCGGGCGACACTCTCCTGATGTGGGGCCTCGTTATCTGCTGCCTCGGCATCCTCTTCGGGCTGGTGCAGTCGATGCAGATAAGCCGCCTGCCGGTCCACAAGTCGATGCTGGAGATCTCGGAGCTCATCTACGAGACCTGCAAAACCTACCTGCTGACCCAGGGCAAGTTCCTCGCCATACTCTGGGCCTTCATCGCGGCCATCATGGTCTTCTATTTCGGTTACCTGCTCGATTTTACAGCCGTCCAGCTGACTGTCATCGTGCTCTCCAGCATAGTCGGCATCCTGGGTTCCTACGCCGTGGCCTGGTTCGGCATACGGATTAATACTTACGCTAATTCCCGCACGGCTTTCGCCGCCCTCAGGGGCCTGCCGTTCCCGGCGATGCACATACCGCTCAAGGCCGGCATGTCCATCGGCATGCTGCTCATCTCCGTGGAGCTGGTGCTGATGCTGGCAATCCTGCTCTTCATTCCCGGCGACTACGCCGGGCCCTGCTTCATCGGCTTCGCCATAGGCGAATCGCTGGGCGCCGCGGCGCTCCGCATCGCGGGCGGCATCTTCACCAAGATAGCCGACATCGGCTCGGACCTGATGAAGATTGTCTTCAAAATCAAGGAAGACGACGTCCGCAACCCGGGCGTCATAGCCGACTGCACCGGCGACAACGCCGGCGACTCCGTTGGCCCGACGGCCGACGGCTTCGAGACCTACGGCGTGACGGGAGTGGCCCTTATAGCCTTCATACTGCTGGCCGTGCCAGAGGCCCTGACCCAGGTGCAGTTGCTGGTCTGGATCTTCGTCATGCGCATAGGCATGATCTTCACAAGCGCCGCCTCCTACCTCCTCAACGGTGTCTGGGCCAAGGCGACCTACGGCGAGTCAAAGAAGTTCGACTTCGAGATACCGCTGACCACGCTGGTCTGGCTGACTTCCCTGGTCTCGATCGGCATGACCTACCTGCTCTCGTATCTGCTCATCGCCGACCTTGGCGACGGCACGCTGTGGTGGAAGCTCTCCACCATCATCAGTTGCGGCACCATCGCCGGCGCGCTTATCCCGGAACTGGTCAAGATCTTCACCTCCACCAACTCCTCGCACGTGCGCGAGGTGCTGGCGGCGTCCAAAGAGGGCGGTGCTTCGCTCAACATCCTCTCCGGCATGGTGGCCGGCAACTTCAGCGCCTACTGGATGGGCATCGCGATCATCGCCCTGATGGCCGTCGGCTACGTGGTCAGCGAACAGGGTCTGGGGGCCATCATGGCCGCGCCGGCCATCTTCTCGTTCGGCCTGATAGCGTTCGGCTTCCTGGGCATGGGCCCGGTGACGATAGCCGTGGACTCCTACGGCCCCGTGACCGACAACGCGCAGAGCGTCTACGAACTCTCGACGATAGAGACGCTGCCGGGCATAAAGGAAGAGCTCAAGCGCGATTACGGCTTCACCCCGGACTTCGCCACCGCCAAGAAACACCTGGAGGAGAACGACGGCGCCGGCAACACCTTCAAGGCGACGGCCAAACCCGTGCTGATAGGCACGGCGGTGGTCGGCGCGACCACGCTGATCTTCTCGATTATACAGGTGCTGCACAAAACCTTCCCGGGCCAGGTGGAGGCGGGTCTGTCCATACTCAACCCGCTGTTCCTGCTGGGCCTCGTAACCGGCGGCGCGGTGATCTACTGGTTCACCGGCGCGTCCACGCAGGCCGTGACCACCGGCGCCTACCGCGCGGTCGAGTTCATCAAGAACAATATCCACCTCGAGAGAGCGTCCAAGGCCTCGGTGGAGGATTCCAAGAAAGTGGTGGAGATCTGCACCCAGTACGCCCAGAAAGGGATGTTCAACATTTTCCTCGCGGTGTTCTTCTCCACGCTGGCCTTCGCCTGCCTCAACCACTTCTACTTCATCGGCTACCTGATAGGCATCGCGATCTCCGGCCTGTACCAGGCCATCTTCATGGCCAACGCCGGCGGCGCCTGGGACAACGCCAAGAAACTGGTGGAGACCGAGCTTAACATGAAGCGCACGCCTCTGCACGACGCCACCGTGGTGGGCGACACCGTGGGCGATCCGTTCAAGGATACCTCGTCGGTGGCCATGAACCCGGTCATCAAGTTCGCCACGCTGTTCGGCCTGCTGGCCGTAGAGCTGGCGATAACGCTGGAGCCCTCCACGGCGCACGCGGCCGCGGCGGTGTTCTTCGCGCTCTCGACCGTGTTCGTCTGGCGCTCCTTCTACAGGATGCGCATAAAGGACGAAATATAAGCGC
>CAZVWK010000010.1:0-31236 GCA_964631475.1 uncultured Elusimicrobiaceae bacterium | reverse complement strand
CACGGCGGACGGGGCCCTGTTTTTGGCCCCGCAAAGGTCCCCGATGTTCCTGATAAAGAAACTGATAACGCCTTTCTTGCTGCCGCCGGGCCTGCTGGTCACGGCCTGCTTCGCCGCGGCCGCCTGGTGCCTTTATAAGAAGCGCGGGCGGCCCGGGCTCCTGGCCGGCGCCGGCCTGGCCTTCTGGGTCCTGATGACCCCGGCTTTCCACTCCCTGCTCCTGCGCCCGCTCGAGTACCGCTACCCGCAGCCGCGGGACCTTTCGGCCGACGCCATAGTGGTCCTTGGAGGGGCGCTGGTTGACGGCGCCTCCGACCCCGGCGGCGGCCCGGCGCTGGACGCCGACTCCTCGGCCCGACTGCTGGCCGCCGCGCGCCTGCACCGCCAGACCGGACTGCCGGTGCTGGTAAGCGGAGGGGGGGTCTTCGGCGGCGGCAGCTGGGCTCCGTCCGCCGCCAGGGTCCTGGAGGAGGCCGGCGTGCCTGGGTACAAGATAGTGCAGGAGGGCCGGGCCGCCGACACCTGCGGCAACGCTTTCTTCGTCGCGGAGATGTTCAGGGACAGGGAATGGAGCCGGCCGCTGCTGGTGACTTCCGCCCGGCACCTGCCCAGGGCCGTGCGGGCCTTCAGGTCCGCCGGCTTCGAGGCCGTCACCCCGGTGCCCTGCGGATATCTCTCCTCACCCGGCTGGAGGGGGTGGATCTCGCTGCTGCCCCAGGGCGGATCGGGCCTTAAAGCCGCCCTGCACGAGTACCTGGGCCGGCTCTGGTACCGCGCCGCCTGCGGGCCGCGCGCAGGTTGACTGTCATTGGGAAAGTTTGTACATTAGATGGATTAAGACGGGCCTCCCCAGGGAGGCCTTTTATTCACGGAGGATAGTTTGTACTACGATAAACGCATAAGAATAAACAAGTGGATAAACGTGGCGCAGGTCAGGCTTATTGACAGCAACGGCACGATGCTGGGAGTGAAATCCATACAGGAAGCCGGCCAGATGGCCCGCGACGCGGGTCTCGACCTCGTCGAAATATCCCCGCAGGCCGTGCCGCCGGTCTGCAAAATAATGGACTTTTCCAAGTACCTCTACGAGAAGGACAAGCAGGACCGGGAGAACCGCAAGAAGCAGAAAGTGGGCATGCTCAAGGAGATACGCTTCAACCCGCGCATCGCCCAGCACGACCTCGACACCAAGATCAAGCATATCGCCGAATTCCTCAAGGATCAGGACAAGGTCCGCGTGACCGTGGTCTTCAAGGGCCGCGAGAACCAGCACCGCGACCTGGGCGAGAAGATACTTCAGGACGTGGTGGCCAAACTGGCAGAGTTCGGCAACCAGGAAGGACGCTTCTCCCTGGCGGGCAACAGGATGAGCGTGATGCTCTCGCCCAAGCCGGCGCCCAAGGCCGCCGCTCCGAAGGCCGCCAAAACCCCGGAAGGCGAAAATCCGAAGCCGCCGGCCGCCCCGCGGGCGCCAGAAACTCCCGCGGTCTGAAGAGGCCCATTTACAGGCGGGCCTCGTAACTTATATAATAGCATCCAGAGAGACAACTATGCCCAAAATGAAAACTCACAGCGGGTCCAAGAAACGCTTCAAAAAGACCGCCAGCGGCAAGTGGATGCACCGCAAGGCCGGTCTCAGGCACCTTCTCACCGGCATGTCCGCCAAGCGCGGCCGCCATCTCCGCACCGCCAAGGTGGAAGAGAAGAACAGCCACGAGGCCGCGGTTCTCAGGACCTATCTGCCCTATAAATAAACAGGAGAGCCTGTCCGGCGGCCGGCGCTTAAGGCGCGGGCGCGGCCGGACCCCGGCGTCCCCGGGAAGGCGACAGGAAACACTATGAGGATAAAATACAGCGTCGCACGCAATAAGCGCAAGAAGAAAATTTTCAAGCTTGCCAAAGGCTATTACGCCAATAAAAAGAACCGCCTCAGGATGGCGACCCAGCAGGTCAAGAAGTCGCTGGCCGTGGCCTACGAGCACCGCAAGGACCGCAAGGGCGACATGCGCCAGTTCTGGATCGTGCGCCTGAACGCGGCCGCCCGCGAAGAAGGAATGTCCTACAGCAAGTTAATGAACGGCCTCAAGAAGGCCAGGATCGATATCAACCGCAAGATGCTTTCCGAAATCGCGATAAAGGACCCGGCGTCCTTCAAGCAGATAGCGGAAATGGCCAAGAAGGCCCTGAGCGCGGCGGCCGCCTGATGAGCACAGCTCTTGATGCGGCACCTGCGCACGCATCGGCCTGAGGGCCGGGCGGACGGGCGATGAACGCGGCCGAGTGGAAGGAGAAGCTGTCTCGCGTGGGCGAGAGCTTCTCCTCCGCCATTTCAGGGGCCGCCGCGGACAATATCGCCGAAGTGGAACTCCAGTTCCTCGGCCGCAAGGGCGAGCTCGCCCTGCTGCTGCGGGACCTGGGCTCGTTCACCATAGAAGAGAAGAAGGAACTGGGACGACTGGGTAATGAGCTCAAGTCCAGGCTCGTCTCCGCCCTGGAGGCCCGCAAGGCCGAACTGGGCGGGGGGAAGGCCAAAGCCGCCGCCGGGCTGGACCTGACCCTCTCCGGCCGGCCTTTCCCCAAGGGCAGCCTGCACCCGATAACCCGGACGATGGACCGCATCACCGCCTCGCTGATGCGGCTGGGGTTCTCGGTGGCCGAGGGCCCGCACATCGAAGAGGACCACTACAATTTCGAGGCGCTGAATTTTCCGCCCGACCACCCGGCCAGGGACGCGCAGGACACTTTCTACGCCGCGGTGAAGGACGCCTCGGGCAGGGACATGCTGCTGCGCACGCATACCTCGCCCGTGCAGATACGCTCGATGAAGGGCGCGGCCCTTCCTCTGCGCATCATCTCGCCGGGTCGCGTCTTCCGCGCCGAGGCCGTGGACGCCAGCCATTCCTTCGTCTTCCACCAGATGGAAGGCCTCTACGTCGACAGGGCCGTCAGCATGGCCGACCTGCGCTGGACGCTGGACGCTTTCATAAAGGACCTCTTCGGCTCGTCGGCCAAGGTGCGCTTCGCGCCCTCCTATTTCCCTTTCGTCGAGCCCGGCGCGCAGGTAGAGGTTTTTTGCGTGTTCTGCGGCGGCAAGGCCGACAAGTGCCCCGTCTGCAAGAGCACCGGCTGGCTCGAGATGCTCGGCGCCGGCATGGTGCATCCCAACGTTCTCAAGGCCTGCGGCCACGACCCTGAGAAATGGAGCGGTTTCGCCTTCGGCGCCGGCGTAGAGCGTTTCGCCATGCTCCTGTTCGGCATAAAGGACCTGCGCATGTTCTACGAGAACGACCTGCGCGTCTGGAAACAGCTGTGAAGATACTCTACTCCTGGCTCTGTGATTTCATGGAGAACCCGCCGCCCGCGGAGGAGCTGCCGGCCAAGTTCGCGCGGCTGGGCCTGGGCGTGGAAAGCTCGGGCCGCAGCGGCGCCGCTTTCACCGGAGTGGTGGTCGGCCGCATCGAAAAAATCGACAGGCACCCCAACGCCGACAAGCTCTCGCTCGTGGACGTGCACGACGGCTCGGCGACGATGCGCGTGGTCTGCGGCGCGAAGAATATCGCCGTCGGCCAGCTGATACCTTTCGCCCGCGTCGGGGCCGTGCTCGCCGAGGGCGAGCTGAAAAAAGCGAAGATACGCGGCGTGGAATCCGAAGGCATGATCTGCTCCGCGGGGGAACTGGGGCTGGAGGGCTACGATAACTCCGGCTTGTCCTCGCCCGGCGGGGGCATACTGGCGCTCGATCCCTCCGCTCCCCTGGGCGCCGACGCGCGCACGCTTTTCGCCCCGCCGGACTGGGTCTTTGAGCTGGAGATAACCCCCAACCTGGCCTACTGCCTGTCCCATTACGCCCTGGCCCGCGAACTCTGCGTTTTCTACGGGTTGAAATTCAAGGAGCCGGCCCTGCCCGAACTGCCCAAGGCGGCCGGCGCCGTCGCGCCCGTCTCCGTGGCCGACCCTGGACTCTGTCCGCGCTATACCGCCGTCGTCATGAAGGGGCTCAAAGGCGCCGCGACGCCGGACTGGATGGCCGCGCGCCTGCGCGCCATGGGCTCCAACCCCAAGGGCAACCTCCTTATCGACGTTTCCAACTATGTCATGTACGAGCTGGGCCAGCCGACGCATTGCTTCGACCTGGCCAGCCTCGCCGGGCCCGAAATACGGGTGCGCCCGGCCGCCGACGGCGAGAACATGAAGGCGCTCGACGGCAGCGAGCTTAAGCTGTCCGCCGGCACGCTGGTCATAGCCGACCGGGAGAAGCCGGTGGCGCTGGCCGGCGTCATGGGCGGTTTTTGCTCCTCCGTCGCCGATACTACGGACGCGGTACTGATAGAATCCGCCTCTTTCGCGCAGTCCGCCGTCCGGGCCTCGTCCCGGAAGAGCGGCATAAAGAGCGAGTCCTCCTACCGCTTCGAGCGCGGGACCGATCTCGAGCTGACTTTGAAGGCCGCCCGCCGGATAGCGCAGCTGCTGCTGGAGGCCGTCCCGTCGGCTAAGATAGAGCAGGTCAGCGACAATTTCCCCGGGCCGCCGCGCATGGCCGCGGTGACCGCCGACCCGGCGCGCATAAACGCGATACTGGGCACGGCCATGACCGACGAGAAGATCTTCGCCTGCCTGAAAGCGATACAGCCGGGGCTGTCGCCGGAGAAGCCGTGGAAGTTCACGCCGCCCTCCTACCGCGGGGACATAGAGACGGTATGGGACCTGGCCGAGGAGGCCGCCCGCTATAACGGTTACGACCTCATCCCGTCGGCTTCGGTGATGCCGGTGATGCCCGCCTCGTCCACCCCCATGGCCGAGGCCGAGGCCGAGCTGCGCGGCAGGCTGGCCGCCCTGGGCTTCTCCGAGGTCTATAACTACGACCTGGTGCCGCTCAGGGATTTCCGCGCCTGCCTGCTCGACGAGACGCAGGCGGTGGAGCTGCTCAATCCCCTTTCTTCCGACTACCAGTACCTGAGGACTTCGCTGCTGCCGGGCCTGCTCAGAACCCTGCGCTACAATATCAACCGCGGCCGGACTTCGGTCGCCCTCTTCGAGACGGGCGCCGTCTATCGCAGGACGAAGGACGGAAAGACGGAGGAGCGGGTCTGCGCTGGCCTGATGTACGGGCCTTTCCCGGACGAGCAGCACTGGCGCGGTGGTTCGGAGATGTCGGATTTCTACCATCTCAAGGGCGTCATGCAGGCCGTTTTCGGCGGCCGCCGCGGCTTCCGCTTCGAGAAGCCGAAGACCCGGCCCGCCTTCCTGCAGGAAGGGGCGGCGCTGGTCATGAAGCTCGGCGCCGGGGAGGCCGGCGTCCTCGGCCTCGTCGAGCCGATGGCCGTCATAAACAGCGACCTCAAGGATACGCAGGTCTACTATTTCGAGATAACCCTGGCCGCGCTGGCCGAGTCCTGGAAGGGCTCTTTCCGCGACCGCGTGCCGCAGGTCAAGGCCGTATCGTCCTTCCCCGCCGCCTGGCGCGACCTTTCGGTGCTGGTGGACGAGAAGCGCGAATGGGCCGAGATGGAGAAAGACCTGGGCTCCCTGCCCGACCTCGTCCGGCTGGAACTTATCGACGTCTACAAGGGCAAGGGCGTGCCCGAGGGCCGGCGCAGCCTGACCCTGCGCTTTACCTTCTCCTCCATGGAGCGGACGCTGACCGACGCGGACGTAAATTCCAGGATGGAGAAAGCCCTCAAAAAGCTGGAGGCTTCCTTCGGCGCCAATCTGCGCGGCTGAGCCGGCGCCGGGCATAAAAAGACGAACCCCGGGTTCCCGCCCGGGGTTCGTCTTTTCCGCGGCTTGCGCGCTTATTCGAAAGAGACCGTCCGCTCGAGCGGCTCGAACCCGGTCTCTTCGGGGGAGAGCTCTACGGTTCTGGGGGCCTCGTCCGCCGACTTGAAGGCCGGGATGTGGTCCTTCAGTATGGAGACATGCGTCACGGCTTCGCCCTTGCCGTCGTTCTGGCCGACGCTGTAGGAGATCGTGCAGCCCTCGGGCGACTTGACGAAGTCGGTGCCGCCGCGCACAAGGATGCCCTCTATAAGCTTGGTGCGCACATCAAAGACCGGCGAGCCGGAATTGCCGCCGAAGGTGTCGAGGTCGGCGGTGAAGTGGGCGCGCATGAACTTGGAGGCGCGGACCCTAGCGTCGCCCGCCACTTTGAGCGGCAGGCCGACCGGGTGGCCTATGACGAACACGCCGGCGCCTTCCTTGACCTTGGAGCCGCGGTTGATCGGCAGCGGCTTGCGCCCGGAGACCTTGCGGTCGAGCTGTATCAGGGCGTAGTCGGGGCCGGTGGTGTCGAGCAGGTTGCCTACTATCGCGCCGATGAGGCCGACGGTATTGGTCGGCTGCTTGTCGAGGTCGCGCTTGATGATCTTCTTGCAGGAGTAGACGTCGGAAGCCGGGAAGGCCGTGGTAGCGGCCTTGCCGCGCTCGGCGACCGCGTAACCGAACACGAACTTGGTGTCCGAGCACTGAGCCTCGTCCAATACGCAGTGGCCGGCGGTCATTATCAGGTCCGAACCCACCAGCGAGCCGGAGCAGAAAGCGCCCACGGGCTGCTCGCGGAACCTTTCCGAGGGGCAGAGGCCGAGGGTCTCGCCGAAATTGGCGGTCGCCACCCGGGCTGTGTTGCCGTCCACGCGGACATGCTCGTTCTTCCAGAGCGAGACCACGGACCGGGCCATTTCTTTCATGTCGGCGGGGGCCTCGAAATAGTCGAGGCGGTTGTCTTCGCCGTAAATGCTTTTGTCTTCCGCCTTGGCCAAAGAGGGCAGGATAAAGGCCAGGGCCGCTATCCCGGATACCGCTCTGCTGAGAGTCTTCATGTGATTCCTCCGCGTGACCGCTTCCCGTCGCATATGTTATACCCTTTCCCGGCAGGTCCCGCCACGGTTCAAAGTCCTATTTTCGCGTAGGCCCCATGCCGCCCCGGCCCCGGGCCCTTTCGCGGCCATCTTTTATATAATGAATTCCTATGAACGCCGGCATAAAGAACCTGGACGGCCTGGTAAAGAACGCCATAACCCGCCTTAAAGAGCTGCAGGAAGAGAACGCCCTCCTGCGCAAGCAGGTGGAGAGCTACGCGGCCGACAGGACGAAGCTGATGAAAGCGGGGCGGAGCCCCGCCGCGGAGGAGGCCCGCAGGAAGCTGAAAAAGCGTCTGCTGCGCCTCTGCGAGAAGATAGAGAAGGCCTCCAGCCCGCAGGGCTATCTTTTCGAAGGCCTGGACGAAGAATGATCCAGAAGGACGAGACCGAGATAACCGTCAAGGGCGTCAAGTTCAATATCGCCATGGAGGGGCTCACCCCCATGGAAGTCGCCGCCATAGCCCAGCAGGTCGAGGCCAAGATGACGGAGCTGGAGCCCGGCCTCAAGCGCGTGGACACCCAGAAACTGGCGATACTGGCCGCCATGCACTTCGCGGCCGAACTCTTCAACCTGGAACACAAGTCCAAGGACCTGCGCGCGGCCGATTCCCGCAAGATAGAAGAGCTGGCGGCCGGCCTCAAAGAAGCCCTGGAAGACAAGCCGCTTTAGTTATGGAAGGCTCCCTGTTCGATACGTCCGCAGCAGAGGGTGACGCCATGCGGAACGGTGTCCCCGGCGAGGCCGGGGGGGAGACGGAGCCGCGGCAGTCGCCGCTGGCCGCCCGCCTCGCCCCGACCGCCCTGGAGCAGTTCGCCGGCCAGGAGCATATACTGGCCGAGGGAAAGCTGCTGCGGCGCGCCATAGAGTCCGACAATGTCCGCTCGGCCGTCTTCTACGGCCCCTCCGGCTGCGGCAAGACGGCCACGGCCAGGTTCATCGCCTCGCGCACCAAGGCGCGGGTCTTCGAGCTCAACGCCGTCACGGCCGGAGTGGCGGAGCTCAAGAAGATACTGGAGGCCGCCCGCGCGCTGAAAGAGTCGGGCTTGGCGCCGGTCTCGCTGCTGCTGCTCGACGAGATACACCATTTCAACCGCACCCAGCAGGACGCCCTGCTGCCCTCGGTCGAGAAGGGCGACATCGTGCTCATCGGCCTGACCACCGAGAACCCGTATTTCTACATAAACTCCGCGCTGCTGTCGCGCTTTCTGGTCTTCGAGTTCAAGCCGCTGGAGCCCGAAGCGCTGCGCAAGGTGCTGCGCCGCGCCCTCTCCGACGAGAAGGGCCTGGCCGCGCTGCGCCCGGAACTGACCCACGAGGCGGAGAAATACTTCGTGGAAAACTCCTCTGGCGACGCGCGCCGCCTGCTCAACGCTATCGAGCTGGCGGCCGTCACCACGCCGCAGGGCAAGGGCGGCCGGCGGCATATCGATACAGGCGTGGCGAAAGAATCCATACAGCGCCGCTCGCTGCGCTACGACAAGAGCGCCGACGAGCATTACGACCACGCCTCGGCTTTCATTAAATCGATGCGCGGCTCCGATCCCGACGCCGCCGTCTACTGGCTGGCCAAGATGCTCGAAGCCGGCGAAGACCCCCGCTTCCTGGCCCGCCGCATACTTATCTGCGCGGCCGAGGACGTGGGCAACGCCAATCCGAACGCCCTGCTGATAGCGCAGGCCGCCTTCGCCGCCGTTGCCTCGCTGGGCATGCCCGAGGGCCGCATACCGCTGGCGCAGGCCGCCATCTACGTCGCCTGTTCCCCCAAGTCCAACGCCGCCTACCTAGCCATAAACGCCGCGCAGGCCGAAGTGCGCGCCGGCGCCGAGCGGGCCGTGCCGCCGCACCTGCGCGACGCGTCCAAGGACGGCGAGGCCTTCGGCCACGGCAAAGGGTATAAGTACCCTCACGATTTCGACGGCCATTATGTCGACCAGGAATATATGCCCGAGCCGCGGCGTTTCTACAACCCCAGCGAGCAGGGCTTCGAGGCCGAGATAGCCCGGCGGCTGCGCCGGCTGCGGGGGGAGAAATAGTGGCGGAGCGGATCTATACCGTCAGCGAGATAAGCCGGGGCGTCAAGACGCTGCTCGAGGCCTCGTTCCGCGAGGTCTGGGTGGAAGGCGAGATCTCCGGCTATAAACTCTCGGCGGCCGGCCACATCTATTTCGACCTCAAGGACGCCGCCTCCAATATCTCCGCCGTCATGTTCCGCGGCCCGGCCTCCGGCCTCAAGTTCGAGCCGCAGAACGGCCTGCTGGTGCGCGCTCGCGGAGGGATAACCACCTACGACAAGCAGAGCAAGTACCAGTTGATGGTCAAAGAGCTGGTGCCGGCTGGCATCGGCCCGCTGCAACTGGCCTTCGAGCAACTCAAGAAAAAGCTTCAGGATGAGGGCCTCTTCGACCCGTCCCGCAAGCGGCCGATACCGGCGCTCCCGCAGAAGATAGGCGTGGTCACCTCGCCGACAGGCGCCGCAATACGGGACATCCTTTCCGTCCTCGGCCGCCGCTACGCCAATCTGCATATCATAATCGCGCCGGTTAAGGTGCAGGGCGCGGGCTCCAAAGAGGAGATAGCCCAGGCGATAAAGGACCTCAACGCCGGCTTCCCCGACATCGACGTCATGCTGGTCGGCCGCGGCGGCGGCTCCATGGAGGACCTCTGGGCCTTCAACGAGGAGCAGGTCGCCCGCGCCATAGCCGGTTCCAGGATCCCGGTCATCTCCTGCGTCGGCCACGAGACCGATTTCACCATAGCCGATTTCGTCGCCGATCTGCGCGCCGCCACCCCGTCGGCCGCCGCCGAGTTGGTGGTCAAGAGCAAGGTGGAGCTGGCCGCCAATATCGCGCAGCTGGAGAAGCGGCTGCTGCAGTCGCTGCGCATCTATTACGAGAACCTCAGCGGCCGTTTCCTGCGCCTGGCCGGCCACCGTGCCTTCCGCGACCCTATGACCATGCTGGAGCGGCCCACGCAGCGGCTGGACCAGGCCGTGGAAGGACTGTTCTGCGCCGGCGAGGACAGGGTCCGGCGCGCCGGCGAGAGGCTGAACCTCCATTCCCAGAAGCTCTCGGCGCTGAGCCCGCTGTTCCCGCTCAGGAAGGGCTACGCCATCGTGAAAGACGCCGCCGGCAAGGCCGTGCGCAGCGCGGCGGGACTAAAGGCAGGCGACAGGCTGGACCTGCGCTTCGCCGAAGGCCGCGCCGGCGCGGCGGTCACCGAGACCTCCGCCGCCCCAGGGGCCGCGCCCGCCGCCGACGCCGCCGGGAAAACGCCCAAGCCTGAAAAGACCGACATCCCCGGACAGGAGACATTATGGTGAAGAAAGAAAAGACGCAGGGTTTCAAGGAGAAGCTCGCCAAGCTCGAGGAGATAGTCGGCCGGCTCGAGGACGAGACGACCCCGATAGAAGAGTCGCTAGAACTGTTCGAGGAAGGGGTCGGTATCTCCAGGGAGCTCTCCGAGAAGCTCGAGGAGATCAAAAAGAAGATAGAGGTGCTGCGCAAGGACGCCGAGGGCAAGCTCCGGCTCGAAAAATTCGAGGAAGAACCGGAGTGAACTGTTTTTCAATATGAAAATAAGGCTGGACGTGGCCTGCGTGGAGCAGGGTTTCTTCGAGACCCGCGAGAAGGCCCTGCGCGCCATCATGGCCGGCCTGGTCACGCTCAACGGCCGCCCCGCCGACAAGGCCGGCCAGCCCGTGCGAGACGGAGACGTCATCGACCTCGTGCAGCCCGGCTGCCCTTATGTCTCCCGCGGCGGCCTCAAGCTCAAAGGAGCGCTGGAGCATTTTAAAATAGATCCGAAGGCCCGGATCTGCCTGGACATAGGCGTGGCCACCGGCGGCTTCACCGACTGCTTCCTGCAGGCCGGGGCGCGCAAGGTCTACGCCGTGGACGTGGGAGAAGGCCAGATACACGAGAGGATAAAGGCCGACACGCGCGTCGTCTTCATGCCGGGGACGAACGCCAGGTTCCTCAACCCGGAACTGTTCCCCGAAAAACCGGAGCTTTGCGCCATAGACGTCTCTTTCATCTCGCTCAAACTTATCCTCGCCCCCGTCGCTTCCGTAATGCCCCCGGGCGGGGAGATAGTCGCGCTGGTCAAGCCGCAGTTCGAACTGCGGCCCGCCGACCTGCGCAAAGGAATAGTAAAAGACGAGGAGGCCCGGCAGAGGGCGCTGGCAGGCCTGAGGTCCTGGCTGAGGGAGTCGCTGCCATCCGTCTCCGAGGCCGGATTGATTGATTCGCCGATAAAAGGCGTCAGAGGGAATCTGGAATTCCTCTGGCTGCTCAGGACGGGTGCGCCCTCGTGAGTTTCCCCTACAAGCTCTCCTGCGCCGTCTGGGAGTTCACCCTCGCCTGCAACCTGGACTGCCTCCATTGCGGTTCCAGCGCCGGCTCCAAAAGGGAAAAGGAACTCGATACAGCCGAGGCCCTCAAACTCTGCGACGACCTGAAAGCCGCCGGCTGCCTGGGCGTGGCGCTGATGGGCGGAGAGCCTTTCCTGCGCGGGGATTTCTGGGAGGTGGCGTCGAAGATACGGGCTCTCGGCATGGAACTCTCGGTCATCACCAACGGCACCGTGCGCCCGCCGGATGTGTTCAACCGTCTCAAGGCGCTTTCACCCCGGGCCGTAGCCGTAAGCATAGACGCCGCCGACCCGGCCCTGCACGACCGCATCCGGGGCCGCGATGGAGCTTTCGCCGGCTCCTGGGGTTTCATGGAGGGAGCTCTGGCCGCCGGCCTGCCGGTCAGCGTCATCACCACCGTCCACAAGCTCAACCTCGGCCAGCTGGCCGACCTGCGTGAGAAGCTGAGAGGAAAAGGGTTGGCCTGGCAGGTGCAGACGGCCGGCGCCGAAGGCCGCAGGTTCCCCAAAAAACTGCTGCTCGACCGCGACGAGTTCTACGCCGTCGGCATATTCATCGAGTCCACCCGGCGCCGCCACAGGCCGGAGGAACTGGCCGTCATAGGCGCGCACGACCTGGGTTACAATTCCGCGCGGCTGATCAACGTCTCGCTCTACGAGAAATGGGCGGGATGCCAGGCCGGGGTCTCGATACTGGGCATACGCAGCGACGGCGGCTTCATCGGCTGCCTGGCCATAAACGACGACAGGTTCGTGGAGGGCAGCGCCAGGACCATGCGCGTGAAGGAGCTCTGGCGCAGCCGCTCGGCCTTCCCCTACACCCGGAATTTACGGAAATCCGACGCCGGCCCGGAGTGCGCGGAGTGCCGGCACCTGGAGTCCTGCAAGGGAGGCTGCTCCGAGATGTCGCTTATGAAAACAGGCCGCCTCCACAACGACCCCTACTGTTTCTACGCCATCGAGCGCGCCGACGGCTCGGGTCCCAGCAAGATGGAGCGCCTGCGCGACTTCTTCGACCAGTGCAGCCGTCCCGGCTCCATGCGCCGCCTGGGCAGGATCTTCGGTGGCAAAAGGAAGAGATATGAAGCTTAATATCGGCTGCGGGAACGACTGGCGGGCGGGCTGGGTAAATATAGACTCCTCGCCGGGGTCGGCGGCGGACAAGGTCATGCCGGCCGAGAACCTGGACCTGCCGGGCGGCTGCGCGCGGGAGATAGAGGCCCTTCACCTGGCCGAGCATCTCGGTTATTTCAGGACCAGGTATTTCCTCTCCGAATGCTTCCGCGTCCTGCGGCCCGGCGGCCGGCTGGTCCTGGAGACGCCCGATATCATAAAGACCTGCGCGGCTTTCGCCGGTGCCAGGGGGCCGGAGGAGCGCGAGGTCCAGCTGGGCTGGATATACGGCCCCGAAACCGCCGGCATGAGCCACCGCTACGCTTTTCCGGAGGAACTCCTCAAAGAGCTGGCGCGCAGGGCCGGCTTCGATATCATCTCCAGGGAAAGCAGGACTTACCACCCCGGCCGCATGGCGCTGCGGTTTGAGCTGCGCCGGCACGAGGAGGACAGGTCGGCCGCCTGCCAGGCCTCGCTGCGCAAGGCGGTCATTAAGGCCGGGCTTGAGGATTTTTCGCGCGAGGAGCTTTCTTCCGGGCGCGACGAAGCCGTGGACCTGGCCTGCTCCATGACGCTGAAAGGGGAGGCAGCGGCCATATTGACCATGGCGGCCGCCCCGGCCGTCTCCAGGCTGGCGCTGGACCTGATGGGCGAGGCCGCCAAGAGGGAGTCTCTCGCGGCCTCGCTGCTGGACCACTGCGGCGGCGCGGCGCTTGCCTGGCGCGCGCTCCTGGCCGTGCTCCCCAAGGGCGGCGCTCAGGGCTCCGCTTTAGCCGCGGCCGGGCTGGCTTACGAGAAAGCCGCGCTGCGCGCGCTGGAGACGGACAAGCTCGAACCGGCCCCGGGAGCCGCGGACCTGCCGCCTGTATTTTCACGGGCGGCGGCGCGGGCGGAGGGTGAGAAGTATCTGGGCCGGGCTCTGAAAGCGGCGGCCGGGGGGGAAGAGGACGCCGGGGAACTGTTCGCGATGGCGCTCTCTTTCGAGCGCGACGACCCGCGCGTCTGGCTGGAGGCCGGGCGTTATTTCAAGGCGGCGAAAGGGAAGGCGGAGGCGGCCGGCTATTTCATGAACGGACTGCTGGCGCTGGAAGGTCTTCCGGGCATGGAGACCCGCGACGCCATGCGCCGCGAGCTGATGAAGGCGCTGGGTTAAGGAGAACTATTCCGGAGGCTGGCGGAAGCCCACCACGAAAAAACGCCGCTCGCACACCATGTCGCCTCCTTAATCCAGCGGCCAGAACAGCGATTCCAGCCGCGAGTCCTTCATCGGGACTTCCAGCGGCTTGCAGACCTGCGCCGCAGGTCCTCACCTCGCGCTCGTATGCGCCTCCGCTCCGCGGGAAGCAAAGCGCCGTCAACTGCGGCGCATACTCCGTAAGCTCGGGCCTTCGGAAAGTTTTTCTTACTGAGACCTGCGTAAATAATGTCCGTGTTGGCCGGGCCGATTTTAGAGCGAAACAAGGAGCCCGGAGCGTGGCGTAGCAGCGCTACGCAAGCGAACGAGCGACGCAGTCGCAGCCTAAAATCGCCCGGCCCTTTCCCGCAGGGAAAGGGAGGCTTGCCTTTTGAGCGTCTGCTTCGTTGCTCCTCGCTCACAGGCCTATGGGCATGCTCGCTCGTCGCGCCTCGCACCCGTCTCAAAGTTCAAGCCTCCAGCGCTGACATTATTTACGCAGGCCTCAGTAGGTGGGCCCCCGCCAGCCCCCGATCGTTTCCTTATGAGAGCATATGTGCTCCTAAGCTTTTGTACAATAAATGGAAAGGGGAAAATTTATGGATAAAAAAATCAGAGAGACGGCTTTGAAGACGGGGATGAGCGAGAAGGAGGTCTCGGGTTTCGCCCGGGCCGGGCTCTTCGGCGCTTTCGCGGCCGCCGTGCTGGGCCTGCTGGGCTGCGCGCGGACCAACGGCGCTGTCCAGGGGCAGGCCCGGCCGGAACAGCCGAAGCCTTCGGTCGGCAAGCAGGCCGACGGCGCGGTTAAAAACGTGCTGGAAGAGGTCAAAAAAAACTCGCCGCCAGCCGACGGCGACGTCATAAATCCAGATGAAAGCTGCGGTCCTTACCCCGGCTATCCCTGCGGCAGCAGGTATTTCACCGTGAGCACGGCCGATTTCCGGAGGTCCGCCTGAGATGAAGCGCGCGCTGCTTTCAGTCCCGCTGTTCGTCTTCTCAGCCGCCCTGCACGCCTACCAGTGCCCGGCCCCCGCCGCCCCTGGCGATCCCGTCGCGGAGGAAGCGCTCGACTGCCCCTGGGGCGGCATGGCCCGCCTTATGGAGGAGAACGCCGCCAAGGGTCTTCCGTTGGCGCCGGTGCTGTCAGAATACGCCCCCGGCCTGGCCGCCCAACTGGCCTCCGACAGGCTCAATGCCGATCTCAGGGAGCTCTGGGGAGAAAGCGTCAATTTCGACGAGATGGCGAAGGGCGTCATAGTGCACGACTCCATACTGCGCTTCCTCGCCGGCGAGCTGGCCCTGCCCGGCCCGCGCGGGAAGATAGTCCATGCCGGCATGGAGCACGCCTACGGCTATCTCTTCAGCCTGCTGCCTACCAAGTTCGGCTTTAAGCGCGCCCGCTGGGTGCGCGACGACATAGAGGCCGGGCTCGGCTTCGCGCGCGGGGCGCTGGGCCCGTCGCCGGCCGAAGGCACGCTGCTGGCCAATATCACCTGCGTGTCTGGAGCCGCGGCTTTTTCCGACGACGCCCTGGCCGCCGCCAGGCTGGCCAAAGCGTCCTACGCCTGCGGTTCCGCCGTTCGCGGCTGGAGGGCGCCGGGCCATTTCAGGCTCGTCGAGACGGTTTCGCTGTCCCGCGCCAGGAGCGTCTCGCTGCGCACCGATTTTCTGCCCTTCCGGGGCGTTACTTCGGGCGGCAACTCCTATCTGCTGGTTTATTCGGTGAAGGATTCCGCCGGGCCGCACGCCAGGCTCGTTACTGCCTTCCCGGTGGCGGAAGGGTTTGTGAAGAACGCGCTCGATCCGGAATACCTGGGCGGGGGGAAGCCGGTGCAGACCCGCTATAACGCCTGGGTGGAAGGTTTCAGCGGCAAGATCAAGGGCAGCCGCTCCGCTGTCTGGGTGGCGGGGGATTGATCAGCGGCTGATTTTTTCAAGCCTCTCCAGGTTGCTTTTCAGGGAAACATTCCCCGGGTCCAGTTCCAGAGCCCAGCGCCAGAGCTCCGCGGCCCGGGCGTAGTTTTTATTCCCGGCCTCCAGCGCGCCAAGCTTTTCCATCGCCTCCGGGTCGTAGGGGTCGAGCAGCATCGCTTTCTCCAGCGACGAGCGCGCCTCCTGCACGTCGCCCGACCTCATCCGCGCATACGCCAGCCGCTTCCAGCCGGCGGGATAGTCCGTGAATTCCAGGATCAGCCGCCGGAGGGAATCCGGCCGCCGACAGCGCCAGCGCCGATGCCGAGGCCCAGCCGGAGTGGAACAAGAGATTGGTCGGGTGATAGCCGGCCGGGTTCAGCCGCCAGATACGGAAATCAACGGCGTTGGAGACGGTCCGAAGCGGGCGGTAGTAGTCAAGTCGCCGCGGAACCAGGAGCGGACATTCTCCGCCGACCAGGTCCGGATGAGGTGATTCTCCTCTATCATCCTGTGATTGTCCCAGACGAAGTCGAGCCGCAGGGTGGGGGAGTAGGCCGCGAAGGCCGCGGCGAAAGCCAGGATGGCCCAGAGCGAGGCCGTCCCGGGCTTCTTCATCTCAGGTCGAAGACCATCATGGTCTCGGCGTGGGGTGTGTTGGGGTAGAAATCGAAGCCGCCCGAGGCGGAAAGCTTGTACCTTTCCAGTAAGAAGGCCGCGTCCCTGCCCTGGGTTATCGGGTTGCAGGAGAGGTAGATTATCCTTTTCGGCCGCGCGGCCAGTATGGATTTGACAGCCTTGATGTGGAGGCCTGCGCGGGGCGGGTCCACCAGCAGTATCTCGGCGCCGTGCAGGGCCTCCTCGCCCGTTTTTTCGGACAGGCCGCAGGCCGCCTCGAAGTTGGACGCGCCGTTCTCGAGGGCGTTGTGCGCGGCGTAGCGCACTGCCGCCGGAGACGACTCGACCGCGTAGATCTTGTCGGCGTACTGGCGCAGCGAGAGGCCTATGGCCCCGACGCCGGAGTAGAGGTCGACCATCTTGCCGCATTTGAAGCAGTGGCGCCCCATCTCGTCGAGCGCCTGGGCGAAGAGCTCCATGTTGTTCTGGAAGAAACAGTCGAAGCCGTAGGCGAGCCTTACGCGGGAAGAGAATTCGCCGCCGGGCAGCGTCTCGGTGATATGGTCGTCCCCCGACGAGAAGAGGACCTCGTCGGCCTGGCTGACGGGGCTTAAGGGATTGGACCAGGCGGCCGTGAAGCCGTTAAGACCGGGGGGCAGCGCCAGGCAGGTCACGTCGAGCTCGCGGCTTTTTACGAAAAGCGCCGCTATCCTCCCCTCGGGGTCCTTGGATTCACGGATTATGAGCGATTTGAGGTCCGAGGCCTTGGCGCCGCGCTTTCGGAGTTCTTCCGTTAAGGCCAGCGCCGCGGCGTTGGTGTTGTCGCTTATCAGCGCGCAGCCCGACTTCAGGGCGCATTTCTCCCCGTAGGAGCCGCGCTTGTGGAAGGCCAGTTCCAGGCGTCCGTCCTCCTCGGTGAAGCTGTATTCTATCTTGGTGCGGTAGCCGTAGTGCGTCCTGGCCGTACGGAAAAAATCCAGTTTTATCGTCTCTTTCAGCGTCTGGTAGAAGAGGTCCTCTATCAGGGCCTTCTTGGTCTCGGCCTGCAGGGCGTAGTCCATGACCTGCCAGGGGGAGCAGCTCAGGTAATGGTCCTCGCGCGGCCCGCGGCGGGAAGGAGAGGGGGTGAGGATCTCGAGCAGCTCCGCCTCGGCCCAGTTGCGCTTTTCGCGCTTGACGCGCACGCGCGCAGTCTCGCCCGGCAGCACGCCGTAGCAGAAGACCACCTTGCCGTCGGCGCGGCCCAGGGTTTTGCCTTCCCCTACTATCTTCCTGAATTCGAGAGTGAGTTCGCGTCCGGACATGGGTCAATTAAATATAATTCTGAGGCTTTTGGAAACCGGGAACTTTTTGCTATCATAACGGCAGGGGTAAAGCATGACTTTAGTCAAATCAAAACTGGCTTTCACGGCCGTGGTAGCGGCCATGTTCCTCACTCCCTTTCTGGTCCTCTCCTCACATTTCCTGCGAACCAGCCGCGACGCCCTGACGCGCGACACCCTCAACTATATGGAACTGCGCACCCGGCTGATAGCCGGCTCGCTGGGAGAGCATCTGCTCTCGGTTCTGACGCCGCTGGAGAAGGTGAGGGAGCCTTCCTTCGCCTCCGCCTCCCGGGAGGAAAAAAAGCGCAGGCTTGCCAGGATAGCGGAGGAGAACAGGGGCCTCTACCTGGAATTTTCCATACTCGACGCTTCGGGAAAAGAGACCGCCCGCACCGGCGACTCGAAGGACCAGATGCGGGATTACTCGGCCAGCGGGATTTTCGCCGGGATGCGTGACTCCGGCGGCTCCGCGGGGGCCGTGGAATACTTCGACGATATGCCGCCCGTCCTGGTCCTGGCCGAACCTTTCCGGAAGGACGGCAGGCTTCAGGGCGCCGTGATAGCGCGGATAAGCCTGGCGAAAGCGGCCGCGTTTTTCCGCGCCGGGGGAAAAGGCTCCCTAGGGGTCACCGCCCTCCTCGACGCCGGCGGCCAGACCATAGCCGACTCCGCGGGCCGCTCCCTGCTAAAGCCCGGCCTGAAGTCGCCCGAACCGGTGCTCGCCCTCGTGGACAGGGCCGCCTCCCGGGGACTTTCTTCCGCCAGGTCCGCCGCGGCTTACGGCGGGGAGCAACTGCTCATATCCGCCGCCGCCGTGCCCGGCACACGCTGGTGGGTCTACGAACTTGCCTCCGCGGCCGGGCTCGAGGGCCGCGCCGGCACAGGCTGGATAAAAAGGGTCATATACATAGGCGTTGCCATGATAATCCTCATGGCGGTCATGACGCTGGGCCTGGCGCGGGCCTGGATTGCGCGTGACGGGGGGGCGGGCGATGCTTAGGTCCAATCCGCACCTGATAGAGATAAACACCCGTCTCTGGCTCAACGAGCTGCGCCGCAAGTATTCCGCGGCGGACATGACCATTTCCACCGTTCCCGACGAGGAATGGCAGGCCCTCCGGCACCTGGGCTTCGATATCGTCTGGCTGATGGGGGTCTGGACCCCCAGCCCCGAGTCGGCCCGCATCGCCCGCGAGACCCCCTCGCTCCGGGAAGAGGCGATCGCCATAGCCGGCAGCGACGAGCATCTGGGCGCTTCGCCTTACTCCATATACGAATACAAGCTCAACCCGGAACTGGGATTTGAGTGGGAACTGAAGGCCCTGCGCGAGAAGCTTAACGGCATGGGGATGAGGCTCCTGCTGGACTTCGTCTCGAACCACGTTTCCCGCGACAACCCCTGCCTGAAGGAGTGCCTGCACTGCTTCGTGAAGGGAACGGCGGAGGATTACCGCGCCAGGCCAGACTGGTTCTTCGAGCTGGACACCCCGGAAGGGAAGGAATACGTCGCCTACGCGCGCGATCCTAATTTCCCCGCCTGGACCGACAGCGCGCAGCTGAACTATTTCCACCAGGAGACCCGGGAGAAGATGATAAAGACCCTGCTGGACATAGCCGAGATGTGCGACGGCGTGCGCTGCGACATGGTCATGCTTACGCTCAACGACATACACGAGGGCACCTGGGGGCCGCTGCTGGAGCGCTCCGGGTTCCGCCGGCCGGAGACCGAGTTCTGGGCGGCGGCCATCCGTGCCGTCAAGGAAAAAAACCCGGACTTCGTGCTGCTCGCCGAGGTTTACTGGGGCCTGGAGTGGCGGCTGCAGCAGCTGGGGTTCGACTATACCTACGACAAGGTCGTCTACGACCGCCTGCGCTCCATGGGCGCCGACGAGGTGCGCGGCCACCTGCGCGCCGAGAAGCTTTACCAGAAGCGCTCGGTGCGCTTCATCGACAATCACGACGAGGACCCTTCGGTCGAGGCCTTCGGCTGGTCCAGGGCCCAGGCCGCGGCCGCCGTGATCTCTACTATAAAGGGCCTGCGGTTCTATTCCGAGGCGCAACTCAAGGGCTGGCGCCGCCGCGTGCCGCTGCAGCTCAGGGACCTGCGGCTTGAGACCGACCAGGCGGTCAAGAAATTCTACGAGAAGCTGCTTAAGATCGTAGACCATCCCGCCTTTCACGGCGGGGAGTGGTCGCTGCTGGACGTGCGGACGTGCTACGAGGAGGACCCCAGCTTCTCCAACATACTGGCCTGGAGCTGGGCTCAGCGCCGCACTCTGAAGATAGTGGTGGTCAACTATTCGGCCGCGCCGGCCTGCGGCGTGGTCAGCGTGCAGGTGCGCACCTCGGGCGAGACCACGGCCGTCTTCGAACAGATATCGGACCGTTTTTT
The DNA here is from genome assembly GCA_964631475.1 of uncultured Elusimicrobiaceae bacterium. Lineage (GTDB taxonomy): Bacteria > Elusimicrobiota > Elusimicrobia > Elusimicrobiales > UBA9959 > UBA2231. Next base: position 11,477 of record CAZVWK010000010.1, on the reverse strand, counting down.
CTCTTTCGCTTCGGATTCCCTCAAGGAAGGCCTCCGGCTGGAAAATATCCCGCCTTTCGGGGCCTATATCTTCGACGTAGAGTTCTAGGCCTCAGGGCTCCCTCGCCAGCGTGAAGACGGCCGCCCCGGCCGCCCCGGCCTCTTTCAGCGCCCAGGCGACCTCTCCGGCCGTAGCCAGGGTTGTGGCCACGTCGTCCACGATCAGGAAGCGCCGGCCGCGCGCCGCCGGTCCCGCGGCGAAAGCTCCCCTTACGTTCTCCAGCCTCTCGCGCCTGCTCAGGTCCACCTGCGGGCGCGTCGCCCGGACGCGCCTCACGGCTCCGGGTTCAAAAGAATAAGCCGAGAGCTCAGCCAGCTCCCCGGCCAGCAGGGCGGCCTGGTTGTAGCCGCGCCGCCGCTCGCGGTCCGGGTGCAGCGGCACTGGAACGACGGCGTCGAAGCCCGAGAGTTCGGGCCGGCGGGCGAGTTCCGCCGCCATCAGCAGGGAGAGCGGCCGCGCCAGCGCCCTTGCGCCGGAATACTTGAAGGCGTGAGCCAGCGAGCGCAGGGGAGGGTTGAAGAGGAAGGCGGCGCGGGCGAGGTCGAAGGGGCGGGGGGATCGGCGGCAGGGCGCGCAGGCCGCGCCTGGGCCCGGCATCCCGCAGACAGGGCAGAACGGTTCCGCCGGCCGTTCCAGGGACGACAGGCAGGCCACGCAGAGCGGCTGCCCGCTGCCTGCGGGCAGGTCCTCCGCGCAATGGGCGCAGGTGCGCGGCAGCAGCGCGTTCAGCAGCAGCGAGCCGATATCCCTGAGACGTATGCGCATATGCCCCCTTCTCCGGCGCCCCCGGGGCCGGTACTAGAACTGGAAAGTCAGAGTGCTCCCCGCCGTGTAGGAGAGGTGGTCCTCCTGCTTGAGGTACTTATGCCAGAGCCTCTGCACCGAGGCGTTGAAGGTAAGGCGCAGGTTCTTGGCCGCCTCGTAGTCGGCGTTGCTGTTTAGCGAGAAGAGCCTGGTGTTTTCCGAAACGGTTATGGGGGACTTGCGCAACGCGTAGCTGAGCGTGGAGGTCCAGACTATGCGGTTGCTGAAGACCACGGCCTGCTTCATGAAAGGGAGCCGCAGCCCCTTGGGCGCCTGGAAATCTGTCTTCAGCAGCAGGCTGGGCGTTATGACCGTCAGGTCCTGGTTGACCACGCCCAGGCCGGTCCTGCCGTAGTCGGTGGCGAAATCTATTTTAGGGGTGAAGCGGAACTTCCTGTGGTCGAAGGTGCCCTGTATGGTGGCGTCGTGGCGCTCCGTCCTCTGCGTCACCTGGCTGAGCCTCAGGTCCGAACGCTGCGTGAGGCGGTGGTTGTAGCTGAGCGAGGCGTCCACCTTGTCCAGCAGGCGGAAGCGCAGGTCCATGCCGTAAGACCTGGTCAGGTCGAGGCTGATCATGCGGGTCTCGTTGGTGTTGTTGGAGAACTTGACGTTCATCGTGGCGCCGCGGGCCCAGGACTGGACGCCGGCCAGCGTTTCCAGCTGCGAGACGGAGAGTATGGCGTCGGGGAAAGTGCGGTTGACGGTGCGCGAGCGGGTTCCGGTCACGTCCGAGTTCTGCAGGGTGCTGGAGAAATTGTTGGTTATAGAGAGTGTGGAGAGCGGCGCGAGGCGGCCTTTAAGGGCGTAGCCCTCCAGCGGCTGCCAGCGCTGGTTGGAGGAGAAGCTGTCGCGGGTGGTCAGAGAGGTCCTCTGGGCCAGGAGATTGTCCGGCCCCAGCCTGTCGCGGACCCAGAGTTTTCCGGACGCGTCGTAGTCCCGCTCCACGTTCTGCCAGGTGTCGCCGTCCTGTATCTGGAAATTGGAGGATACGACCAGAGAGCGCAGCAGGCGGTTCCGCGGAACCAGATCGTTCATGCTGAAATTGAGGCTGACGCCGCCCTGGGCGGTGCGGTTCACCGTCTTTATCTCGCCCGGGGCGTAGACGGCCGAGGAGGTGACCACGGTGACCGTCGTGAACACGATGTTGTTGTTCTCCATCGTTGTGACAGAGTAATTGACCGCCGGGTTGAGCCAGCGCGCCAGCATGAAGTTGGAATTGAAGTCAACGGTCTGCTGGCGGGACTTGGGATAGTCATAGCTGCTGCCGCTGAACAGCTCGTCCTTGCGCTCGCGGGTCTCCTGACGGCTGTAGGAGGGGTTGAACGTGGAGCCCCTCCAGGGCACGAAGGTCAGGCGGGCGCCGTAGGCGTCCACGCGTTCCTCGGTGCGGAAAAGCCCGTTAAGGCTGGCTCCCGCCGCCAGCAGGCCGTCCCTGCTGTAGTCCACCCGGCTGCTGGTCAGGGAATAGTTGAGGCCCAGGGTGCGCGGCAGCAGGAAGAACTGGAAGGGCGGATTGTAGGTCAGGGCCCCGCTGTAAACGTCACGGCTGTCGTCGCGCATGAGCAGGTCGTACTCCGTGCGGTTGCCGGCGTAGTTCAGCGATAGCCTGGGCAGCGCGCCGATCGTGATATTGCCGGCCGCGGTGCCGTCAAGACGCTTTACCCTGCCCTGCTGCAGAGAGGTGACCAGGTTGCTGCCGCCGGTGACGTAGGTGTTGGGCGTGACGGTGACCTGGCGGGACCCCGTGAAGGTCAGCGGGAAGAATGACAGCCTGTTGAAATTGAGGTAGGCCGTCTGCTGCTCATTGTCCTGGTTGGAAATTACCGAGACCGGCGTCTGGAAGCTGCGGTCGGTCTCCCGGTGCTTGCCCCCGAAGGTCATCCAGCCCGGTATCTCGAAAGAGGCTTCGGCCTTGCGGGCCTCGCCGGTGCGGGTCAGCGGTTTGGCCAGGTGCAGTTCGTTGAGGTAGAAGGTGCCGCTGCGGGTCCCTTCTGAGGTCTCTACTCCTATCAGTATGCCCGACACCTGCTGCAGGCTCGGGTTGCCGCGCGAGGAAACTTCCACGGCGTAGGTGCCGGCGTTGGTCCAGACGTCCGGTATCCTGTCCCCGTTTACGTCCTCCTGGCCGAGGGTTATAAGGCGCCAGCCGGCCTGGGAGGAGGGCGCTACGGAGGCCTTGAAATAATTGTTCTCGTCTCCTATCTTGAGGTAGAAGCTCGCGTTGGCGGTCACGCTGGAGTAGATCAGGAAGCGGAACTCGGCGTGCTGGGAGATGTCCAGCGCCTGGGGATACTTGCGGTAGGCGTAGACCAGAGACGAGGACGATATGGAATTGTAGGTCACCGACAGGGCCTGCTCGCTCACATTGGCTGAGTTGCTGCGCTCGCGCTGCTCGGAGACCGAGCCGTAGAGCTGGTTGTAGACCTGTGAAGGGGCGCCGCCCTCGTTGTAGATGGGGGTGTAGCCGGGATTGTCTATGTTGTTGACTCCCAGCAGCTGCAGCGAGCCGGAGGTGGTGCTCTGCTGCACCGTCCAGGTATTGCCTACCGCCGCGATGCGGGCGAAGCGTATGGTGCCGGAGTTGAGCGTGGTGCCGGCGCCTTTTTTCAGGGTCACGCGTACCTGCTTGATCGCGTTCCACTTGAAGGTTTCGGTGGAGGCGATGAAGAGCGGCCTGTTCCACGTCCGCCAGCCGCTGAAATCGACCTGGTCCTTTTCGGTCATGGAGGTCGTGTCGGTGAACTTGGTCCCGCTGACATAGCCGAAGGATCCTCCGCTGAAATCCTGCGGGTCGAGGCGGCCGTTGCGGTTGAGGTCGGCGGTGTCTATGCGGCCGTTATTCGTCCCGTAGCGGGTCGAGTTCTTGCCGGCCGGGGCGTATTCCCAGCCGGTATCCTCGGCGTTGGAGAGCTGGCCGTCGCAGTTGAGGTCCTCGCTCCTGGGTGCGCCGAGCAGCGCCACGCCGTTGGAACAGGCGAAGTTCTGTCCCCCTGTGCCGTCGGCGTCCTCGTTTATCTGGCCGAAATGGAGGTTGAGCTCCGGCCCGCCGGCGCCCTGGCCGAGCAGCACCATCTCTATGGCGGTCTTCTGCGTGAAGTCCAGGCCAGTTGTCGAGAGCGGATAGACTATCGAGACCTCGTCGGAGAGGGTGAAGTCGTAATTGACGGACAGCACCTGCTGGCTGCCGTCGGAAGTGGCCTGCGGGTTTATGTCGCGCGATTTTACGTCCACGGTCTCCCATGCCACGGAAGCGGGGTCGGCCGGCAGGGTGGTGGGGTTGGCAGCGATGTACCAGTAGTTGCGGTCCATAGAGGGCGCGTCCTCCTGCTTCACGCCTTCCATGTTGTCCACCAGGGCGAAGTCGTTGAGGTTCGGATTGAGACGCGACTGGGCTATCTCGCCGCCCGCGTTCATCTTCATGCCGAAGATGTTTAGATTCTTGAACTGCACGTCTCCCTCGTAGACGAACATGCTGCTGGTCAGGTCGGTCACGCTGGGTACGGCCGCCGATTTTATGCCGCCCTGGTAGAGCAGCGAACTGCCCAGCGAGAGGGAGCCGAAATCGTAGGAGACGCGCCCGCCGACCAGCGAGAGGTTGCCGGCCCCGCCGAAGGGAGAGACCTCGTAGCTGATCTCTATATTGCTGGTCTGGCCTATCCGGTCGGGGTAATAGAAGGTGATGAAGCCCGAGTCGTAGTCGATGAAATATTCCTCGTTCTTGCGCAGTTTCTGCTTGTCCACGGTCACTACTTCCGAGTTGACTACGATGGAGGGTTCGAGCATGAAGGTCTTGAACCTGTAGGAATATTCCACTCGGAACAGCCGCCTGGCGGCCGGCGCGGCGGAATAGATCTGCCTGTCCGGGGTGCCGGCCAGCGCTGGGTCGGGGTCCTGGAACGGGCGGGTAAGCCTGAAGATGCCCTGCTCGAAGTCCACCTCGATATTGTCCGGGTATTTTACGTTCTCGCCGCTGGTGTTGGGCGCATTGGCCACTTCGTTGCGGTTGAAGTCCTGCAGTTTCAGGGTGAAGCTGCCGCGGCCGTCGTCGCGCACCAGGTTGGTCTGGCCGATGGAATAATAGGTCTTTATTTCCCGGTTCCAGCCCGCCTGCGAGGCGAAGTCCAGGGCGGTTATGCTCCCTGTGCTTACGGGGGAGTCGTTGAGCGTCTTGACCAGCTTGAACCTGCCTGAGCCGCCGGTGTTCACCGTGACGGAGGAGGTGTTCTGCGAGAGCAGCGTGCCGTTCGCGTTGGTATAGGCTATGACGACCACGTCCTGCGCGTTCATGGAGCGGCTGAAGGTCAGTATGCTCCTGGCGTAGTCCACGGTATAGTCTATGCCCGGGCTGAGGCGCTGGAAGCGCCCGGTGTAGGTCGTGGTCTGCAGGGCCAGGTCGTCCGCGGTTATGGAGGAGATGGTCAGGTTGTCCACCGGCAGGTTGCTCTGCGTGTCCAGGTATACTAATTCCGAGCCGGGCCGTATCGGCAGTCTGCCCGGCGCCGCGCCGTCGGTGGACGGGAAAGAGGCCTGGTCGCGGAAAGCGATGTCGTAGTAACGGCGGCGCAGGTAGTTGACGTCCTGCACGTCCACCGTCTGGAACTGGGTGTTGCCGGTGTACTGCCGGACCTTGGTCTGGCCCTTTGTGCGCGAGCCGATGAAGGTCAGGGCGAAGCCTTTGGCCCGCAGGTCGGCCCTGATGCCGAAGAGCTGCTTGTTGTAGGAGACGAATTCCGTAGAAGGCAGCGAGAGGTCTATGTCGCCGAACGAGACGTTCTGCACCACTTCGTTCTTGTCGCCCTGGTAGACTACGGAGATGTCCTGCCTGTCCTCCTTGGTGTCGTCGTAGTCCACGTTTACCGTGATCTTCTGGCCGACCTTGCCCTGCATGCGCACCTGGAGCTGCTGGCTTATTTCGAACAGGCTGAGACTGCGCGGGCGGGTGACGTTGGTCTGCTCGTTGATGTAGCGTTTGCCGGTATAGTTGAAGCCGATGACCTTGCGCCCGGTCAGGGAGAGGGAGGTCCCGGATTCGGAGAATTCCAGTTCGGGCTGAGGGGAGACGGGGACTTCCGTGGAGACCGCTATCCGCGCCAGCGGCGCCGGTTCCTCCCGCTGGAAGCGGCCCGTCTCTATGTCGCCGCGCACCTTGTTCCACCTGTCCTGGGAATAGTCGGAGATGGGCAGGCGGTCGAGCAGGGAGTCCAGGCCGGCGGACTCCGCCTCTTCGCCCGCCCCCCCGGAGAACTCCTTCTCTTCCCCGAACAGGGCGGAAGCGTCTTCCCTGTCTATGAGGAGGAACCTGCCCTGCCCCGGGGCCGGCGGGGTGAAATGCTCCTGGGCGCCGCCGGGGGCGGCCAGTAGGAGCAGGAGTATGGGCAGGGCGTTCTTCACGTAACAATAGGCGAGAAAGCGCGGCGGGCTATAGCCCGCCGCGCGGTCGCCGTAGTATTATAATCAAAATATATAATAAAATGAAAACGATGAGGATAACTGTCGCGCAGCGCTACGTGCTCGGGGTGTTCGGCGGTTTTTTCCTCCTCTCCGTCTTCATTTTTTCCGCCCTCATCGTGATGGTGAACTTCCTGCAGATCCTCCACGAGGGGGTGCTGCAGGGCTTTTCTTTCCTGCTGATGTCGCGCGCGCTGCTGCACCTGCTGCCGAACGTGCTGGCGATGGTGGTGCCCATAGCCTTCCTGATGGCCCTGCTCATGAGCCTGGGCCGGCTCTCGCGCGACGGCGAGATAATGGCCCTGCGCGCGGCGGGCTTCTCCTTCGGCCGCATCCTCTCGCCGCTGCTCTGGGCCGCCGCGGCCGCCGCTCTCCTGACCGCCGCCCTGGGCGGCTGGTCCGGCCCGCGCGGGCTCAAGCGCTCCAATGATTACGTCGAGGCGATGGTTTCCCGGATAACGCATGTCGAACTGCGCCCCCGGACCTTTCGCAGGATAGCCGACTGGACCTTCTACGCCGACGGGGCCAACCCTGTCACCGGGCGGCTGGACGGCGTCAAGCTGACGCGCCGCGTGCAGCGCCCGGGCTCCGAGCCCCAGCTTATGAGGATAAGCGCCGCCGAGGGCCGCTACGGCGTGGTCCCTTCACTGGGAATAAAAATAGAGCTCTCCGACGGCACGCTGAGCCAGTCGGCGTTTTCGGGCAGGACCCGGCTGCTGCACGGCGGCTTTTCCTCCTATCGGACCCTGCTGCCTTTCTTTTCCGGAGACTCCGCGGCCCGCCAGCCGCGGGCCCGCGAACTGACCACGCCGGACCTGCTGGGCAGGCTGGCCGCCGGGGTGGGCGAGGCCGGGCTGGAACTGCGCTACCGCATGGAGATAGTCAGCCGCCTCTCGGTGGCCCTGGCGCCGCTGGTCTTCTTCCTTCTGGGCGCGCCGCTGGGGCTGGTGCTGGATTCAAAGGCCCGCTCATCGGGTTTCGCGGCCAGCCTGCTGGTAATATTCATCTATTACGGACTGACGGTGGGCGGCATGGTGCTGAGCCGCAAAAATCCCGCTTTCTTTCCCTGGGCCATGATGGTCCCCACCGCGGCCGGGGCGCTGGCGGGAGCCTGGCTGTGGCGGAGGAAACTGAGTTTCAGATGAAAAAGGTTTTTTTCAGGTACGTCGCTTCTCTTTTCTGGGGCCCCTTCGCCTTCGGGCTGGGGGTTTTCCTGGCGCTGATCATGTCCGGCACGGCTTTCGACAAACTGGCCGTCTTCACCCGCAACGACGCGGACGCCGGCCTCTTCCTCTCGTACATCGCGCTGCACGCGCCATATTTCGCCGCCCGGGTCATACCGATGGCGACCCTGATGGCCACGCTGTTCGCTCTCGGCGGGCTGATGTCGCGCGGTGAGTGGAAGGCGGGACTGGCCGGCGGCTACCGGCCGGCGCAGATGCTGGCCCCTCTCCTGGCCTGCTCCATGGGGGCCGCGGCCCTGCATTTTGCGGTTCAGGAACTGCTGGTGCCGCCTTCTTACATGCGTGCGCAGGAGCTTTATTACGAGGACCTGCGCGGCGACCGGGACTGGCGAAGGCTGGTCCAGCGGGACGTTTCCTTTTCGGTGGGAGGCGGCGTCTTCCTTACCGCCAGGGTGTTCGACGGGGGAGCAGGCCGCATGGAGAAAGTCGCCGCCGATATTTACAGGGACGGGCAGCTGGCGGGGGAGATAGCGGCGGGCTCGGCGGTCTGGGACCGGGGCCTTGGCCGCTGGGTCTTCAGCGGCGCCTCGGTCACCGAATACCTGCCCTCGGGGCCGGCCGTGTCGGGCTGGGAGTCGCACGTTTCCGATATTTCGCTGGCGCCGGAGAACATGGTAGTGGACAAGCTGGTGCCGGAGGGGATCTCGATGCGCGGGCTCTTCCTCAGGATAGGCAGGCTGCGTTTCATCGGCGCCCCGACGGCGGAGGAGACGACCGTTTTCTGGGGGAAGCTGGCCGCGCCGCTGGCCAATCCCGTGATGGCGCTGCTGGGCGCGGCCGTGGCGCTGCTGCTGGGCAGCCACGGCAGGCTCTTCAACCTGGGTATCGCGATAGGCTCCGGATTCCTGCTCTGGGCCGCCATGATGTTCGGCCAGTCGGCCGGGCAGGTGGAGATACTCGGCCCGCTGCCGGCCGCCTTCGGTCCGCTCCTGGCTTTCCTCCTGCTCGGATTGTGGGGGCTGCGCCGGGCGCGGGCCCTTTGATTCAGGCCCTCGTCCTGCCCTTCGCCAGCGCGGCCGCTTCCTCGGCGACCCTTTGCGCCGTCAGGCCCGCGTCCGCGTAAACCTGTGCGGCGGGGGCCGACTTTCCGAAATTTTCCACTCCCATGGCGGAAGTTTCCGTCCCGGCCAGGTCTTTCCAGCCCGCCGTCCTGCCGGCCTCCACGGCCAGCTTGGGCGTGCCGGGCGAGAGCACCTTTTCGCGATAGGCCGCCGGCTGCTCCCTGAAAAGCTCGAACGAAGGCATCGACACTACGCGCGCCGCGATCCCTTTGGCGTCCAGAAGGCCCGCGGCCTCCAGCGCCAGCGGCACCTCGGAGCCGGTGGCGATAAGCTCCACGTCGGGCGTTTCCACGGCTTCCTTTAGGATGTAGCCGCCGCGCTTCACTCCCTCCGCCGCCCTCGCCCTGAACTGGGTCAGCAGCGGCAGTTTCTGGCGCGAGAGCGCGAGGCAGGCCGGCCGGCGGGTCCTGACGGCCGCCTCCCAGGCGTAGAGCGTCTCCCAGGCGTCGGCCGGCCGCAGGACCAGGAGCCCCGGTATCAGGCGCAGGCTCATGAGGTGCTCGACGGGCTGATGGGTGGGGCCGTCCTCTCCGACTCCGATGCCGTCGTGGGTGAAGACGAACACCGCCGGCGCTTTCATCAGCGCGGCCAGCCGCAGGGCCGGGCGCATGTAATCGGAGAAGACCAGGAAGGTGGCGCCGAAAGGGATGAGGCCGCCGTGCAGGGCCATGCCGTTGAGGATGGAGCCCATGGCGTGCTCGCGTATGCCGAAATGCAGCGTGCGCCCCGGCTCCTTTATGAAGTCCGTCTTGGTCGAGGGCCCCAGGTCGGCCGAGCCGCCGGTGAGGCCAGGCAGGCTGTCGGCCATCAGGTTGATGACTTTGCCGCCGGCTTCGCGCGTGGCGACGGGCTTGTCGAAGAAGGTCTCCGGGACCTTGAAGAGGTCCTCGGGCACCTCGCCCCCCAGCATGGACTTGGCCAGGGCGGCCTTGTCGGGATGGGCCTCGCTGTATTTCTTCCAGAGCTTGAGCCATTTCTTCCTGCCGCGCTCGCCGGCGGCCGCCGTCTCCGCGAAGCGGACGCGGGCCTCCTCCGGCATGCAGAAGGGCACTTCCGGGGGGCAGCCCAGGGTCCGCTTGGTGGCCGCGATCTCCTCCGGCTTGAGCGGTTCGCCGTGCACGCTGTTCTTGCCCTGTTTGGGGCTGCCGAAACCGATATGCGTGCGCGCGATTATCAGCGACGGCTTCTCCGTCTCGCGCTTGGCTTTGCGTATGGCCGAGTCGAGCTCGGCGAGGCTGTTGCCGTCGGCCACTTCTATGACCTGCCATTCCTGCGCCTGGAAACGCTTCTTTACGTCCTCCGTGAAAGCCAGGTCGGTGGAACCCTCGATGGTGATGCCGTTGGAGTCGTAGAGGCAGATGAGCTTGCCCAGCTTCATCGTGCCGGCCAGCGAGGCCGCCTCGTAGCTGAGGCCCTCCATGAGGTCGCCGTCGCCGGCCAGCGTGTAGGTGTGATGGTCCACCGGGCTGAACTCCGGCGTGTTGAGCTTCTCCGCCAGCAGTTTCTCGGCCAGCGCCATTCCGACCGCGTTGGCGAAACCCTGCCCCAGCGGGCCCGTCGTGGTCTCCACGCCCGGGGTGTGGCCGTGCTCCGGATGGCCCGGCGTGCGGCTCCCCAACTGTCGGAAGTTCCTCAGTTCCTCCATCTCCAGGCCGAAGCCGTAGACGTGCAGGATGGAGTAGAGCAGGGAGGAGCCGTGTCCGGCTGAGAGGACGAAGCGGTCCCGGTCGGCCCAGAGGGGGTCGGAAGGGGAGAACTTGAGATGGCCGGCCCAGACGGCGTAGGCCAGCGGGGCGGCGCCCAGCGGCAGTCCGGGATGGCCGGAGTCGGCCTTGCCGACCATGTCGATGGAGAGTGTTCTGAGCGTGTTGACGCAGAGTTCGTCGGTGTTGTCGAATTTCATCGGTTTTCAAGCTCCTTTATCTTCCAAGCCTGCAGCGCGATCACGGTCTTGGCGTCCTTTATGCGGCCGCTCCGCACCAGCGCCCAGGCTTTTTTGAAAGTCAGTATTTCGGCGTCCACGAACTCGTCCTCGTCGGGACAGGGGGCCCCTTTTTCCAGCCCCACGGCCAGGTAGATATGGAGTATTTCCGTGGAGAAGGCCGTGCTCGGCCAGAAAGAGATGAGGCGCGTCAGGCGCGCGGCCGTGAAGCCGGTCTCTTCCCTGAGCTCGGCCCGGGCCCTGGCAGCCGGATCGTCGCCGGCCCCGTTCAGTTTGCCGGCGGGTATCTCGAGGGTGTCCTCCCCTACTGGATACCGGTGCTGGCGGACGAACACGATGCGGCGGCCGTCGTCCAGGACGGGCAGCACGGCCACCGCGCCGATATGCTCCATATAGCCCCGTACGGCCTTGCGGCCGTCGGGCAGGCGCACCTCGTCCACGCGGAAGGAGACCGCCTTGCCAGGGACCCTTTCGAGGGTTCTGGTCCTGGTCTCGCGCAGGGCGGCCCGGCCTCGGCGGCCGGTCTTCGGTATTCTTTTGTGGGCCACGCCTGTAAATTATATAATTATCGAGTTCCAACATGAAATCCGCCGGCTTCATACATCTGCATAATCATTCCGAGTACTCCATGCTCGACGGGATGCTGCGCGTCACCGACGGGCACGGCAAGCCGTCGGCTTTCCTGAAGGAACTCTCCGATAAGCGCGTGCCGGCGATGGCGCTCACCGATCATGGCAATATGTACGGGGCGCTGGAGTTCTACAATACCGCCTCGGCCGCGGGGATAAAGCCGATACTAGGCTGCGAGGTCTACGTGGCCAAGGGGTCCCGGCTGGACAAGGACAAGGCCACTTCCAACCGCCGCGACAGCGGGCACCTTACCCTGCTGGCGGAGAACAACGATGGCTACCATAACCTGCTGGAGTTGGTGTCGCGGG
>CAZVWK010000009.1:0-36767 GCA_964631475.1 uncultured Elusimicrobiaceae bacterium | reverse complement strand
ATCTCCTGGAAATAGAGGGAGGGTCCGGCGGATCTCCAGACCCGGGCTCTGAAACCGGAGCGGCGCGCCCCCTGCCATCCTCCTGGGGCAAAAGGTAAAAGGAATGTTGAAAAATTATCGGGACCAAAAGCCGCTGACCCTGGGCGAGGCGGTGAAAAAATTCGACTGGCCGCCGCCGGGCTCCGCGGTGAAAGGCGTGGAGCTGCTGGTGGGCGAAGGCTGCAACGCCCGCTGCCTCTTCTGCTGTTCCGCCTCACCCGATGCCGGGGGCGCCTGGCGGCCCTGGCGGAAAATCTGCGCCGACCTCGCGCGGGCGAGGGCCCGCGGCGCCTGGCTGGCCAGTTTTTCCGGCGGCGAGGCGGCTCTGCACCCGGACATATTCAGGATACTGCGCGCGGCGAAGAAACTCGGCTTTCCCTTCATACAGGTGCTGACGAACGGGCTGAAATTCTCGGACATGAAGTTCGCCGCCCGGGCGGCCGCCGCCGGCGCCAACGAGATAAAGATATCGCTGCACGCCCGCGAGGCGGCCGCGCACGACCTCGCCGTGGGCGTCAAAGGCGCATTCGCTAAGGCCATGCTGGCGATAGAGAACTGCAACGCGCTCGGCCTGAAGGTTTCGGCCAACTTCGCGGTAACCCGTCTTAACTACCGCCAGATGCCTGAATTCGCCAGGTTCATGGCGGAAGACCTGCGCCTGACCGGCTTCTGTTTCATGTTCAGTTTTTACGAGGGCAGGATGTTTGGCGGCGCAAAAAAACTCCGCGTCAGCTACTCGACGGCGCTGCCTTACCTGCGTAAGGCATTGAAATACATGGAAAAGGCCGGAATCCGGCCCGAAACGAAGATGCTCAGCAACTTCACCCCCTGCTTGGCCCCCGAATACTCCAATCTCATGAGCGACTGGGGCGCCGGGGAACAGGAGAAAGATTCGCCGGTGCTGCAGGCAAGGCCCGGAGAGGGGTCCGGCGCCGCCAGCCAGGCTTCGCGCAAAAAGAAAACGCAGGCCTGCAAGGCCTGCGTTTTCTCTAAACTCTGCTACGGCGTCGACAAGGGCTACCTGGAAGCTTTCGGCGATTCCGAGTTCAAAGCGCTGCGCTCAAAACCCTCCTCGTTCCGGCTGCGGCCCTCCTATCCTTAGGCCGCCGCGCACTTCCCCCGCAGTTTCTCCATGACCCGGGCCCGGAAAGAGACGAATTCCCGTATCAGTTCCTCTTCCCTTATGTCCCCGAAATCCGAGGTGTCCGAGCTCCAGTCCATGGACTTGGATTCCTTCCTCCCCGCCATATAGCCGCGGAAGAGAGAGGAGAAGGCGCGGCTGCCCTTCAGATGGCCGCAGAACCCCTCCGCCAGAGCGATGTAGGGATGGGGCACCGAGCCCGCCAGTTCCCGCCCGGCCGCCAGCAGGTCCGCGAGCAGCCTGGGGCTGCCGGCCGCCAGTTTCATGACGAAACCGACGCGGTCGGTGAGCCCCGCCGCCTCGCGGACGGCCTTCGCCGGGAAAGTAGCGGTCGACCTTACGAAATAGGGGTAAACCGCATAGGTCTTTATCCCGTGGGCTGCGCGGTCCCTGTCGAAACCGGTGCCGGGCAGTATCCTGAGGTGGTTGACCATGACGCCGTAACCGGTGGAAACCGCCCAGTCCAGCGTGTCCCTGTACGTCGCGGGCGTATCGCCCGGCAGGCCCCTTATGAAGCTGAGCGAAACGGAAGCGCGTGGCGCGTATTTGCGGAGCAGCGAGATGTTCCTATCCAGCAGCCCCGGTGTCATCGGCCTGCCGGCCGCGGCCAGCGCCGCCGAGTAGGAGGACTGTATGCCGACCTCGATGCAGAAACGGGGATCGTCCGCGAGCTTAAGGAGGTCCGGCTTGTTGAGACTGTTGATGTTGACGTCGAACTGGAACCGTATCCCCCGCTCCCGCGCTACCTTCCCGAAGAGAGACAGCAGCGGCGCGGCGTAGGCCTGGTTGTCGAACATGTCGAAGATCACCAGCGAAACCTCTTCGAGCCTGGGGGCCTGCTTCACCAAAACCGCCAGCTCCGCTTTTACGCGCTCGTAGGAGAAGCAGCGCAGCGCGCCTTCGTTGATGGCGCAATAGCGGCATTTCCAGCGGCAGCCCCTGGACAGCACGATCTCCGCAGACCTGTAAGACTTGAGGTCGAAGACTCCTTCGAGGTAAGGGGAAGGGATCTCGTCGAGGTTCTTCACCCCGGGATGGGGCTGGTTGGTCACTATCCTGGACCCCTTCTTCCAGATGATGCCGCGGACGTCCTCCAGGCGGGTATCGCCGTGGACCATATGGGTTATCAGTTCCGCCAAGGGAGCCTCGCTCTCGCCGTGCACGACATAGTCCACGAGGCCGCCACGGAAGGCCTCCGCGAGGCGTATCCTGTTGCGCGGGGTTTCAGCGCAGGTCGCGATGGCCAGGCCGGGACGGGCCTTCCTGAGCCGGGCGCAGAGAGCGAACATCTCCCTGTTGTCCCAGTCCTCGTGCGGCGAGAGGACCACCAGGTCCGGCGCGAGCCGGTTGACCGCGCCGAAAGCTCCCGGGTAATCGGTTATTACCACCACCTTGAAGTCTATGAGACCCTTGAGGCGGGGCCTCGAGTCGGCGTAAGTCTTCAGGAAGCCGGTCAGGACCGGCGGCTTGCCGGGGTCCCCGGTGCCGACAGCGACTATTTTGAATCTTTTAGGAGCCATGTTTCCCCCATGACATTAAAGAAATTCCCAAATTGACGGGCCGGCGCGGGGCCGTCGCCCACAGTATACCATAAAATACGCTTCAACGGGGGGAGCCGGACCGCAGTGCGGAGGCCACCGGACCGCGCTTTCCGTCCGCCGCGACGGCTGCGTTCAGCAGCCGCCCTGCCAGGGCTTGCGCGCCCGCGAAACCGAGAAAGGGCTCGGGCGACAGGCAATGGTGCCCGTATGAAGGGAACCCCAGTTCCACGAACGAGAGCCCGTCCGCCAGCCCCTCGCTGAAGGCGAAAGAATTGCCGACCAAGATCTCGGGGGCGGCATACCTGTCCATCCGCGCCAGCGCGGCCACCGCCTCCGACGAGGACGGGGAAAACAGCAGTTCGGAAGGCGGGCGGACGACGTCCAGCGCCGTACGCCCGGAGTTGATGAAAGCGGCAGTCACGCGCATGCAGAATCCGGCGGCCAGGTCCGCGAAGCCTGCGAAAAGGTAGGGGTCCCCGGCGAAAGCGGCGTTGCGGTGGGCCAGCGTCTGGACGAATGGCGAGACAGCCGCCGCAGTCTCCCGCTCTATCAGCCGTGCCGCTTCAGGCAGCGGACCCCGGAGGCCGGCGGCACGGCGCACGGCCTCCAGCCATTTCCGGGTCCCCTTAAATCCCATCGGCAGGGCTGTCTCCAAAAGCCTGGCTCCGCTGAGACCGGCCAGCCTCCTGGCGGCCCGGCGGCCGTAAGGCAGCGAGATCACCAGGTCCGCCTCTAGGGCCTGAGAAAGCTCCCCCAGCGTCCCGCCGGAGGGGAAAACCGAGACTAGGCGGAGGCCGCAGGCCTCGAGCAGCGCGGACAACTCGGCGATATTGGCGGCATGGTCCAGTTCGCGGCGGTCGAAGAGGTATCCGGCGATGGCGACGGAATTCTTCCTGCGCTTCTGTTTCGCGGACGGCATAGCCCGGACAAGGGCCTCAAGCCCCCTGTCGTATCCTTCCAGCCAGTCCGCCTCCAGCGAAAGGGCCGGGACGGTCACGACCGGGGTTTTCCCGCCGGCGGAGGCCGCCAGCCCGTCGTAATCCATGCCGGCCAGCCGGCGGAAAGGCAGGCCCGTAAGAAGCACCGCGGAAAAAAGTCCGGACCCGGCCGCGCCGCGCAGCAGAGCCGAGAGGCTCACCTCGGGATTCTCGCCGCTGAGCACCGGGTCGGCCATCGTCCAGATGAGGCGGTGGCGGTTCTCCGGGGAGAGCAGGGTCGAGTAGAGGTCGTGATTGCCGAGGACATATTCGGCCTTCGGCATTATGCAGTTGGGGCCGTCCACTATCAGGGCGCAGTCGGAAACCGCGTTCACGGCCAAGTACAGCCCGACATGGTAGGAAATATCCGTGGGCCTCAGGGGCTTTTTATCGGGCATTGTACCTTTCATTGAAATCCCATTCGCAGAGTTCTATCATCCGCCTCCAGGTCTCCAGGGCGCCGTCGTAGCCGGGCTGGAAAATATTGGCGGAGAAAGGAGTCAGACCCGCCGCCCTGACGCGCTCGTCGTTGCGCAGGTCGGAGTAAAAGAGGCGAAGCTTTCCCGCGCCGGCCGCGGCAGCCCTTAGGCCGGCCGGGGAATCCGCGAATTTCACGAAGGGGCCGCGGCCGTCTGCCGCTTTACCCCGGGCCCGGGCCAGGCGGCGGAATTCGCGCAGCGCCCCCGCCCGCTCTGCCGGGGAAAGTTTTTCGCCACGGGTGAAAACGAAAAGCCCGGCGCCGAAGCCTCCTTCCGAAAGAAGGGCGAGGGCGGCTTTTACGCGCCGGCCTTCCAGCAACTCCTCCTCTCCGCGCCAGACGCCCAGGCCGGCGGCATAACCGCGTGCCCTGCGGCGCAGTTCCGCGGCGGCGGAGAGCTGCGCGGCGGAAGGGCCGGCGGGGCCGCCTTTCCTCCCCAGCGCGCCCGCGACGCAGCCTAGCCACTTGCGCGTGGCGGCGAAACCGTAAGGCGGCGGGGCGTGCAGCCAGCGCAGGCCCGCGGCCCCGAAAGCCGGGCCCATGTACAGTGCCTCGTCGGAGAGCACGTTCAGCGCGGACGATGCGGCTTTGCCGTAGAAAGAGCCGGGCCCGGCCGGCTGAAAACCGCCAGCAGCGAGCAGAGCCTCCACGGCGCCCACGTCGTGGCCGAAGCCTATGAGGTTGACGCCGGACCGCCTGCGGACCCGGTTCTCCCTGAGCTTCTCCGCCATGAAGGCGGTGAAAGTCTCCTCCATGCGGCTGCGGCCCCCTTCTTCGGTTTCCTCTATAAAAACTATTCGCGCGCCCGTCTCTTTTCCCACCTTGCGCATCGCCTCGGCCGGATCGAAGGCCAGCGTAAGATGCGAACAGCCGGTATAGAACACGACCAGCCCGCCCGGGCCGGCGTGTTCGGCGGCCCGGCGCAGCACGGAGAAAGCCTTTTCCTCCGACCCCAAGACGGCATCGCGCATGTCTATCTCGGCTATATGCATGCGGTTGTCGGGCAGCGGGGGCAGGGGGCCCAGGGCGGGCCTGTTCTCCGGGTAATGTTCGTCCTGTTCATGCATCAGGCCCAAGCGGCCCCACTCGCAGGCCGCGAACCTGCATTCATTGTCGCTCAACTCCGCCACCACCGCGCCTGGAGGCGCGAGAAGGCGCTTGGACGGAGGCCGCAGTATGAAGGGAGCTTCGCCGAAAGCCACCGAAGATTTATGCCGCAGGTCCTTGTCCGGCTGGCCGCAGAGCGGGGTGATGCCGCCGTAAAATCCGGCCCGGTCGAAGAATACGCCGGCGATATCGCGGAAAGCGACGCCCGCCAGACCGGCGGCGGCCCTTTTCAGGGCGAGCGTCTCCGCCTCTCCGGTCCTGCCACAGGAGGGATGGAAGAACAGGACCAGGTCGGATACCCTGGCGGCGCCGCCGTGGGGTGAAGATGAATGCGCGATCAGCACCTTGCGCGTGCCGGCAGGAGAGGCCCAGTCGCACAGGGCCTGGGCGTTCTCGAGGCCCAGCGGCGTGAACCCGGCGTCGCGCAGGACCCGGACGGCGGAGCGGCCGACGGGCGCGGCCGACGGAGCGGGCTCCTGACGCCGCGGCGTCCCTCCTTCGATGAAAGAGAAAAAATCCTCTTCCGGAAGGGCGCGGGCGCCCGGTTCCGGGCAGCGGCTGACTATGGCGGGCAGCAGTCGGCGGATGCGCCGGGAGAAATCGCTTTCCGGAAAGAGCTTCACGGCCGGGCAGCGCCGGCGCTCCGCTTTCGCCACGACGGATTCCGGCAGCAGCGTTCCCAGCAGGCGCGCGCCCGTAAGCCCGGCGAAGCGGCGCACCACCGCCTCGCCTTCCGGGCTCCTGACATTCGCCACCAGGCCCGCCAGGCGCGCGCCGTTCCTGTAAAAATTGGCCGCCATTCCTATCAGGCGGTTGGCGGCGTAGAGCGAGTACGCCGTTTCGGAGGTCACTATCACGGTCTTGGCCGCGAAGTTGAGCCGCAGCGGCGCCGCGAAACCGCCGCAGACCACATCGCCCAGCACATCGTAAACGACCGCGTCGTACGCGTCCCCTTCCAGCAGCGAGACGGCGTTGAACATATCGAACATCGTGCCGATACCGGCGCCGGCGCAGCCCAGGCCGGGCTCCGGCCCGCCGGCCTCGATGCAGTGCACGCCGGGAATGGGGGACGCGTATATGCTGGCGCGCACCGCGCTTTCCCCGCCGTACTGGCAGGCGGCCGCGAAGGAGGTGATCCTGCGCCCCATCAACAGCAGGGCCGAGTCCATCTTGGGGTCGCAGCCCACGTGCAGGACCCTGCGCCTCTCGAGCGCCAGGGCGGCCGTCACATTGGAGGCTATCGTGCTCTTGCCGATGCCGCCTTTGCCGAAGAAAGCTATTTTTTCCATAGAAAGCCGGCTCTGCGGGAGCCGGGGGCGTCCCGACTTATCTTAACCTTTTACCTTTCGCGCCCACAAGGCGCGCCCGGACGCGACGATCGGCGGCCAGCTTCGCCGAGAGGGCTGAGATAACGCGGCGGCCGTAGAAGAAAGGCGCGCATTCCAGGTCCGCCTTCTCGGGCCGGGCGGCTAGGTATTCGCGCCCTTTCAGCGAAAGCAGGCCGCGCGCCGCGAGGGAGTCAAGCGCGGCGCCGAAATCATGCTCTGGCGGAAGACCGAAAATTTTTTCATACTCCGGGCGGCTCAGCCAGCCGCTGCCGAGGCTATCGAGGACGTAATTGATCTTTTCGTCCCTCGGCCCGAGAACAATGCCCGAGGCGGCGGGCAGGCGGCCTCGCGCCGCTGCCGCTGCGTATTCCTTTTCGGAAAGGGTGTTGCGCGAGCGCCAGCGCCCCCATATATGCGAGAGGGAACCCAGCCCCAGGCCGAGCACGCTGCGGCCGTCGAAACGGCTCGAGAAAGACCTGCCGCCCTGCTCGCCCGGGCGCAGCGAGGCGAAAGGCTCGTTGTTCCTGTGATGGTAGCCCATAGACTTGAGCAGGCGGAAGCCCGCCTCTATCAGCAGGCCGCTCCTGGCCCTGTCCGCCGCCGAAAGCCGGCCGCCGTAGCTTTCGAAAGCCGTACGCTCCGGGGAAAACCTCTCCATACAGATCTCGTCCGGCCGCCAGGAGGCCGCGATGCCGAGGTCGCGCAGGAAAGACCGCTCGCTCTGCCCCGGCAGGCCGGCGATCATATCGATTATTATCCTGCGGAAACCCGCCCGGCGACTGCGCGTATACGCCCGCCTTACGGCCCGCACCGTCTGGGTCCTGCCCAGAGAATCTACGAGCCGCTGGTCAAGGCTCTCCAGCCCCAGGCTCAGAACCCCTACCCCGCCGTCCTTCAGGGCCTTGAGCCTGCGCTCATCGAGAAAGTCCGGGTTGACCTCCATGACCGTCTCCACTCCGGCGACGGCGCCGAACGCGACCTTCAGAGCCTCCAGCAACCCCGACAGTTGGCGGGGTGAGAGGAGGTTCGGCGTGCCTCCGCCTATGAATATCCTGGAGGGTCCGCGGCGTGGCTTCATGGCGCCATACAGCGCTATCTCCATAAACAGAGCCCGCAGATATGCTTCCCTGTCGGCTGCGGAAGCCACCCGCCGGGCCCCGGCGTTGCAGAAAAAACAGACGGAGCGGCAGAAGGGGATGTGAGCGTAAACTTCGAATTCCGACTGCGCGGAAAAGACCCGCGACCAGGCGCGTCTTAAAGGAGCGTCGCCCCGGACGGGCCCCCACGCCGCGACCGGAGGGTAGGGGGCGGAGCCTTCCCGGGACTGCCCGCTCTCTATCAGCCGCAGCAGCGGGAGCCAGTCTCGCTCTCTCACTCTTCCCCCCCGTCTTTGAGCCGGCGCAGCACGAGCGGCTCGAAAAAAGTTTCGGCGGCGGCGTAAGCGATGCCCTCCTGGTCCGCGACCCTGTAGCCGTAAGCGGTGCGGGCCAGCGTACCGCGCCGGCATAGCCTGCGCAGGCCGGGCCCGAAGACCGCGTCCAGGTCCGCGCCGAACTCCTCGCGGAATTCGCGGACCAGGACCCTGCCCCGGTCCAGTCCGGCCAAGAGGAAATTTATCTTCTCCCTTCGAGGGTTGAGACGGCAGGCGCGCGCCGCGAGCGGGCGGCCGGAAAGAACGGCGGCTTCGTATTCCTCCCAGGAATAAAGATTGGAATACCTCAGGACGCCGGCCGCGTGAGAGACGGCACCGGGCCCCAGCGCGAGCAGCGAGCCGGAATCGAAATTAGGATGGAAGCCGCGCCAATGGACGGAGCCGGGGTCCAGCGTGGCGTAGGACTCGGCGCCATGATGTGAATAACCAAGGCGGCGCAGTATCGCCAGGCCTTTTCCTAGCACGGCGGCGGCGGCCCGCCTGTCCGCCCCGGAGAGCCGCCCGCCTTCTCGCTCGAAACCGGTGTTCACGGGGACGAATTCGCCCAGGTAAATATCGTCCGGACGCCAGGATGCCACGGTCACAACGTCGCGCAGGAAACTGCGCTCGCTCTGGCCGGGCAGCCCGGCTATAAGGTCCACCATAAGGCGCGGTATGCCCGCCCGGCGCACCTCCAGGCATTTGCCCTTTACGGCCGACACGTCCTGAAAGCGCCCTGAAGCTGCTATCACCGCCTTGTCCAGGCTCTGCACCCCCAGCGCTACGCAGCCGACACCCGCATGCCTGAGGGCCCGGAGCCTCGGCCGGTCTATGAAAGCGGGTATCGCCTCAAAGAAACGGCTGGCGCCGGGAGCGAAACTGAACCTGGAATCCAGTATGGAAAAAAGGCGGCGCAGTTGCCCGGGCCCGAGCAGGTTGGGCGTGCCACCGCCGACATAAAGATGCCTGGGCCTGACGCGGGAGAAGGCCCCGGAATAGAAGGACGCTTCCGCCGACAGGGCCGTCAGGAACCTGGCGGGCTCTCCTGCGCCGGCGGCCAGCGCCCTGCGGGGTGCGATATTACAGAAAGAACAGACGGTCCGGCAGAAAGGGAAGTGCACGGCGACGCCGGCTTCCGAGCGGGCCAGCGCCTTTTTCCACGCCTTCATTATATCGACGCGCGAAGGGGCTCCGTCCCAGGCGGCGAAAGGGGGATAATGCGGCATGCTGGAGGTCGGCCTCTCGCGTTCCGCCGCGCACAAAGCCCGGGCCAGGGCACTGCCCCCGTCCTTCACCGCGGCCTCCCGGACGTATAGCCCAAGAGGGAGGACAGGACCGCGGGCTCGAAGAATTCCCTGGCCAGCTCATACGGCGAGCGCTCCTGATCCTTTATCTCCCAGCCGCGGGAAATCCGGCGCAGCACGCCCCTCTTTTCCAGACGGCGGAGGCCGCACCCGAAAACGGAGGCGGGGACGGCGCCGAAAGCCTTCCTGAAGGCGGCGTCCCGGATAAGCCCGGTATCCGCTAGGCTCACCAGCGCGCTTATCATCTCCCGCCGCCTGCCGGTGCGGCAGCCGCGCTCCACCGCCGGCGTACCGCCGGCCAGCAGGGCCGCCCACCGGTCGGGGGCGGCCGCATTGGCGTGCCAGGCGCGGCCCCTGGCGTAGGAAAGCGCGCCCGGACCCAGGCCGAGCATGGAGAGGCCCGCGTAGAACCTGTAATTATACTTGCTGTCCGGCGAAGCGGGGTCCAGGCTGAACACGGGGTCATTGCCTATGGCGCGGTAGCCCAGCCGGCCAAGCTCTTCCGCCCCCTCGCGCGCCATCCGTTCGGCGGCCCCGCGCAGGGCCCTGGCCGTGTCGGCGCTCATGCCGGAAAAACCGCTGTTGACCGCTGAAAAGTTACCCATGACGATTTCGTCTGGCCGCCAGCCGGCCGCGGCGCGGACGTCCGAGAGGAAGCTGCCGCCGGACTGGCCCGGCAGGCCGGCCAGCAGGTCTATGAGGATATGACGGACCCCCGCGTCCCGGCAGCGGGTTACGGCCGCGGCGGCGGCAGCGGCCGTAACCCGGCGGCCAGCCCAGACCTTCATCATCGGGTCCAGGCTCTGGAGACCGATGGAAAGCCCTGTGAGGCCCCCGTCGACCAGCGCCTTTACGCGCGGCGCGTCCAGGAATTCCGGCAGCACCTCGGCCACCACCTGCGCCCCAGGCGCCGGCGGGAAAAGGCTCGAGACGATCTTCATGAGCCGGGCCAGCCCACCCGGCTTGAGCATATTGGGAGAGCCTCCACCTAGGAACAGCGAAACGGGCCGGCGGCCGGAGAAGACCGGCGCCCACAGCCGGCATTCCCGCTCCAGACCCGCGAGGAAAGCTTCCGTGTCTCCCGGCTTATGCCTCAGTTTAGGCAGCACGCGGCAGAACGGGCACACCGAGGGGCAGTAGGGAAAATGGACGTATATCCCGAAGGGTTCGCCGGCCGCCAAGGCGGCCCGCCAGGAGTTCTTCGCGAAAGCGGCGCCGGCGCGGCCCCAGGACGCGAAAGGTGGATAGCAGCAGTGCGCAGTGGTCGGATCGCCGCGCTCGGCCGCCGCCAGCGCCCGCACCAGGCCGGCGTCGCTTATCACCGTCCCCTCCTCCCGGCGTTCCTCAGCACGGCGCGAACCACGGCCGGCTCATAGAAAGCTTTTGTGTAGGCGAAAGCGGCCTCGGGAGTTTCCGACACCTTGTAGAGACCCCTTCGCAGGGTCAGGAAACCCGCGCCGAGAAGACCGCGGAGCTCGTCGCCGAAACGGCGCTCTGGCGGAACGCCGAACAGGCGCCTGAATTCCGCCGCGGAGAGCAGTCCGGCCTCCAGACCGGTCAGTATGAAATGTATCATCTCCTGGCGCAGCGTCACCGTCCCGCCGGCGGCGGCCGGGAACCTTCCCGCGTCTACCAGCCGGCCGTACTCCTCGAGAGAGGACGTGTTCTGGTATCTAGCGCTGCCCCAGGCCCAGGAGACGGCGCCGAGGCCCAGGCCCAGCAGAGAACTGTTGCGGAGGAAAGGGAAGAACCCGGCCCAGGTCCTGGCTTTGGGGTCCAGGGAAGCGAAGCATTCGGTTCCCCGGTGATGATAGCCGGCGGCCCTCAGTATCCTGAAGCTTTTACGCCAGGCCTCCCTCACGGCGAGCCGGTGCGCCTCGTCGACCTTCCCTCCGCGGGCGGCGAAAGGCGTATTCACGGGCGAGAACTCGCCGATGAAGATCTCCTCCGGACGCCAGGAGGCCACGGTCGCCGCGTCCCGCAGGGAACTCTCCACGGTCTGGCCGGGCAGGCCCATCATCACGTCCACGTTGATATGCCTTATGCCGTGCTTCCTGGCGCGCAGGTAGGCGGCGTAAATGGAAGAATTGTTCTGCGTGCGGCCCGACCGCCTGATGACCCCGTCGTCGAAACTCTGCCCGCCTATGCTTATCCCTGTAAGCCCGCCGCGCACCATGGCCGAGAGGCGCGCGTCGTCGAGGAACATCGGGCTGGCGTCCATTACAAAGCGGGCCCCCGCGGAGATCCGGAAATTGCGCCTCAGGGCCGCGAACAGGCCGGAGAGCTGCTCCGGGGAGAGCAGGTTGGGCGTGCCGCCCCCGATGAAAACGTTGCGGAAAGTCCTGCCCGCGAACAGCGGGGCGTACATTTCCGCCTCGGCGAAAAGGCGGCTCAGATAAGCGTTCCTCTCGGCCGGGGCGGCCACCTGCCTGACCGTTATATTGCAGTATTCGCAGACGCTGGCGCAGAAAGGTATATGGACGTAAAGGCCGAGCTCGGGACGGCGCCCCAGGGCGGACCTCCAGGCGCTTTTTATGAAAGGCGCCCGCGGGACCCGCGACCAGGAGGCGGCCGGAGGATAATGAGTGGGGAAGACGGCGGTATAGCCGCGGTCGACGGCCCGCAGGGCATGCACGAAAGTGCTGTCGCTTATTTTTGACATAATGGGACCGCGGGAAAACGCCCTCCCAGGCACACAATTCTACCATATACGCCGCGCCGGCGAAGGTCGGCGGACGCGTCCTCCGGCGCCCGCAAAAATGTACAATTAAGCGCGATGGGAACGACCGGAAAACCGAAAGCTGCCGCGCGAGCCTCGGCCCGGCTAGGCCCGTATAAAGCGCGCCGGAAAGGCACCGCGCGCGAGCGCTGCGCCGTGGTCTACAGCGGGGGCAAGGACGGCCACCTGGCTCTGCTCCGCGCCGTCGCCGACGGCGCCAGGCCCGTATGCCTCATAAATATAGACGGCGGGCGCCGCCACTCCTCCATCTTCAACGACCTGAGAAAGACCGCCGTCCTCCGACTCCACGCCCGGCTGCTGCGCATCCCTCTTTTCATTTACAAGGCGACCCGCGATTTCGACACCTCCGCCGGCCCCGGTGAAATGGCCAGGATCTTCTCCGCCGCCGCGGCGAAATACGGCTTCTCTACAGTCTACTGCGGGGCCACGGACGGCGACGAGCGCGGCGGGGCGGCCGATTTCCGCAGGAACGCCGCCAGGGCCGGTTTCCGCATGATAACCCCCTTCTCTTCTAGGGACACCTGCGGGCGGATACGCCTGGCCGCGTCGCTGGGCGTCAGGGCGGTCATCGTGGCGGCCGAAAAGCCGGTCGGCGCGCGCTGGCTGGGGAAAACGCTGGACGGGGAATTCGCGGACTTCGCCGCCGAGGCCGCCGGGCGCGGCAAGCCGGTCGACGGCAACGATTTCCAGACCCTGGTGGTGGAGAGCCCGGCCATGCGCGGCCGCGTGGAACTGCTGTCCACCCGCAGGGTAAAGCGCGGCGGCACGGCCTTTCTGCGCGTGCTCTCGTTCCGCGCCGCTAAAAAGGGGGAGAAGGCGTGAACCTGGTTCCCTCGATGAAGACCGTAATCAAGGCCCTGCTGCCGGCCCACGCCGGGCGCAACGGTTTTTATCCGACCCATTACCCGCCCATCGACTCCTGGCCGGCGGCCGGCCGCCGGGCGGTCTCGGTGCCTTCGCTTTGGAAAGACGCCTCAACCGCGTTCCGCACCGGTATGTACGTCCATGTCCCATTCTGCGCCTCCCGCTGCGGTTTCTGCTTCATCCCGGTGGAGCCCTACCGCGGCAGGGAGCAGGCCTCCGGGTTCCTGCGGGCCCTGCGCGCCGAGACGGAGCTGCTGGCCCACTCTTTCGAAGGCCGCCGTTTCGACTCTCTTTACGTCGGCGGGGGTACGCCGACGATACTGGACGTGAAAGCGCTCGACGATTTTTTTTCAGTGCTGCGCGGCGCCTTCTCTTTCGACAAGGGCATGCCCTTCTCGGTGGAGACCAGCCCCCAGTTCCTCGACCGTGAAAAGCTCCGCCTCCTGGCCCGCCGGGGCGTCACCTGGATCAGCATGGGTTTCCAGAGCCTGGACCAGTCCGTGATCTCCCGCTCGGGCAGGGCTCAGTCCAATTCGCGGCTGCCCGGGATCTTCCGCGCCGCCCGCGACTGCGGGATACCACGCATCAACGTGGACCTGCTGATAGGACTGGGGGGCCAGTCCGGCGCGGGCGTACTGGAAGACGTCAGGAAGGTCGCGGCCTGGAGGCCCGACCAGGTGCACCTGAACGTCCACAAGCCGGTCCGGATCCCGAGGGACCCCGTTCGCAAAAGGCTGTGGACGCTGCTGCAGGAAAAGGCGATGTCGCTTCTCCTGCGGGAAGGCTACACGCGCCTGGACGGTGACTCGGCGGTGCTTTCAGCGGAGGGGCAAAACAAATGCGCCTCGGTGGATTTCTGCCTCACCCATCACCTGCTCGGCCTAGGGCCGGTATCACTGTCGCATATACGCGGCTCCGCCCGCTACGAGAATTCCACCTCTTTCGACCGCTACGCCGCGGCGCTGGAAAAAGGCAGGCTACCGGTGTCCAGGCTGGTAAGGCTGGACGAAACATCGGAAATGCGCCACTATGTCATAGCCAACGCCGAACGGAACGCCCTAGTCCCCGCCGCCGGGTTCGAGGCAAGGTTCGGCAGGCCGCTGGATTCCGTTTTCGGCAGGGAGCTGTCGGAACTGGAAAAGCTGGGAGTCCTGGAAAAGACGGCAAAAGGCTACGCGCTCAGGGAAGTCCGCGAATCGGTGCCTCTTTTCTACGGTCGCTTCTGCGAAGCGGCCGTGCTGCACCGGCTGGCCGCTTTCCGCGAAAAGAAAAGCCGCGGCCTGGCCGGCTGAGCCTCTCACGCCGCCGGCTTCATGGCCGCCCGCCGGACAGCAAGAGCTCGTCAAGCCCCCGCCGGCGTATGGCCATCAGTTCCCTGGAAAGGCCGGCTAACCCGAGCGTACCGCTCCGGCGGAAGACTTCAGGGGAAGAGCAGAAGGCGCAGCGCTGGTCGCAGACTCCGGTAAGAACTCACTCGAAAGTGCCTCCGGAAGCCACGGCCTTCCGCGAAATGGCCCCGTATACTTTCATCTGGACTTCGGCCGCGGCATCGGGTCCGGCCCCGGGCTCAGAGCTCGCCGGGCAGCGCGGCGTAGAATACGGCCGCTTTGACCAGGTGGTCTATCGGCATGTTCTCGTTGACCGTGTGGGCGTAAATTTCGTTGGACGGGCCGAAGCCTATCGTCGGGATGCCAAGGCGGCCGGCCGAGGCCACGCCGTTGGTGGAGAACACCCAGCGGTCTATGACGGGCTTCTTCTTCAGCGCTATCGCGGCCGCGCGCGTGCCGGCCTGGACCAGCTTGTGACCCTCGGGCAGCACCCAGGTCGGGAAATATTTCTCCTGGCCGACTTTCAGGCCGGTCCAGGCGGTCTCGGAGTACTGCAGCACCTCGACGGCCGCCCCGGCCTTCTTCACGGAGGGAAGCCGCTTGATTTCGGCGACCGAGCTCTTGAGCGTCTCGCCGACGGTCAGGCGGCGGTCCAGGTAGATCGTGCACTCGTCGGGCACGGCGTTGAGCGACGGCGTCTTGCACTCTATCGAGGTGACGGCTATCGTGCCCTTGCCGATGAATTTGTCGTTCTTGAGGCGCTTGTTGAGCGCCGTTATCTCCTTGGTGATATCGGCCATCTTGACCACGGCGTTGTCGCCGCGCTCGGGCGCGCTGGCGTGGCAGCTGCGACCCTTGGTCACGACCTTCATCTCCATGCGGCCGCGGTGGCCGCGGTAGACCTTGAGGTCCGTCGGCTCGGTGATGACGACGAAGTCGGGGCGGATTTTCTCCTTGTTGACGATATGGAGTATCGGAAGGCCGTCGCAGTCCTCCTCCATGACGGAGCCGACGACCATCAGCGTGTAGTCGCCTTCGAGCTTAAGGTCCTTTATCATCCTGGCGGCGTAGACCATCGGGACCATCGAGAGTTTCTGGTCGGTGGCGCCGCGGCCGTAGATATGGCCGTTCTTCACCAGGCCGGCGAACGGGTTTATCTTCCAGGCCTTGGGGTCGCCTATACCGACGGTGTCGATGTGGGCGTCCATCATTATCTTCTTCTTGCCCTTGCCGAGGAAGCCGATGATATTGCCCATCGCGTCGATCTTCACCTTGTCGAAGCCGACCTTTATCATCTCTTTCTTGATGCGCTCCACCAGCGGGCCTTCCTTGCAGGAGAAGCTGGGGATCTTGACCAGGTCCGAGGCGAACTTCACCATGTCGTTCTTATATTTCAAAGCGGTTTTGTGCAGCAGTTCTTTCTTGTCCATTTTGTCCTCCGTGGATGTGCCGGATATATTCTATATAATTGGGCCCCGTTTAAAGCAGTTTCAGGTAGCGCTCCAGCGCGCGGGCGAAGAGCTCCGTGTCGGCCGGCGTATTGTAGGTGAAATACGAAAGGCGCAGCGTCTCCTTAACCCCCGACGATAGGCAGGCCAGGTCCGCGCAGTGGCGTCCGGAGCGGACCGCTATCGAAAGGCCCTTCGCGCCGGAGTCCAGGAACAGCGCGAAATCCTGCGCGGAGAACCCGCGCCGCTCCGGGACTACCGAGATCAGCGAACCCTCGGCGAGCGACGCCTTCTCCCCCAGCACGCGGACGCCTTTTATCGCCGAAAGGCGGTCGTGCGCGTCCCGCACCAGCCCCGCGATATGGGCGCGGATATTGCCGAAGCCGGCCTTTTCGAGCCGCTTTATCGCCGCGGCCAGGCCGGCCGCGCCCGCGTAGTTCTGCACGCCGGCCTCGAAGCCGCGGTTCCCGCCTATGTATTCGGCCTTATAGCCGCCGGAAAATTTAACCCCCTCCACCGTACCGCCGCCGACGCGCCAGGGCCGCAGCTTCGCCATCAGCTCCCGGCGGACATAGAGCGCGCCGGTGCAGTAGGGCGCCCCCGCCTTGTGGCCGGAGAAGGCGCAGGCGTCGGCCCCCTCGGCCGCGGCGCCTGAGCCGTGCGTCGGGGAGAACTGCGCGTCGTCCGAGAACAGATAAGCGCCGGCGGCGCGCGCAAGCGCCGCCGCGCGGCGGATCTCCTGCCTGCCGCCGAAGATATTGGAGGAGTGATTGAGGCAAAGCAGCGCCGTGCGGCGGCCCAGCAGCCGGGGCAGGGCGTCCAGGTCGGGGGCCAGGCCTTTGAGCGGCAGGACCCTCAGCTTCACCCGGCCGGCGGCTGCCAGCCGCTCGAAGGGCAGGAAGACGGCGTTATGTTCGAGCGGAGAAAGGACGACCTCGTTCCGCTCCTTGGTGAAAGGAAAGGAGTTAGCGAGAAGATTGGCCGCGTCGGTCACGCCGCCCGTGAAGACGACCTCGTCCGGAGAACCGGCGCCCATGAAGTCTGCGGCGGTGCGCCGCGCGGACTCAAACTCCTCCTCCATCTCCGCGGAGAGCGAATGGAAAGACCGCCGCCCGCCGCAGCCGCCCAGCCGCAGCATATTCTCCCGCTGCGCGTCGGCCGCGCACTTCATCTTGAGCACCGTGCAGGCGCTGTCGAGATAGACGAGCCGGCGTCCGCCGAAGCGAGCCTTTGGGACGGGGAACTCCTTGTTGAGCGCAGCGAGTGACTTGTTCATAGCGTCTTATGGACTTTGATGTAGTCTTTGCGGGGGCCCGGGCAGATGTTCTTCAGCCGGCAGCCGCGGCAGGCGGCGACATAGGCTTTCTCAGCGAGCTGAGGGCCCCGCTCTTTAGATGATAGTTTTTTGGCGTCCACGCTTGAAAGCGGGAATTCGCCCAGGAAACAGGGCGGGATATGGTCGGTCTCGCAGGACAGTCCCCTCTCCCGGCACAAAGAGAGGGCTTTCACCAGGTAAGGCGCAACGGTCCCGTAACGCGGCACATACCGGCCGCCTTCCGACCGGCCCGAGGCTTTGACGAAACTGAACTGAACCCACGAGAGGCCCTCGAACCGCGATGACGCGAATTTTACAAACGAGGGAATCCGGCGGTAATTTAAAGAACCTATTACGTGGGTCAGCCGCACCGCCGCGCCGGCCTCTATCAGCCGGCGTACGCCGCGGCACCGGGCGTCGAAGGCGCCCCGGGTCCGCGTTATTCTAAGGTCCGCGGCGGCGTTATCCGCCGGGAAATTGATATTGAAATAGCCGCCGGACAGACCCACCGCGCGCACCAAGCGCCTGAAAAAAGCCTCCGGCAGACGGGCCAGCAGGACACCGTTGGTCTGCAACTCCACGCGCCTCTTCCTGCCCGCGCAATAGAGGATGAACTTGAGCAGTTCGTCCCTGTCGGCCAGCAGCGGCTCGCCGCCCGAGACCTGCACCAGTCCGGGGGTTTTGAGCGCCGAAACCCACGAGCGGAGCCCCCCTCCTTCCGGGACGGGTCTCTCGGCCGGGTAGGAGCAGAAGACGCAGCTCTGGTCACAGTCGGCCAGCAGGTGTATGAGCGGGCTCATACCCCGCCCCTCTTCATCGCAGCCGGAGCCAGACGCCACAGGAAGACGCCGCGCTCAAGCTTCTTCCGAACCAGCCCCTTCTTTTCCAGGGAGAGCCCCGCGCCGAGCACTGCGTTGCCGTCCGAGCAGTCGCGGCAGATGGCCATCTTCCTGGAGCAGGCGAGTACGGCGGATGTGGTCTTCCAGCCGCGTCCTTCGAGTATGGAGACCATGCAGCGCTCGTTATCCGAGAGGAAGACGGGGCCCTGGGAGCCGGGGACGGAAGCCTTCTCCGTCCGGCGGCCGGGCTTCGCGACGAAAGGCCGGAAGCCGCTCCAGCCGTGAAGCCCGGCGTAGCCGCGGTCTGCGCCGCGGCAGCGCCCGCGCAGGGCGCAGCGCAGGCACGGCGGGCCGTGGACCTTTCCCCCGTCGGCGTTCTCGTCCAGGTCGCTGAGGCCGCCGGCAGGGTCGGTCACCAGCGTATTAAACTTATCCAGGCCTATCGCCAGCGATTCGCGGCCTTTCAGGAAGCAGGGCGGGGTATTAAGGAAAAGTATTTCGCCGGGCAGGCCCGCGGCCTCCATGGTCCCGGCGGCCTCCCTGAAATAGGGGGCGCAGTCGGGCAGGCTTACTCCCAGCCTTTTCGCGTTGGCGGCCATCGCGCCGTTATATACGGGATAGATCACCACGAAGTTGGAGATCCCCCGCTCCAGGTAGAACTTTATGATCTGCGGCAGCCGGCGGTAGTTGAGGCGGTTTACAAGGATATTATTGCCGAGCCGTATCCCCAGCCGCCGCATATTCTCCAGGCCCCTGAGAGACCTGTCCAGGCCGCCCGGCACCCCGGTCAGCGCGTCATGCTCCGCGGCGCGGTCGGAGGTGAACGAGAACTTGCAGAAGGTCAGCCCGGCCTTCGCCAGGGCGCCGCAGAAATCCGGATCGGACAGTTTTATCCCGTTGGTCTGCACGCGGATGAAGCGGAAGCCCTCGGACCTGCCCAGCGCTATGACCTTCAGCACATGAGGGCTGACCAGCGGCTCGCCGCCGGTGAGCCCGAGCCGGCGGTAGCCTTCCTTCCACGCGCGCCGGACTCCACCGGCCAGCGCGGCGTACGGGGCGTTGAGGGATCTGTCGAAACCGCCCTGCGAGCAGAAGGCGCAGCGCGCGTTGCAGTCGTAGTTCAGTATCAGCTCGTAGCATTTGCCGCCGTCGTTCATTGGTCAGATTCCGTGGATGCGCCTGAATGCCGGACTTGAAAGTCCCGCCCTCGCCGCGGCGGCGAGCCAGCCTGCCGCCACGCGCCGCGCCTCCGCCTGTCCGGCCGGCACGGCCCTGGGTCGCGCACCGAAGCGGGCCGCGGCCCAGGGGGCGACCGGGCACATGGACTGTGAATCGCGCAGGCCGGCCGCGCGCGCCAGCCCGAAGAACTTTTCCCTCCCCTCGCCGCCCGGGCCGCACCTGAACGGCCTCAGCCGGCCCGCCGGGGCGGCCAGCATCTTGTCGCAGGGATAGAAATTTCCGTCCGGGGCCAGCGCCAGGTTGCGGCAGGGACCCGCCCCCTCGCCGCGGGCCGCCAGAGCCACGGCCTCGTAGCCGTTGGCCAGCTTCCATACCCCGCGGCCGGCCTTCAGGCGGCGCAGGTATTCGAGGAGCAGTTCCCGCGCCG
Organism: uncultured Elusimicrobiaceae bacterium; assembly: GCA_964631475.1. Taxonomy (GTDB): domain Bacteria; phylum Elusimicrobiota; class Elusimicrobia; order Elusimicrobiales; family UBA9959; genus UBA2231. Next base: position 17,301 of record CAZVWK010000009.1, on the reverse strand, counting down.
CGCCGCGCAGGCGCCGGAGGGCCGCCGCGTCCCAGCGCGCCGTTATGTCGGGGGACCAGGCCAAGCTGGCGAAGCCCAGCCCGCTCAGTCGGGCCATCTCCGCCGGCAGGCCGGCAGCCGAGGCCGGGGTCGCCACCAGCGAGGCCGAGAGCTTCGGGCGCAGCGAAGGCGGCAGGGCGGCCAGGGCGGCGGACCTTCGGGCGGAGGGGCCGTCCATGCTGACCGTAAGCTTCACCCCGCGGGCCAGCAGCCCGCCGGCTTCACCTTTTTTGAGCAGGAGGCCGTTAGTGAAAATATGCACCGGGGCGCCGCGGCCGAACAGGCGGCGTATCTCCAGGAGCGCGAGCCGCAGCGTGGCACGTCCGAGCAGAGGCTCTCCTCCGAGGATAGTGAACTTTGGCTCTTCGGGGCGGGCCGCGGCGAAGGCGGCCAGGGCGGAGCGCAGCGCCGGGGCGGCGACGGCGTCCTTTGAAACGCCGCGGGCGTAGCAGTAAGGGCAGGCCAGGTTGCAGCGCCCGCTAAGATAGATGACGAGATGGTCCGGAGCTCTCATTTTAACCTTACCGGCTCCAACTCCGAGTCTCCGAAGCGCCTGAGATATTCGACCCAGATGCCCTCGCACTTTCCGTAAAGCGAGCAGCCACGGCAGCGGGCGGTCTTGCTGCGCCCAACGGCCGCGCGCGAGGCAACGGCGTCGTCGTTGATGAAATCCGGCGCCCAGTGCTCGGTGCGGTACAGCCGCCTCTCGTTTATCTCGCTGACCTGCCGTACGCAGCCCCTGAAATGGCAGAGCGGCACGTAGCGCGCCTTCCACTCGCCGAGGCCGGCGCGCCGGCCTATGGCCAGGGCCCGGCGCATGTAGGGCGCCGCCAGGGAGATGCGGGGTACCAGCCCGTCGAAATCCAGGAGCGCGCCGCCGTAATTAGGGTCCACGAAGATGAATTCGACGTTCCTGACCAAGCGGTCGGCGTAGAACCTCGCCAGCCGGGGCAGGGAGGTCACGTTAGGTTTAACTACGGCGGTATTGCCGTACACCTTCCGGAAGCCGAGACCGGCCAGTACGGCCAGCCCTTTTTCCAGCTGCGCAAAACTGCCCGGCGCGCGGGTAAGAGCGTCGTGAATACGCGCGTCGGGGCCGTGCACCGAGAAAATGAGGGCGTCTATCCCCGAAGCTATTATCCGCTTCGCGGCGGCGGGGTCGGAGAATACCCGGCCGTTGGTGGCGCAGACTACCTCTCCTATCCCCAGCTTCTTGGCGGCTGCCACGACGCCGGCGAAGTCGGGGCGGATGGTGGCCTCGCCCCCGATCAGCTCGATTATGTCGGCGCCCCTGCGGGCGGCCCTTGCCACGTCCTCCAGGAGTTCCCGGGTGCTCTTCCCGGGCAGGGCGCGCTTTCCGGCGTTCACGCAGAAGACGCAGTTGTTGTTGCAGGAATAGCCCGTGAAGATCACGACCTTGAACTTCTTTACCGGCCTGGAAGCCGGCTCTGCGGGCCGGCCGAGCGGCTCCCGGCGCCCCAGGGGCGGGCGGCGCCGTTCCCTGCGGACCGGGCCTTTCTTCATCGCCTCACCGGCCTCAGTTCGGCGTCGCCGAACTTTTTGTAATACTCCAGCATTAGCCCGAGGCATCTCCGCCTGGCCGCGCAGCCGCGGCAGGCGGGAGGGTATATCCTTTCTTCCCTGGGCAGCGTCACCCGGCAACGGAGCCGCATGGCGGCGGGAACGACGCACAGGGGATAATGGTAGAGCCGCAGATCGCCGAACCGGGCTATCAGCCCCGCGGCGGCCCGCAGGGCGGCGGCCGAATCGGAAAGTTTCAGCCCCACCCTGCGGTGATTGAGCTCCGACATCCCCTCTATCTCGTAATGTATGACGGAGACCGAATAGCGGCCGGTGTCTGGGAATTCCTCGAGCAGGAAGGCGAGGGTCCGGGGAAAAGCCGCCACGGTCATGCGGTGGAGGATCACCCTTATTTCGAGGCGGACTTCCGGCGCCAGTTCCAGCAGGTTCTTTATCCCGCGCACGGTCCGGGCGAAAGCCCCGCGCACCCCGGCTACGGCGTCGTGCAGGCGCGCGCCCGGGCCATGCAGCGCTATGACCGCGGCGAAGGGCGGGCGGGCGGCGGCGGCGAAACGAGAGGCGAAGCGCGCGTCGGCGAAGCGGCGTCCGTTGGAGAGAAGCGTTATGGGAGCGCCCGGCAGCCTCCTCCTGAAATAGTTCAGCAGCTGGAAAAATTCGGGATGCAGCGTCGGCTCGCCGCCGGTAAGGCTGACATAATCGGGCCTGTCTGCGTTCTTGCCGTAGACGCTGGCGCCGCGCAGATAGCGCTCGAGCTTCTCCACCTGCCCCTTGAGGCGGTACTGCGCGCTGTCCTGCGCGGCGAAGGACGGCATGTTGGTGCACATCACGCATCTGTTGTCGCATTTGTTCCAGGCGGCGATGTCAGGCATTTTCAATTTCCGCCTTCCAGCCAGGCCTCTATCACGCGCCTGGTCTTTTTTTGTTCGAGCAGCCGGAAGACCTTCTTAAAAAGCCCCTTCTGCAGGGCGCACCAGCTGCCGCCGGGCACGTGCCCCCAGGGCGAGCCCTGTTCGGCGTAATTATGGACCGGGCAGACGCCGCAGAAGGGCTTGAAGGCGCAGCGCGAGCAGAAGGGTTGGTTCTCAAGACAGGAAGACATCGCGCATACCCGCGCCGCGGGGGCGGAGATAAGCGACTCGTACGGTTCCCCGCGCACGTTGCCGAGCCGGAAAAAAGGATCGCCGCAGGCCGCCATCATGCGGCCCTCGTCGCAGGTGTACACGTCCCCGTCCCAGTTGTAGGCGAGCTGGCCTATGGCCGCGCCGCAGGGAGAGCGCAGGTCGAGGTAATTGGGATCTTCGCTTTTAAGCATCTTCCTTGAGAGCAGCGCCGCCCAGCGCTCCACGAAACGCTCGCCGGAGAGATTTATCTCCATTATCCTTTCTATCGCCTCGCCGTAGAACTTCAGGAAAGCCTCCGGCGGATAGCCTATCGCAGGCCAGACCCCGGCGGCGCAGCCGATAGGCGAGAGAGGCCTGAGAAAGATCCCCCCCAGGCCCAGGCTCCTGTATTCCTCTATTATATCCAGCGGCCTCCCCAGTGAAAGCCTGGTGGTTGTCATGAGGGCCGACGGGAGAGAGTCGCGGCGGCCGTCGCGGGCGGCGGCGGCCATGAAACGCTTCAGCCAGCGAACGACCGTGGCGTGAGCGGAACCGCCGGACCAGCGGCGGTTGGCGTCATGCAGGTCCGCCGGTCCGTCCAGCGAGGTGCACACCGACACTCCCTCGCGGACCAGCCAGTCGAATTTTTCTTCGCTCATCAGGCTGAGATTGGTCACGACGGCGAGGGCCAGGTCCTTGCCGGCCTTGCGGTTGAGGCGTTTGGCGTGCGCCGAGGCGGCCTTGAGTACCGGCCAGTTGAGCAGGGCCTCGCCGCCCTGGAACTCTATCGTGATGGCCGGGTTCGGAGAGCGGAACGCCGTTTCCACGGCGGCCAGGGCCGTGGAACGGCTCATCGAGTCCGACCCGTGCCCTCCGGAGGCGGCCCGGCAATAGACGCAGGAGTGGTTGCATTTGAGCGTGAGCACCAGGATGTGAAGGCCCGGGCCGGCCGCGATCCCGGAAGAGAGGCCGGCCATGCCGGCCGCAAGCGCGGCGAAATCCAGCCGGCCGCGTAGCAGTCCGGCACCGGCCAGCCTTTTAAAAAGGGGCGAGCCCTCTTTCACCCGGCCGGACCTGAAAGCCGAGAACTCGGAAGGGGTAAGCCGAAGCAGGGCGCCGGCGGGACCGGAGACTATATAGCTGCCGGCGTCGCGCTCGAAACGCAGTTCGAAAGGGGCGCCGGAGCCCGCGCCCCTCATGGCCCGCCTCCTGGCGCGCGCGCGCGCCGCTTCCCGGGCCCGGCTCCTGCCGGGGTGCGCAGAACCGGTTTGAACTCGGACCAGCCGTAAAGCTCCGGGTACTCCCGCCACGGACCTTCGCAGGCCCCGTACCAGATGCAGCGGCGGCAGCCGGTCCGTTTCGCCTTGCCCTCGCTACGCCGGTAATCGCCGTAGCTCTCGATGTAAATATCGGCGTCGGAAACAGGCCCCTCGGGTATCACCCTTTCTGCCACGCAGTCTTCGTAACCCTTCATCAGGCAGAACGGCACGGCCTCCGTGTAGCAGAGCCGGCCGGCGGCCCTGCCCATGTCGAGAGCTTCCTTTATGAAAGGCAGGGCCTCGGTCTTCTTCGGCGTCAGCCAGGACCGGTTCTCCCAGGCCGTGCCGACCAGGTGGACGAAGGCGAACTGGAACTGGTCGACGCCCAGGCGCAGCAGCAGCCCGGCGAGCGCGGGCAGGTCTTTGTAGTTGACGGAGGTCACCACGGTGTTGGTGAGGACGTAGAAGCCGGCCTTTTTGCAGTTCAGTATCCCGCGGGCGACTTCGGCAAAACCGCCTGGCGCTTTGGTGAGTCCCTCGTGGACGGCGGGAGTGGAACCGTGCAGCGACGGACTGACCTCCGTGACGCCGGCTTTCTTCAGCTCCAGGCAATAATCGTAATAGGCGAAGCGGCGGCCGTTGGTCTGGATCTGCACCGATTTATAGCCCAGTCCCCGGGCCAGCCTCACTGCGGCCGGCAGGCCCGGGTGCAGAGTCGGCTCCCCGCCGGTGAATACGACCGCGTCGGCGCCCTGCTTCCCGGCCCGGGTCAGCGCGGCCTTTATCTCCGCCAGGCTCTTGCGGCTGGCGCGGGCCCGCTTGGCCCCCTGCGCGCAAAAATCGCAGAAATTATTGCAGGCGAAACTTATCTTTATATCTGCTCTTTTCATGGGAACACGACGGTCTGCGGCTCGCGCGCAAGGTAATAATATCACTTTTGGCCGGGGAGCGGCCTGGCGCCGGGACGGCTCACGCCCCGCCCCGCGCCAGGAAACCGTGGGGGCCGGCTGAAAGAGGGACCACCGTCCTGCCTATGCCCTTCGGGGGCACGTCCCGGTTCACGGCGAAATAGAAATTGTTGCTCAGGAAAAAATCGCCGGAATAGGGCGGCGTCTGCCTTATTCTCAATATCTGCCCCGCGCAGGCCCTTGAGCAGGCGCTTTTTTCGAAAGGGCAGTCGTGGGTCATGGCCAGGTATTTGAATGGATAATGGAAAGATATTTTTACGCCCCGCGCCGCGAAAGAGAACGCCATGTCCGGCTCGTCGCTCTCCAGCCAGACCAGGCCGTTCTCCGCGAAGAAGCGCTCGAGGAAAGACTCGTCCATGCGGATGAAGTCCCTGGAAACGGGCCGCGCCAGCAGCAGCGGCACCTTCCCTCCGTATGCCCGGTTCACGGCCCGCATCAACCCCAGGTCGTTGAGGCTCAGTTCGGCCCCGGGGAACTCCCGGAGTATCCGGTCGAAGACCTTCAGAAAGGCCTTGAGTTGCGCGGCGGCGAGAAGCGGCGTCAGCACGGTCAGTTCACCCGCCCCCTTGTCCTTGAGCGCGCGGACATCGTCCCTGGACGGCAGCAGGTTGTGGCAGAACTCGCTGCCTATGTAGACCCGCCCGAAGCCGGCAAGGTCCTTGCCGCGGAGCCCGCGCACTTCTGGAGGCGTGAGCGAAAGGGCCTTTTCCGTCACATGCGCTCCTTCATGTACTCATAGATACCGTCGAAGCTCTCCTTGACCTTCAGCGCCCGCGCCAGGAATTCCTTTTTACCGAACCCGCCGTCCAGCAGTCTGACAAGCCGCAGGGCCTCCAGGAAGATAAGGCGCGAATTCTCTTTTTCCGGGCTTCGTCCCACTTTCAGCACGCCCACGCCGAGTCGGTGATGATCGTAAAGGTTCCCGAGGTGTTCCGCCGCGCCGGGCCCGGACATGAAGAAATCCTTCTTTCCGGACTTGAAGCGGCGGTCGCAGAAAGTGGTGCTGCCGCCGACGCAGTCCAGGAAGCAGAGGCCGTTGTAGTTGATGCAATACTCGCGGTGATTGACAAAGGCCTCGGCCTCCATCCCAGGGAAGCCGCGCAGCATATCCGCCGCCTCCGCGGGCTTGAGCTGCTGGGGCAGCGCCACGCGCCTGACGCCGTACTCCCTGTAGAAAGCCAGCGCCGAAGGGTTCATACAGTTGGCGAGGGTGCTGAGGATATACTCGGTCTTCACCTTTTTTTTCCGCAGCGCGTCCAAGAGGGCCAGGTCCTTGACTATGACGCCGTCGACGCCTCCCCCGACCAGTTCCGCTATGACGGCTACGGTGCCAGCGAGACGCTCCTTGCTGACTTCGTTGGCCGCGAAAAAAAAATTCACGCCTCTGGCATGGGCCGCGTCCTTGGCGGAGAGCACGTCGGCCACGCTGCCGAAATTCCTGGCCCCCTTGACGTGGTTCGGGACGGAGTAGATGCCGCAGTAGAGTTCGTCCGCCCCCTCCCTCAGGTAATAGTCCAGTTCGTCGCGGGAGCCGATCCCGACCTGGACCTTCATCCTTTTCCTTTTGGCCATACGCGTTCAGGTGTCTGGACAGAAGACCAGCCTGTCGACGCAGGCGGGCGGGGGCGCGGTCTTCCCGGCGCCCGCGCATTCCACGAATAAAGTATTGCCTCCGGCTATCAGAGGCTCACGGATACTCTCGTTCCTGAGCCGGTAGCTGGCGAGCAGGCATTCCCGGGCGCAGTGCACGGTCGCGGGCGATTCGCCCGGCGGCACGTCGGGCATGCCCATCAGGCAGGTCCTAGCGGTTGCGAGGTCCATATACGGGTAGAAGGCGGTGAGGCGCAGCCTCCGGGCCGCGCCCGGCTGGCGCAGCCTGACTCCCCCGCGCAGCAGCGTCACCTCCAGGCGACCAACCTTGAGTTCCTCCAGCAGGTCAAGGTCGTCCCGGTTAGGCGCGTAGAGCCCGCCATTTATGTCAGGCAGCATGAAGTTGCGGGCGAGCCGCCGGCCTAGGGCGACGGGGACCTCCCAGCGGGTCCTCCTCAGCAGTCCGAGCACGCCGAAATCGTTGACGCTTAGCTCGAAGCGGCCGGCGAAACGGATTTTACGTATCTCGGCAAAGAGCTTTTCCAGCACGCCGAGGCCCTTGTCGGTCACCAGCGGCGTCATAAGGCAGACGTTCTTTTTCTCTCCGGCCAGCAGCCTCAGCCCGTCGGCCAGACCCGGCTCCAGCAGGTTCTCGCAGAATTCGGGGCCGAAATAGACCCAGCCGAAAGGCTTCAGCGCCTTTCTGAGCGGGGCCCGGTCGCGGAAAGCGGCGGGCCCGAGCTTAAGACCTCTCTCCATTCAGCCCTCCTCCATTTTCACAAACCTGCGCCTAGCCTCCGCCGCCGGAAACCTGGCAGCCAGCTCCTCCGCGGCGCGCAGCGCGCTCTTTATAACGCCGAGGGCCCTGAGCTTGGCCCCGGTACCGTCCGTCCGTGTCCCGTATTTTATGCAGTCGACCCCGGCCAGACAGTAGTCGAAGAAGGAGGCGGCGTTCAGCAGCCGCGGGGCGCCGCCGCGCGAGAAGCGCAGGGACAACCTAGCCGCCGTGCGGGCTATCGCTTTCCCGTCTGGCTCAAAAACACTCTCCAAGGACACTTTCGCCAGCGAGCCGCCGGAACCAATGCGGCACATATTGCCCTCGGCATGCCTGCCCTTCAGGGTGTAATACCTGGCCTTGTGCAGATAGCAGGCGCCGTTGATATAAGGGCAGCCGAAAAATTTATAGAAGAAGACCTCCGTCTGCACGCCGGCCTCCCGGCAGTAGCGCAGTATCCCCGCCGCCTCGGCGGCGGCGAGCTGGTTCGGCAGTATTATCCGGGAGACACCGAACCGCCCGACGAAAAATTCGGCGGCGGCGGAATTGAAGCATGGCTGTACCGAGCTCAGGTGCAGAGGGACGCCCGTCCTTTCGTCAGCGAAGAGCCGGAGCAGCCTGGGGTTGGCGACGATAAGTCCGTCTATACCAGCGGCGGCGGCGGACCTTATCCGCCCAAGCAGACCCTTCATCTGTTTGTCGCGGAGCTTATCCTCCAGGGCGTTGGCCGCCAGGAAAACCTTCATCCCGTGCGCGTGCGCCTTGCTGATTACCGCTGCGGCTTCGGCGGCCGTACCGATCGCCCCTGTATTCGCGTAATTAGGAACGTCGCCCACGGCGAAGTACACTTCATCCACGCCCATCCGTCCGAAGACGGGGATCTCGTCGATGTCGGTTATGCAGGACAGCAGTCGCATCAGAACCTCTCCGGTTTTATCGCCGACGGGCCCGAGCCCGACGCCTTGAGTTCAGCCTCGCCGTAGATCCGCAGATAATCCGGCCGCGCGCCGCAGCAGGCCGGGGCAAGAGCGCAGCGCCGGCAGACCGCGGCCGGCGCCGGCCTGTCGATGCCCTCTTCCAGCGGCTCGTCGCCGCGCCGCCAGCGATGGTATTCGAACGAGAATCCTCCGAAATTACCAAGAGCGCAGAGCGGCATATTCTGGATAACGGCCCTGAGCCCGGCCTGCTTGGCCCGGGCCAGCGCGATCTTCACGAAAGGGGCGGCTTCGGAATACGACGGAACGAGAGCCTTGTCGTCCCGGACGCGGCCCTTGTTCCTCACGAAAGTGAGGTTCACCAGCGAGCAGCGGGGATGCGAGGTTTTCACCCACTCCACGAAATCGGGCAGCAGCCTGTAATTGTCGCCGAGTATTATATGGAAAAAGCGCATCCGCTCCTCCAGCCCCAGCTCCGCCAGGTTCCGCAGGCCGCTGACCGCCTGCCGGTATTTCACGCTCCTAGTGACCCGATTGTAGACAGCCTCGGCGTGAGAGGGGAAATTGACGGTGAAAAAGTCCACTCCTCCGGCGATCCGGGCGCAGAGTTTTTTATCGGACAGGGCGACTGCGTTGGTCGAAAGCATGATATCCCTGACCCCCGCCGCCCGCAGCCCGGCGATGAGTTCCGGCAGTTCCGGGTTGGTGGTCGGTTCGCCGCGCCCCTCCAGGCTTACGGACTTCATCCCGGCGCGCCTGGCCCTTTCGATCACCCTGCCGATCTCCGTCCGGCTCCGGGAGGGAGGATTGTGGCAGTAGCGGCAGAAGAGGTTGCAGGTATAAGAAGCTTCGGCTAGGCATTCCTGCCTGCTTATCCATTTTGCGGAAGGGGTCTTTTTCTTCATGACAGAGCGTCAATCCAGGCCCGCGACCCTCTTTAAAAACGTAAAAACATTGCCGCTGAGGAGCAGTTGGAAAAGACAGCCGGCGAATATCCAAGGCGCGAAGGGAGTTCCCTGCATCACTTCTATCTTAGGGGCTTCGCACGGAATCCGCGCGCCCCACCGCCGTATCAGTTCCGCTTCCTCCGGCGTGATGCCGTCGCGGAAAGAATCGGCGAATTCGCCCTTGAAGAACTCGTCCTTCCTCACGATATCCAGGTAGCGGCGCGAAAGGACCATGCCGGGCGCCACCGCCGCCACGGGAACCTCGATGGTGCTGAACTTCTCCATCAGGGCTGCCAGCATGAAGCGCCCGACGCCGAGTATGACGCTGAACTTGACCACGTTCAGCGCCGAATACTTGGCGCCCAGCAGCAGCTCGCTCCTGAAGTTGGCCAGTCCGTAGGCGAAATAGGAGATGAAGACCAGTCCCATAACCAGCCGGAACCGGGGGCCGGAAATAAAACCGGAAACCTTTTCCCACCCTATGAAAAGCAGGAAGAACAGAAGGCCGAGGTCGGGGACCAGGCTCTGCAGGTGGCCCTTGAAGGAAACCGAGGCCACCTGGTAAAGAAAAAAAACGAAGAACAGGAAGAAGCCGTAGAACAGACCTTTGCCATAGCCGCCGGACAGCAGCGAATTCCAGGATTCGGACAGGTCGCGCCTTAACCCCTCGACCTTGCGGAGCAGTTCTTCGTCCTTCTGCCTGTAGCCGCGGTAGGCCTGGGCGAAGAACCTCAGGATGTAGTAGACCGAACCCAGCACGAAAGAATTTATCAGGATGGAAAGCCAGAGGCTCCTGGGAAACCCCCTTATCTGGAAATCGATCAGCGGCAGCAGCGCCAGGCTGGCGATGAAGAACTTGGCGTCGCCGGCCGGCCAGACCTCCGCGTACCAGAGGAAAAAGCCGACCCCCACCGCCAGCGCCAGGCCGACCATGTAATAGCCGTAGAAGTTCCAGTTGAGATAATCGCGGGAATGCCCGACGTCCCCGAGCCACGTTTCCAGCGTGAAAAGGGCCACCGCGGCCAGCGCCGCGTAAAGCCCGTTCAGCACCATGCGGTTGGGAATCTTCCTGGACTTCAGGTCGGACGCCGCTATACCCCAGCCCCACAGGACGAAAAATCCGGCCAGAAAGACGCGGTAGGCGAGCAGACGGTCGAATGAGGCGGCGTTCAACTCAGACATGGACCGGCCTCACGGCGAAAACGGCGCGCTTCTTGATCACCGGCCTGAACTCGGCCGGCCCGAAGTGTGCGGCGTAAGCCTTCTCGAAACCAGCGCAGACGCCGTTATAGACGCACCCGGAACAGCTTGCGGCCTTGGCCCTGAGCTTGTCCGTGACCATGGCGTACATACGGCCGACATGTTTTTCCTCCGGCAGGAACAGGTCGTCGTCCCGCTCGGGAAGCTCCCAGTCCTTCATGAGGTTGGCGTGCTCGGGCAGCAGGCAGGGGACGTAGTTGCTCAGGAACCTGAAGGCGGGTCTGACCCGGCGCCGCCGGAATGCGGCTATCGCCTCCCTTAGGTACGGCGCCTGCAGAGAATAACGGGCGATGAGCTTCTCCGGAGACCGGCTCGCGGCCCCGACGAAATGCGCGGCGATCAGGTGCACAGAATCGGTGCGGAAATTATCCAGCGCGAAGCCTGTGAAAGCCGGCAATTGCCTGTAATTCAGGGCCGTGACGGCCGTGTTGATATTGATGTAGACGCCCAGGTCCAGCAGGTTGCCGCAAGCCCTGACCGCTTTCTTGAAAGAGCCCTTTACCCCCGTGACGGCGTCGTGCATGGCGGCGTTGTCGCCGTGAATGGAAATGCTGGCCGTGTTCATGCCGCAGGCCGCCAGTTCCGCAGCGTAAGCCCGGTCCCCGAGGTTGATGCCGTTGGATATCACCTGTATCGCCGGGTAGCCTATCTTTCCGGCCAGGCGGACCAGTTTCGGCAGCTCGGGATATATGGTCGGCTCGCCGCCGATAAACTGCACCATGCGCGCGCCGTTCCTGTAGGAGAACATGAGATAGTCCGCGGCCTGGCGATAACGCATGTCGTCCTTGCCCTTCCATTCCTCCATGTCGGGTGAACTGTAGCAGAAGACGCAGCGGGCATTGCAGGCGTAATTCAGGGTCAGCTCGCAGACCTTCATGCGGGACTTCGGCCAGCCGAACTTCTTAGCGGCCACGCGGATATTCATCAGTAGACGCCCTCCCGGAGCCAGATGGCGAATACGCGGCGCCAGCGGCGGTCGCGCTTCAGCCTCAGCACGAGCCCGAACATGAACTTGAAGAAAGCGCACCGCGGGCTCGACGGCAGGTTCCCCCAGAAGGACCCCTGGAAAATATAATTATATACCGGCGAGAGCCTGCAGTAATAACTGTAAGGGCACCTGGCGCAGTACGGCTGGGAGAATTCCCCGAAGCACGAGGAGATCAGCGCCCTGGCCAGCGGCTCGTTCAGCAGATCCGGCCATCTGGCCGAGCGGACATTACCGAGCCTGAAGAAAGGGTCGCCGGAATTGGCCAGCATCCGGGCCTCGTCGCTCGGGTAGATGTCGCCGTTATGGTCGTAGGCGAGCCGCATCAGCAACTCCAGGTTGCGCCGCGGGCTGCGCTCGGCGGCCTCGGTGGATTTGAGTATATTGAAGGCGCCCTTCTCATAGACCGCGCGGCCGGTACGCAGCGTCAGTTCCCCCATGCGTTCCAGCGCCTTGCGGTAAAACCGGAAATACTCCTCCTGGGGGTACGCCACGGTTTTTGCCGCCCGCCCCAGCGGGTCCAGCGGGCCCAGCTGTATCCGGCAAAGCCCGTTCCTGACGAAGGCGTCCACGGTCTCCCCGGGAAAAGGCAGCAGATCGCGCGTGACGGTACAGATGGCGTTCGGGGGCTCCAGCCCCTCTCCGCGCGCAGCGCGGGCGCGTATCTCCTTCAGCCAGAGCTCGACCCTGTCGTAGTTGGAGCCGCACCCCGAGATCCGATTCTTATCGTGAACCGGCCCGACGGCGTCGAAGGAGGCGCAGACGGCGAATTTATTTCTGGCGAGGAAATCCAGCCTGGCGCGATTCATGCCCTGCAGGTTGGTAACAACGGAAAAATGCAGTTTCTTTCCCGCCCGGCGGTTGAGCCGCAGGGCCTTCTTCACCATATGCCTGAGCACGGGAAAGTTCAGCAGCGGCTCTCCGCCCTGGAACTCCAGGACGATCCTCTCGTTCTTTACGGAGAAGACGAAGTCGAGGACGCGGTCGGCGGTCTCCCTTGTCATGTCCGCGCTGGACGAATTGGAGTTCGCCGAGCAGTACGAGCAGTTAAGGTCGCAGCGGTTCGTCAGCGTGACGATGTGGATATGCGGCCCCGAGTAAGAGGCGAAATAGTGTTCCCCGAGGCGCTCCTCAAGGCGCAGAAAATTCAGACGCCCGGCAAAAAAATCGTCGTCACGCAGGGAAGTTTCAGCCGGGCGGCCCAGCCGGGAGAGCCGCAGCGCCAGCGAAGACACCCCTTCGAGGAAAAAGACCCGGCCCGCGGAATTGGCCAGGAACAGGCCGCCGCCGGCATTCTCGAAAAATGGATGAAAAAGTCTGTCTTTCATGCCCTCAACCGCTGCCGGGCGGCGGCTTCCCCACGGAGAGGCGGACGCATTGGCCGACGGCCGGGAAACGGCCCTGGAACCGTATCGATGTGGGAGTTGCCCGCTAAAAACACCGGCCCGGGCGCAAGGCCCGGGCGCGCGGCTCAGACTGTAACTCCGGAAAAGAGGACGCCGAAGAGGGCCGTCCCCTGCCGGGGAACACGGGCGGGAAGCCCGCCCGGAGCGTGATCAGCACCAGCCTCCCCTCGAATGGGACCCGTGCGACCCGTGCGACCCGTGCGAGCCGTGCGAGCCGTGGGAAGCGTGCGAGCCGTGGCTGGCATGGCTGTAATGGGACGTCGGGGTCACGATGTTGCTGTGCACGACCTGAGCGGAAAGGTCTTCGGGAGCCGTCGCGCCTATTATACCGAGGGCTATCGCGGTCTTGAGCACGTCGGAATCGACCATCTTCCCCTCTTCGCTGCTGAGAAATCGCTTTATCGTTTCCTTGCCTTTCTTGGGCATATATCCTCCTCAATCCGACGACGGTCTCTTCTCGCGCTCCGCCCTTATTTGCTTGTCCATCTCCGCCTGTTTGCGCGTCATTTCTATCTGCATTAGCTTATGGTCTATGCCGGATTTGACGGAGCAGTAGCCCTGCACTATGGCTTCGGCCAGCGGACGGCAGTGTTCTTCTTTCTTGTCCACCATGGCCGAGACCAGGGGCTGGAGCTCGTAAGAAAGGTACCCCGGCGAGTCGTTCTTGATGGCCAGGTAAATGCCCCACATCGTCCGGCACTCCTCATCCGAGCAGCCGGAAATATCCTTGGGGAAAGCTTCCCTGCAGACTGCCCTCAGCCCCTGCGGCATCCGGGGGCATAGCCTGTCGGAAATTACCGGTGGGCCGCCCTTGACCATGTCGCAGAACTCCGACTCCCGGATATGCTGCCCGGCGTCGGAGAGCGCGTACTTTAAATGCATGGAACAGTGGGAATACCCGGCCTTGCCCATGGAGTATCCGACAAAACCCACGGGATAAAGTTTCTCCGCGCAGGTCCGGCTCAGATTGATGTCAGCCTCGCTTTCGCCTTTTGGAAGGGCCCCGCAAAGATTCTTGTCGGCGGCCAGCGACAGGCAGGCCTGGTGCGCGCCTATCTTGGAGACGAGGCTCTTTACCCCCTCCTCGCCGACCGCCTGATTTATGGCGTAGCTCCTGGCCTGTTCTTCCGGGGTTTTGACCTTGTCCTTCTGTAGAAGCGCCCACTTCCTGTGGGAGGCTATCACGTCCTTGACCTTGGTTTCGCGCACACAGGGGTCCGCCGACACGGCGAGCGGGGTTATCACTGGCGCCGGCTGCTGGGCGGTGCCGCTGAGGCGCGAGGTGGGCCTGGGGGCTTCCTGCGTGAACTCCGGCAGCGACAGGACCTTGGCGTCGGGAGGAAGCGGGACGCCGCCCTCCTCCTGCTTTTCGGGGGCCGCCGCCGGCGGCGGCGCAGCGACCCTCCTCTCGAGATGCCTGACGTAAAGCACGGCCCCCAGGAGCGCCGCTATAACGAGAACCATGTATTTCTTCATCCGGCCCCCCGGGCATCGTCTTTCCGGCCCAAAGCCGACACCAGCGCGTTGGTAAGTATCAGCTGCGAAGCCTTGAAATTGCGCCCGACGAGATCTATGCGGCACTGCTGATTGAGCGCCTCGTTCATGAACTCGCGGAAGGCCGCCTCCGGGTCAGACGCCTCCACCGAAACCTTTCCGCGCTTGCCGAGCGCCACCCCGGAGCCGGCCACACTGGCGGCCAGGCTTAGCGCCTCCTCGGAATACACCGCAGTGTCCACGTCGAACTGTTTTTTCATTTTTTTGCCCCCGCAGCAACCCACGCCTCAAGCAGCGGCCGGGTCTTCCCGTCGCGCAGGAGGCCGAACAGTAGGTCGAAGAGCCCCATCAGCGTCTCGCACCTGTAATTCGACGGCATCTGCCCCCAGAGACTGTTCTGAGCCTCGTAATTTATCACGGGGCAGACGCCGCAGTAGGGTTTGTACGCGCAACGGCAGCAGAGCGGCTGCGACTCCAGGTTGGAGGCCGCGCAGACCGTCTTCGTAGTTGCCGCCTGTATTATGTCCTCGTACCCGTCGCGGACGGTCCCGGCCTTGAAGACCTCGTCGCCGCTCCAGCCGACCATGCGCGCCTCGTCGCAGGTGTAAACGTCCCCGTTGTAGTTATAGGCCAGCTGGCCGATGGAGGCCCCGCAGGGGCAGCGCATGTCCAGGTAACCGGAATCTTCGGACTTGAGGATCTTCCTGAGCAGCATCATGGCGGACTTTTCCCTGATCGCGACGCCCTGCCGGTTCTTCAGCAGGATATAGCGCAGGGCCTTTTCGTAGAACCCCAGGAATTCCCGCGGGGTATAGCCTATCTCTTTCCAGTGCCTCTTCGCGTAACCTATGGGGGCCAGAGGGCGCAGAAATATCTCCTCCAGGCCGCGGGACGTGTATTCGTCCACCACCTCTTTGGCGTGGCCGAGGGTGAGCCGGGAGACGGTCAGCAGCGCGCCGGGCCTGAAGATCCGGTATTTCAGATCGTGCTGCGAATCGTGCCTGGATTTGAAGTAATTCAGCCACTTGACGGTTTCCCGGTGGGAGTTGCCGCCGGAGTAGGTCCGGTTCTTATTGTGTATGGTCTCGGGGCCGTCCAGAGAGGCGCAGACAGAGACCTCGTTCTCCAGAAGGAAAGAGGCCTTCGCTTTGTCCATAAGGCTGAAATTGGAGACCAGGGAGAGTGCCAGCTTCTTGCCGGTTCTTTTTTCCTTGGTCCTGGCGTATTTTACGGTTTCCTTCAGCACTCCCCAGTTGGCCAGCGGCTCGCCGCCCTGGAACTCGATCGTTATCGCCTCCCGGGGGCTCTGGAAGGCGAGGTCTACCGACTTCCTGGCGACCGGGAGCGGCATATCCGCGCCGGCCGCCCGCTCGCCGGTAACCGCGGACTGGCAATAAGAGCATTTATGGTTGCAGCGCAAGGTCAGCACGAAGATATGCAGGCCTGTCCCGTAAAAAACGGAGTCGTTCCTCGAGCGCCATTTGCCGGCCAGGGCTTCGAAATCCAGGCGGTCTCGCACGAAACCGCCGGCCGCCAGGGCGTCGTAGGCCTTGCCCCTGGCGGGCAGCCTGCCGGAGGAATACCATGAAAATTCGCAGTCGGAAAGGAAAGCGTGGCCGCCGAAATCGTTGGTCACCAGGACCCCGCCAGCGGGGAGGCGCCTGAACTGGAAGGAGGCGGGCGCGACGGGCTTAGCGACGGTTCTTTTTGCCATATTTCTGTTCCCAGGTGCTGGTTATGCCCTTGGGATCGCCCTTGCCCGACTTGATCTCTTTTTCCACCTGCGCTATCAGCTGTTCCAGCTCTTTCTCCTGTTCGGGGGTGAGGCCGGACTCGTCCTTACTCTTCTCTCCGCCGGGCACGTGATTTATGGCCCGCTTCAGCAGCCAGTAGTGAAGTTCGCGGTTCTCCCTGAAAAGGCCCTCGCGGAACTTCTCATCCTCTAGTTCGCGCAGGAAATTTTTCTTAAGTCCGGCCGCCTGGGTCCCGTTCTTGGGATGGAAAACAACCTCTACGCGGCCCTTCCGGGAGGACAGCAGGACATAGTAGCCTCCGCTCATGGCGTAAGCCGCGTACCTGACGGTTTCCAGTGAATATCTTTTGGCGTTAATGTGAATTTTAACCATTTTTCACGCGTCCATACCAGTTAGAGGGCCGCGGCACTAACTGATCCGGCAGCAGAGTATGTCCCCCGGGGGGACGCCGATCCACCTCTGACTGAACAGAGTACAGGCGCCGTTAGCGACACCCACGCATGTCCATTCCAGTGTCCAGTTGTTATGACCGACATTGACCAAGCGCTGCCCGCCCGGGCAGCTGGTCCAACCCCCGGTCATGTTTTGCGTGGAGCAGAGTCCCGATATATTCAGGTTATTGCCCGTTATCCACGCCCCGTTGCCTGGCATATCGAGGTTGCCCTGGACCTGGAGGTTCCCGGTGCCGCCCCATTCGCGGCCGACTATGACGCCGCTGGCGTTGAGCAGATAGAGCAACTCCCCGCCTGTTACGTGCATCCTCCCGGTGGAGCTTATGGTCCGGCCGCCGTCCATGCGGATATCGCCGTCCCGCACGTCCAGTCCGCCGCGCACGTCGAGCTTGACAACCGGGGCGTTGGTGCCTATGCCGACATTGCCGCTGTCACGAGCCAGGATCGTCTGGTTGGTGGTGAGGATGCGCGCATAGCCGCCGTATGGGGCGGGATAATAGGTGGTCATCGTGAGGGTCTCGGACCCTAGGCTGGCGGGCCGCCAGCAGAGAAAGAATAAAGTCAGTAACGCCAAGGCCTTGCGCCTGGTGAAACTTATCTCCAGCGTTATTTTCTGTGTCGTTTCCATAAGCCCCCACCGAAACCACCGGGACAGGCTCCGGATCGTAAGAGAAATGCCTCTACCATCCAATGTATATACTAACATACGAAAACGGCATTTTCAAGGCTCTCACCGCATCCCCTGTAGCGATTTTTTTAAAATGTCCTGTTTGCGGCAAATAGAAATGTCCGGTT
>CAZVWK010000008.1:7522-39512 GCA_964631475.1 uncultured Elusimicrobiaceae bacterium | reverse complement strand
ACGACGGAGCACCGTCGGATGATTTCAGGCTCATTCTTGGATTAGAAAATGCTGGTTGACACGCCGGGAACTCGGCCCTGCTGATCGAGCCCGACGGCGAGCGCGACGTGGCCGAAGTCATAGAGTTCTCGCTTACCCACCTGCTGGAATTCCGCTACTACGACGAGATGTTGGGCAGGAAGCTCGACGAACTTTACGACACGATGGAGCAGAAGCGCGAGAGCGTGGGCAACATCTTCCGCAACTTCTACGACGCCGCGGCCGCCGATTCCAGCCAGAAGTACATGGAATTCTCGGAATTCCTGGGCAGGGTGGAGAACTCGCTGAAGACCGTGGGCGACCCGTACCTGGCCGTGGTTTTCCGGGCCTCCGCCGTCGAGTTCCATTTCGACGACTGGAAGAAGAGCATCTCCCGCAAGATGGAAACGCTGGCGCAGATAAGCCAGATCCTGCACGGCGAGGTCAACACCCGCCGCAGCCACTGGCTGGAGATTATCATCATAATCCTGATCGCCATAGAGGTGGTACCCTTCCTCTACGGCCTGCTGAAGTAGCTGGTTACTTCCCGAGCGCCGCGATGGCGGCGGCCACGCGGGCGCGGGCCTCCCCGCTCACGGCGCCGCTGCCGCGGTACTTCATCTTGAGGAAGTTCAGCGGCTTGCCGTTGAGCTTGATGCGGAAATCCAGGTGGGGGCCGCTCGACAGGCCGGTGGACCCTACGTAGCCTATCACGTCCCCCTGCGACACGCGCCGCCCGGCGCGCAGCCCCCTGGCGAAGCGCGAAAGGTGCCCGTACGTGGTCAGGTAGCCGCCGCCGTGCTTTATCATCACCAGCTTGCCGTTGTCGCCCTTCCAGCCGGCGAAGGTCACGCTGCCGTCCGCCACCGCCGAGACCGGCGTGCCGGTGGGGGCGGCGTAGTCTATGCCCTGGTGCGGGCGGTAGTACTTGAGCACGGGGTGGAAGCGGCGGTTGGTAAAGTAGGAGGAGATGCGGCGGTAATGCAGAGGGGCCCGCAGGAACATGCTGCGCAGGGATTCGCCCTTCTCGTCGTAATAGGCGTCCTTCCAGGCGGCGGCGCTCTTGCGGCCCGTCTCGGAGCCGTCGTAGTAGACTGCCTTTATCTTCTGCGATACCACCTTGCCGGCGGGGTCGGTCCTGTACTCCCAGGCGAGGGCCCAGCGGTCCCCGTCGCGCACCTCGGTCAGGAAGTCCACCGACCAGGAGAAGATATCGGCGTAATCTAGGATGGCGGCGGGGGGCACCCCGACGGCGCTCATGGACTCCCAGAGGGAGGACTTGATGACGCCCGAGATCTTGCCGGAGCCTTCCTTAAGCTCCACCGACTGCGTGTCCACTCCAAGCTCGCCCGTGTCGGACACGGTGAGCAGGTAGTGCTGCAGGCCCCTCGTGACGTTCAGGGAGACCAGGTCGCCGGAAGTGGAGACCGCCAGCTCGTAGGAATCCTCCGGGCGCAGCCGGCGCAGGTCCAGCTTGCGGCCCAGCGCGGTGGAGACGCGGTAGCGCTCGGCGTCGGACAGGCCCTCGGCGCGCAGCAGCGCGTCCAGGCTGGAGGTGAAAGTGCCGTTGGAGACCACCACGCCCGGGCCCTCCTCCTCGAGCGCGTCCCAGGGGCGGGTAAAGAGTAGGCCGCCGGCCAGCAGCGCGGCCGCGCCGCCGGCGAGGATGAGCCACCTGGCCCTTTCGTTCATGTTCTCCAGCATAGGCGCGCGGGCCGGCGGCCGGTCAGCAGTAGAGGTACTCTTCCACCAGGCGCTTGATCTCCTCCTCCTTGCCGTAGAGGCGCTCGCTCAGGTTGCGGTCGTCGTAGGATTTCAGCCGCTTGATGGCGCCGTCTATCACCTGCGGCGTTAAGACGCCGCGGGCCTCGAAGGCCGCGCGGTGCTCGGCCAGGGCTTCTGCGGAGGCCCAGCAGGAGGCGGGGAGCTTGGGCAGCTTCTTCTGCAGCCCGGCGTTCTCTTTGTGGTAGATGTTCTTGTCCACGAAATACTTGTCGGCGAAGGCCAGCGCGTCCTTGCGCTCGAAGCCGCGCCGGGCGGCCACGCAGAGCGCGGCCAGCAGCTGGTGCAGGTTGGCCGAGCCGTCGGCGGAGCGGAACTCCACTGTCTGCGCGGGCTCCACGGCGGGCGAGGGGGAGCCCGGGTTGGCGTCCCTGACCATGCCCGCGGCGTTGGTCCAGCCCAGCGGGATGCGCACCAGCGCGGAGCGGTTGCGGTAGGCCCAGCAGACGTTGATGGGCGCCTCCTGGTGCGGCACCAGGCGGAAGTAGGAGGTGGGCACCGTGTTGCCGAAGGCCGTGATAGGCGCGGCCAGCTCCAGGAAGCCGGCTATCAGCCGGCGGGCCGGGGCGGAGAGCCCGCCCTTCTCCAGCATGACGTTGCGCCCGTTCTTGAGCAGGCAGGTATGCACGTGCAGGCCGGAGCCCGCGTGGCCGATGGAGATCTTCGGGGCGAAGGTGAGGGTGACGCCGTACTTGTTGCCGATGCCGGAGAGTATCCACTTGGCCACCGCCAGCTGGTCCGCCGCCTCCGAGGCCGGCACGGGCAGGAACTCTATCTCCTGCTGGGACATCTCGGCGTCCTCGGTGCGGATGAAGCCCACCTCGGAATGGCCGCACTTTATCCTGCCGCCGGCCTCCGCGATGACCTGCATGGCCTCGGTCCGCAGGCCCTCCCACTTGGAGAAGGGATAGGACTCGTGGTAGCCCTTCTGGGTGGCCGCGGTTTGTGCAACAGGCTCCTCCAGAAGTTTGAAGCGCCCCGGAACTTTTTGATACCCTTATCTGCGGTCAGGGACTTCTAAAGACCGGGGGCACATGCGAATGCTGAAGACACTTTTTTCCGCCCTGCTGCTGGCCGCGGCCGCCGGGGCCAGGGCCGAGTCGGAGTTCCACGCGGCCAATGAACTGTCCGTGGTGAACAATTCGGTGAAGGGGGCCGGGAAGGCGGCCTCAGCCCTGACCGAGGGGAACAACTTCCTCGAAGTTCTGAACGTATATGGCAACGGCACGAAAGGCGCCTGGACCTACAACTACGCGGCCGGCGCCAAGGCCACCGACGACGAGCGGGCGGACGCAAGGAAAGTCTCCCTGACCAACCTGCAGGCCCGCGCCACCAACAAGGCGCACACGCTTGCCGTGGGCGACGTGTTCGAATCCTTCTCCCAGTATTCGCTGGCCACCTCGCTGAAGGGCGGCTCCTACCGCTTCGCAGGCGGGGGCGCCAAACTGCCGGAACTGACTGCGGTATTCGGCTCGGCCTATCCCCGCTGGGATTCGCTCTGGCGCGACCCCGCGACCCGCACCGTGAATCGCCAGGCCGCAGGCCTGCGCCTCAAGCAGAGCCTGGGCGCCGACCTCTGGGCCGCGGCCAGCTACGTGGGCGCCAAGGACACCGGCCGGATCTCCGCCACGGACTCCCTCTACGACGCGAAGAACTACGGCTTCGACTTCGGCTACAACCCGATACCGGGCCTGGCGATGAACGGCGAGTATTCCGCCTCCGACTACGACGAGGCCACCAACGGCCTCTCCGAGCGGGGCGCGGCCGCGCGCTTCGAGATCACCGGCGACGCCGACCCCAGCCGCGTGACCCTCGAGTACGAGAACGTGCACCCCGACTTCCTGTCGCCGCTGGGCTCTGCCACTCCCGACCGCCGCAAGTTCAAGGCCCGTTGGCGCTACAAGTACTCGAAACGGGTTACCTTCAACTCCGGCCTGCTCTGGTACCGCAACAACCTCGACGGCAACGTCGCGGCCGGCACCACCTCCAACTGGAAGCCGGAACTCGGGGTCTCCGTGAAGCGTCCCTTCGCCGCGCGCACCTATTCCGCCGCCGACCTCTCCTACAAGTTCGACCGCAAGTACGGCGCGGGCTCCAGCGGCGCCGACCATTACCTGAACGCCGCTTACCGGGACCGCTTCGGGGAATTCGACTCGGACACCAGCCTGGGCTACACCCTCTACAGGACCCGGACCGGCGTGCGCGACGCCAGCGAAGTGACCCTCAACACCTCGCTGAGTTCCCGCCACGAGGTAAGGGTCGTGGTGCTCAAGCCCTCGGTAAACCTCGGCACCTGGTACTCCCGGGACGAGCTCGCCGAAGAGACAGACAAGCTCTACGAGTATTCGCTGGGTCTCGGCGTGGACGCCCCTGGCGCCAGCCTGACCTCCGACCTGCGCCTCGGAGCCAACACGCTCAACAAGTCGGCCGCCGGGACGGACGATTCCAGCCGGTTCTTCGCGGCCCTCTCCGCCTACTGGCGGCCCAGGCTGCTCGCGAAGCTAAATGAGAGCACGCTCTTCCTGAGGGCCGGCTTCAACGACTACTCCTTCACCACCGCGAGCCGCAACTTCCGGGAGAAGAGCGTGACCGTGGGCCTTAACACCGCTTTCTAGAGGACTAAAGAGGGGAACAATATGAAGAAACTCCTGTGCATCGCCGCAGCGCTGCTCGTCTCCGCCGGGGCCGCCGACGCGAAGTGGTGGATCTTCGGCAAGTCGAAGACCGAGATAGGCCTGAAATACCTGCACATCAACGGCGTCTCGGCCGACGAAACCGGGCCGAAGATAAAGCTCTACAGGGAGATGCTGGGCCCAGGCGGCCTGGTGAAGATCTCCGGCCGCGCCTCCGGCGGGCAGATAGGCGCCGTGCGCGTCACGCTGGACGACAAGGCCACCTGGGCGGACGTAAAGCTGGCGGACAACGGGACTTTCGAGTATTCTTTCAAACCGGAGCCGGGCAGGACCTACGCCCTCTTGGTGGAGGTGACCGACACAGCCGGCAAGATGAACAAGCCCGAAGAGACCCGCAAGGAGCTGGTCCTCTCCGATGAGAACGTGCAGGCCAAGGTGCGTGAGGCGCTGGACGCGCTGTTCCAGGCCTATAACGCCGAGGACCTGCGCAGGTTCATGGCCGGCGTGGGGGAGAACTTCGCGGGCGACAAGGCCATCCTCGAGCGCGCGGTCAAGCGCGACTTCGACGCCCTGAGCGCCATAAACCTGCGCTACACGCTCAACAACGTGGCGGCCGGCGCCGGGGGCCGCGTCTTCGCCGCGGTGACCTATAACCGCCTGGTCATGGTCAACAAGACCGGCCAGACCAGCACCGACAGCGGCAGCACGGAGTTCGTCTTCGATCCGAAAGAGGGCAAGCTGTCGCTTTACAGCATGAAACAGCCGCTGATGTTCGGCCTCTCGGACGCTGAGAACGTGGCCACCGGCGAGGTGCTGGGGAATACCGGGACCAACCTGGTCATAGACGATACCGGGCTCCTTGGGGGGGGCTACACCCAGAAGACCGTGACCGACGTCGACGGCATTTTCTCCTACGACCTCGATGACGAGTCCGCGGACGCAGCCCCGACATTTACCGGATGCGGCGGCGCCTACACGGGGCAGGTCACCTTCAATCTCGGCAACCCCTCAATTTACCCGGCCGCCGGCGACGCAATCGCCGAGATCCCCGGGAAGAGCATCTCCACCGTAACTTCAGCCGATGTGCAGGCCATCACCGGCACCTGCCCCAACGACAACAACGCCGGCAAGACTTACGGCGTAAAATCAGGCGGCTCGCTGTACGCAATCGAGGTAATATCCATCTCTGGAAGCGGGCCGTACAGCGTGACGTTCAAATTCAGGAAATTTTAGTTGGCGCGCAGGAAGGCCCCGGCGGCGGGGCCTTCTGAATTTTATACCGGAGGCTAAAATGAAAAGAATAGTATTTGCGCTGCTGGCGGCGGCGCTGCCGGCGCAGGTGGGGGCCGCGAGCGTGCCGGCTGAGCTCATCCAGACCGTCGTCGAAGACACCATAAAGAGCCGCATCCCCAGCCTGAAGGACCCGAAACTGCTGGCCCAGCTGGTCTACGACATCTCGATGGGCAAGCCGGAGCGCGCGGTGGACGAGTTCTTCGAGAGCTACAAGCCTGAGAACATAAAGAACGACATGAAAGAGACCGCCGAGATGGAGGTCCTGAAACTGCTTTTTCCGGTAATGGGCGTCTATGTAGAGACCGTCAAGCAGGTCTACGGCGCGGTGGAGACCTACGTCAATGACTGGCAGGATTGGGCCATTAAGAACAGGGCGGAGGAGTTCCACCAGGACGTGCTCAGCAAGACTACCGTGACCGAACTGAACGCGGCTTGGAATGACTACTACTACGGGACCGGGCCCAAGTACGCAATGGGCGTGGAAAGCCGGATGCTGGGAGTCATCGGCGCCAACCGGTCCGGCATAGTAGCCAAGATGAAGGAGGCCTACGAGGGCCGCCGGGCGGAGCTGGAGCGCAAGGAGAAGCTGGCGCGCATAAACCAGGAGCGGATAAAGGCCAAGGTGGCGGCCCGCCAGCAGATGCTGGCCATGCGCGACCGCGCCGAGCGCCGGGTACGGAATATCACGGAGATGCTGGAATTCCTCAAGCGCCCGGCTTCGGGTGCCGAAGTACTCAAATACATCAAGGACAAGCGCCTCTACTCCCAGCTGGAAACCGACTGGAACAAGGAGCTCGACAGGCGCCGCGCCGCCCGCGAGCCGGTGAAGACCGGCGACCCGGAGACCGACAAGGTCATGGCCGCCGTCGAGGTCTCGCAGAAACAGGCGGAAACCAACAGCCTCGAGTCCTTCACTCCGCCCGACTTCTCGGGCCTGCTGCGCGAATACGGCCTGAACTCCGACCGGCTGCTGACCAACAATGTCTCGCCCGAGGAATACCGCAGGCTCAAGGACCTGATCCTGAACTCCGCGGTCCGGATCAGAAGGGCCTGCGCAGACCCCTATCTGAACATCATCGGGTCGGGCAGCACCTCCAGCGAAAAGATCGCCGCCTGCCGGGCCCCTTACGACAAATTCGCCGCCGACGCCTCTGAGATAGACAAGCGGCTCGACGACTACGGCCTGAAACTCAAGAAGGACCTGGCGGCGCTGACGCTCAAAGGGCACAGGGACTCGACGCTCGAAGACTTCTACGCGGCGTTGCGCGGCGAATTCGAGACCGCGGCCAAGGGCAGGGACCTGCAGCGTTGCGAGAGCGTCATGCAGGCCATAGAGTGGGGAAACAACCGCGACGAAGATTACGACAAGTGGATCGGCTGGTCCTGGGCGGGCAGGAAGAATCCCGACCTGAAGACGATGGAGAAATACCGCGACTCCCTGGCCGGCATCGGCGCGGCCTTCGAGACCCTGTCGACCCTGGCGGAGGAAAAGGCTAAGGACTACGCGGCGAAGACCGCGGAATACGAGCGGGTATACAAGGACGCGCTGAGCAAATATTCCGACCTCTGGCAGAAGAACGCCGCAATGGCCGAGTTCTACGGCGCCGAGAACTACGACTTCAGGGCCCAGTTGTACCAGTTCTCCTACGCCCAGAAACAGCTGATGTATCCTTTCATGAGCTCTGAGCATATCGCGCAGATGCGCGGCCGCGGCGGCAAAGCCCGGGCGCTGCAGAAGAAATGGGACGAGGAGATGGCCGCCAACCGCCGCTTCCTGGCCGCTTTCGGCGGAGCGCCCGCCGAGATGAAGAAGCTCGCCTCGTGGCAGTCCAAGACCGTTACGATGACGATGGACAAGGCCAATTTCGAGAAGCATTACGCCGGGCGGCTGAAGCCGGTCCTGGACTCGGCGGAATGCGGCACCGCAGCCCTCGAAGAGAGCCGGGAAGGTTTCCTCGGCCGGGAAAAGGCGGTAGCCGCCGGCTGCTTCCTGGAACTGGCCGCTCACCGCAAAAATCTGGCCGCGCTGGAGGAAAGGGTGGTCGAGGCGGCCGCGATGGACTTCTACGCCAAGCGGGACGCACTGTACAAGAAAGTGCGGGAAATGAAAGAGGCGGTCGGATCTATCCCGGTAAAGCTGCCGTCCGCCGAGACCGAGGCGGCCCTGGCCGAGGCGGAAAAAGTCAGTTATGAGGCGAGCCTTTTCTCGAAGGGCAGCCGCGAGAACCTTAAGGAGCTCTACGACGCCTACGCTTCCAGGGTAAGGCGCGCGGAGGAGATAGAAGGCAACATGAGGGCATTCGCCTGTCAGTCCTCCGGGGTCGAGAAGAACCGGGAGTATCTCGCCTCGCGGCCCTGGAAGGTTACTCCGGAACTGGAGAAATACTGCCTGGACGAGGCCGCCAGGGCCGCCCCCGGGGGAGCGTCGCCAGGAGCGGCGTCGGGGCAGGCCGGCCCGGGAGAAGCGGAAGTCCGGGAGTTCTACGACAAGTTCAGGGCCGCCTACGAGGCGAAAAACGCCGCGCAGGTGATGGCCCTGATCTCCCCGGACTGGGGGGCGGGCGGCGACGACACGACGTTCGAGGACCTGGAGGAGAACCTGCGCAACAACTTCCGCCTGTATGACGAGATCAGGTTCTCGGTCTCGGGACTGAAAGTCACGCAGCAGGGCTCGGCCCTGCAGGCCTGCTACGACACGGTGATAACCAGCCGCATCTTCAAGCGCAACCTCAAGCACGAGGAGAAGGCGGCGGTCTGCGACGAACTGAAGGAGGAGGGGGGCAGGCTGCGCATAGCCCGCACCCTCTCGGGCAGGTACTGGTACGTTAAATAGCCTGTAAAACAAGGGCTTTTGTAGGCGCGGCCCCCTCTCCGGAGGGGACCGTTTCGGGACCGTTTCGGAATGACAGGCCCCAGCGCGATTTTGTAACATTCATGCAGGAAGACAAAGTTTACAAGACAAGGGGATCAATTATGAAGAAATCAACCAAAACGGTTGGCGTGGGCGTGGGCATAGCGGCCCTAGCCGCCCTCGGGGCCTACTTCCTCACCGGCAAGCGCGGCGAGAAGAACCGCAGGCTCATAGCCGGCTGGACCCTCAAGATGAAGGGCGAGGTGCTGGAGAAGGCGGAAAAGCTCAAGGAGCTCAACGAAGAGGCCTATCAGAAGATAGTCGACGACGTGGCGGAGCGCTACGAGCGCGTGGGACGCGCCAGCGCCGCCGAGTTGAAGAACATTAAGTCGGAACTCAAGGACGCCTGGAAACATATCGGCAAGGCCGCTCTGAAGTAAGGCCTCCCGCGTCAAAAAAAAGGACTGCCGGGTCAGCCCGGCCGTCCTTTTTATCTTCCCCCCGCTCTTCTCAGCCCGGATAAATCAGTTTTTCCGTGTCGAAACCCAGCTCCGCGGCCCGCGCCCTGAGCCGCCCCAGCGTCGCGGGATCCAGTTCCGGGGTCCTGGCGAGTATCCAGAGGTAGGACCTGTCCGGCCCGCAGACCAGCGCCCAGGAATACCCTTCCCTGTCCAGATCTATTACATTGTAGCCGCCGTAGAAAGGCCGGAAGAAAGAAACTTTCAGGCTGCCGACGGAGCGGGCGCCGGTGAAATAAGCGCGCCCTTCGGCCTCCTTCCACTTGTCTTTACCGGCGTCGTAGCCGCGGTTGACCACGCGCACACCGCCGTCGTCGCGCATCGAATATTCCGCGGTCACCTTCGACAGGCCCCGCTCGAAGCGGTGGTCCAGCCGGGCGATCTCATGCCATTTGCCGAGATAACGGTCCAGCTCGAAGCCGGTCACGGGCTCCACGCCTTCCGGCGCGCCCGTCGCGCAACCGCAAAGGCCCAGCGCCAGCGCCGCCAGCAGCCGCCTCATATGCCCATGCGGGCCAGGATCATGCAGATCTCGTTGACCACGCCGGTCAGCGTCGGGTGGGTGGCCTCGAAGCCCTTCACCGCCTGCTCGACCCCCTCTATCGAGAGCTCCTTCAGCCGGCCGCTGGCGTCGCCGCGCGTAGCCTCGTGCGCGGCGGCCTCCGTGAAGCGGCCCAGGCTGCGGGCCTCCTCGATGCGATCCGGCGGCAGCGCCGCCAGCTCGGCCTTGAGCTTGTTGAGGAGCGAGACCAGCTCGGCCTTGTCCTTGGAACCGCCGGCCTCTATCCTGGCTATCGCCGACTCTATCCTCGCCAGAGTGTCCTTTATCATTTTTCCTCCCGTCCTTTCCTGAAAAGGTAATACATGCGTCCTACGCATAAAAGCAGGGCCAGGCCGTTTACGGTCTTCCAGGCGAGCAGCCAGGCCGGCGCCCACCAGGCGCCGGTCTTCATTTCGGTCAGGTCCGAGAGACCGAACAGGACGAAGAGCGCGGCGGCGGCGGCCGTCAGCGCCTTCATGCGGTAGAACGGCTCGCCGTTGCGGGCCCCCGCCAGGGCCAGGCCCGCCGCGAACCACACGGCCGCCTCGGACAGGTTGAAATACCTCTCAATATCCACGGCTATATGATAATATTTTGGCATGGAAGGCGAAAGACGCTTCCGGGTGAACCCAGGCTCCGTAGAGGAGCGCTTCATACGCAGCGGCGGCCACGGCGGACAGAACGTCAACAAGGTGGCCACCGCCGTTCAGCTGCGCTTCTCGCCGGCGCTTTCCGGCCTGCCTCCCTGGGCGGAGGAGAGGTTCAGGGTCCTGGCCGGCTCCCGCCTCACCGACGGGGGCGAGGTGCTGATAGAGGCCAGCGAGCACCGCACCCAGGAGCAGAACCGCCGCGCGGCCCGCGCCCGCCTCGACTCGCTGGTAGCGACGGCGCTGCGCCCGCCGAAACGCCGCCGGGCGACGAAGCCCACCTACGGTTCCAAGCTTCGCAGGCTGGACGAAAAGAAACGCCGCTCGGGCCTCAAGCGCGAGCGGCGCGACGGCTTCGACGATTGAATCTCAGCCCTTCGGATAATCCACGGAAATTATTTCCAGGCCCATATCCCCCTGGCGGCGCTTCCAGACCACCTTGTCCCCGGATTTGGCGCCCAGCAGGGCGCCGGCCAGCGGCGAAGCCCAGTTTATCAGCCCGGCCGGCGCGTCGGCCTCGTCCTCCCCCACTATCCGGTAATCCTTCATGTCTCCACCGGCCTCCCGCACGCGCACCGAGGCGCCGAAACGCACGTCCGTATGAGCGGCGCCGCGGTTGTCTATCAGTATCGCCCGCTTCATCTGACCTTCATAATAAAGCAGGTCCAGTTCCGCCTGCCTCAGCTCCAGCCCGCGCTCCGCGTCCCCCTTCTCGTCGAGCAGCGCGTCGCGGCGGCGGGCGAGGCCGGCCACGGTCCGCTCAAGGGCCCTCAGCCCCGCGTCCGTCACATAGTTGGGGCGCCCGCTGGGCCGGCGCTCGACCGGCTCCGCGGGGGCGCTCTCGCCCTCGTTCTTGACGAATGCCCTGCTCATTATGATACCCCCGTAAAACGAATGCGCCCCTGGCGCGGGGGCATACGATATTGTAACCAGTCCCCGCCGCGAATTCAAGGCCTTACGGCCTTACGGCTCAAAACCGGGGAGATAAAAAGGCCTATGACGGATCCTTGAGGGCGGCCACCGCCGCCTCGAGGGCCGCGACGCGCGACTCCAGGGCGGCCAGCCTGTCCGGCTGGAGCGGTACGGGTACACCATGCCTAATGGTGTCCCCCTCTGATGCGCCGGAGAAAAGATGGACGAAGCGGGTTTCTTTCTGCCCGGCCTGCCGCGGCAGGCGGGCCACCATCGGCTCGGGCCTGGCCGCCAGCTCCTGCAGCAGCCCCTCGACTTCCGCCGTACCGGAGAACTGGCAGAGCCTTTCCGTCCGGCCTTTTATCTCGCCGGGGGTCTGCGGGCCACGCAGCAGCAGGACGATGAAAACGCCGGCGACCTTGGGGTCGTCGGTGCCAAGCAGGGCGCTTATGCGGTGGCGGAACTTGGGCACGCGGTCGCCGGGGGACTGCACCCTTTCCGCCAGCCCCTTGTCGATGAGGGACTGCACGGCCCGTCCCATGGTATCGAGGTCCAGCGTCATCACAGGTTCGCGGCTGGTCTTCTGGTTGCAGGCGGCCTGCAGCGAATTGAAAGTGAGCGGGTACTGCTCCCTGACCGTGAGGGCCTTTTCGGCCAGCGCGCCCAGGACCCTGGCCTCGGCTTCGTCGAGCTGTATCGGCATATTAACCCCTTTTATTCCTTCCATCCGGTCACCGAGGCGACCAGGAGCCGCAGCTTGCGCTCTATTTCCTCCTCGCGCACCGAGCCGGCCGGCGAGGAGGCGGCGTGCAGCATCGCCCCGAAAAGCGAATCCTGTATCAGCGCGGCGGCCGCGTCCGGATCGGGCACGCTGAAGAGCCTCTCCCGCCCGCCGGCCAGCAGGTGGGCCTTTATGCGTTCGCGCCCCCCCGCTATCATGCCGGAGAAGAGCGCTGCGAAATCCGACCCCCTCCCCGCTAGGTAGTAGAGGAGTATAAGGACCTGCGCGTCGCTCTCCCGGTAACGCAGGGCCCACAGGACATTGCCCAGGCAATGCTTGAGCAGGCGCCGGCCGGAATCGTCGGCTATGTCGGACAGGGCGTCCACGGTCTCGTGGTTATGGCGGACTATAGCCTCCACCATGCCCCTGAAAAGCGAGTTCTTGTCCGGGAAATGATACATGACGGCCGACTGGCTCAGCCCCAGTTCGTCGGCTATCATCTGGAAGCTCATGTCGGCAAAACCGCGGCCGGCGGCCAGCTTTATGGCGGATTGAAGTATCCGGCCCCTTGTGGCCCCGCCCTTGGTCGTTTCCGGCCTGGTACTCATAGAGGAATTTTACATTATTATATGGACAAAGGGCCTATAAGAAAGAGGGTCCGCGGACCCCTGACCGAAAGCCGGGAATGAAATACAATGTATTACATGGTTTTTACAGGGCAATACTGTTAATACGGGAGGAAGAATGACTTTCAAGGCGATACTGGCGGCGATAATACTGGCGGGGACCTGCGCGGCGGATTCCGCGGCGTCGGCGCTCAATCCTTCCGCCCAGGATTTCTTCGAGACCGCTTACGGCTACCGCGGCAGGAAGAGTTCCGGCTCGCCCGCCGCCTCCGCCGCGAAGCGCCCCGCCGTTCTGCGCGACGCCGTCTCTTCTTCTTCCGTAAAAGGCGGGGCCGAGCGGGTCTTCGTCCGCATACTGCCAAAGTCCTCGGATTACCGTCCGCTGCTGGCCGATCTTTCCGCCTCCGGCGATTTCGTGTTCGGCGGCGGGATTACGGTGCACGCCGGCGGCGTCAGCAGGGTCTATATCTTCGGGTGGGCCAGGCCGGCCAGCCTCCGCTCCATAAAGGAAAACCCCGGGGTGGCCGGGGTTTTCGAGGAAGCCCGCTGAGGCCTCCGGGTCAGTCCACTCCCAGCAGTTCGACTTCGAAATAAAGCGTCGCGCCCGGGGGAATCACCTTGCCCGCGCCGCGCTGCCCGTAACCCAGGTCCGGCGGTATCACCAGGAGACGGCGGCCGCCTGTCCTCATCCCGGCCACGCCTTCGTCCCAGCCTTTTATCACCATGCCCGCGCCCAGTCTGAATTCGAAAGGCTCGTCGCGGTCCCTGGAGCTGTCGAACTTCTTCCCGTTGGCCAGCGTCCCGGTATAATGCACCTTCACGTTCTTCCCGCTGACCGCGGCGGAACCGCCGCCTTCCTCGAGGTCCTTGTATTTAAGTCCGGATTTCAAAGTTATCTCTTCGCTCATATTGCCTCCGCGGGTTTAAAATCATACGAAGGAGATGGTACAAAAAAACCCGGCCCGCTGTGAGGCGGGCCGGGAGTCGTCGCCGGGACGGGAGAATTACTTCGTGTTCTCCTCGATCCAGTCGATGACGTGGTTGACCTTGGCGTAGACGCCGTACTTGTTGGGGCGGGCGCAGCCGTAGCCCCAGCTGACGACGCCGACCAGGGAGCGGTTGGAGCCCGAGCCCATGACGAGCGGGCCGCCGCTGTCGCCCTGGCAGGAGTCCTTGCCGCCCTCGTCGAAGCCGGCGCAGATCATGCTGCCGTCTATCTTGCCCGGGTAGGCGCCGTCGCACCTGCCGGCGTCAACGAAGGGCACGTCGACCTTCATGAGGAGGCTGGAACCGGACCAGGCGCCCTCGGAGGTGGTGCCCCAGCCGGCGGTGGTGAACCCGGCGGGACCGGCGATCTCGCTCTTATTGAGCTTCACCGGCTCGTAGGCGGACTCGCCGGAGAGCTTTATCAGGGCGAAGTCGTTGGACATGGTGTTGGTATCCCAGCCGGGGTGGGTTACGACCTTGACGGGGGTGAAGCGCTCGGCCGCCCCGGTCTCCAGCTGGCTGTGCAGACCGATGAGTACCGACTTGAGGTACCCGCCCTCTACGCAGTGGGCCGCCGTCAGCACCCAGTCCTTCTTGATCAGGGAGCCGCCGCAGAAGTGCCTGGAAGCGTGCAGCGAAACTATGAAAGGGAATTCGCCCTTCTGTGCCTGGACGCCGCCGACTATCTTGCCGCCGGCCAGGACGGAGGGAACGATAGGCT
Organism: uncultured Elusimicrobiaceae bacterium; assembly: GCA_964631475.1. GTDB lineage: Bacteria > Elusimicrobiota > Elusimicrobia > Elusimicrobiales > UBA9959 > UBA2231. The sequence goes on along the minus strand of CAZVWK010000008.1, from coordinate 25,262 downwards.
CGTCCACCTGAACCACGCCGGTTACGTCTATGCCGCGCAGGCCGTTGAGGTCCGGAAGCTCGGACGCCACGGCTATAGTAGGAACCATTAACGCTATTGCCACCGCTTTGAACATAAGCACTCTCCTTGCCGGATTCTGAGGCCCTTTTAAGAACCTAACGGAAGCATAGCATATTTTTTACTGATATTAGTCAATAGGCCCAAAGGCCTTGTTCACTGAACGGTCCTTTGGACCGCGGCGAGGAAAGACCGGACGAATATCCAGGCGGATACCAGCGCCACGGCCAGCCCGCCCCATATATAGGAAGAGGCGGAGGCCGTCTTCCAGGAAACATAATCCGAATACCCCTGGTCCGCCACCACGGAGACGCCGCGGCCGAAGAAACAGGGCAAAGATCCGGCCGCAGGGTCCTTCGACAGTTCCAGCAGACGCTCCAAGGCCTCGGCCGGCAGGGATATCTCCGGGGTGTCGCGGATATATTCCAGGAAAGAGGCAAGCGGGCGCGGCGAGCCCAGGACCGTCAGTTCCTCCCCCTGCAGTATGACCGCCTCGGTGGTCCGCCTTTCGCCTTCGACGGGAAAAAGGGCGCCGTCGCTCTCGGAGGCCTTGCGCAGGTCCAGGCTGCCGGCAGTCGGGCAGACCAGGGCCCGGCCGAAGGAATCGTCCACGAAAAAAAAGCCGTAGGCCCGGTTCTCGGCCTGCGCCCAGTTCATCCTCGTGCCCCCCCGCCTGCTGTGGGTGCGCACGGTCACCTCCACCCCGGCCAGGAAAAAAGCGCAGGGGCGGCCGCTGACCGGGGCCTTGAGCTCCACCAGCGCCCCGGCCCTGCCGCTTATCACCTGCGGCTCGCCCGGGACCAGGCCGCCGGTCGGTCTGAGCGGGGCCCCGGTCACGGAAGCGACGCGGCTCTTCTTCAGCCAGCCGAAGACGAACATGGCGGCGCCGGCGGCCAGGCCGATCAGGGGCAGAAAATCCAGCTCGTTCGACATAAATGCTTCCTCAGGCGGCGGACGCGTCCAGCGCGCGGCGGCGCGCCAGCAGCAGCGCCCACATCGAACCGTTGGTGAAGAACAGCGCCAGCGGGTAAAGCCAGGTCGAAGGGGTATATTCCACTATCGCCCCCAGTGAGAAGCCGGCCGCCAGGCAGGAGAGCAGGTAGCTGACGGCCTGCTCGGTCCGGGGCCGGTTCCATGATTTGCGCACCGTAGGCGCGTAGCCTATGGTATCTATGAAGCAGACGATAAGCACGGACCAGAAAGGCGTCTTAGTGAGGGCCCAGAGCGGCAGCGAGGCCATCGCCACGGCCAGTGTAAGCCAGTCCGCCCGCTTTATCTCCCTCTCGCCTACGACCCAGCCGGCCCAGGCCAGCAGGAAACAGGTAGCGGCGCCGATGCCGCGGGCCCAGGACCCCGGCCCCGCGCCCTCGACCGCCTGGGCGGCGAAGCCTATGACCGAGATCGTGCCCCAGATGAACCAGGAGAACATATGGGGGCGGGTTCGCCCGCGGACGATGTCCGTTATGTAGCCGGCCCGGGAAAGCAGCATCATGGCCACGGAAAGCCAGCCGAAGAAAAGCTTGAAATCGTGGCCCATCGGCCTATGATACAAAATCGGCCACCGCGCGGCCACCGCGCGGCTTACCCCCGGCGGCCGCAACTTTGTATCATATAAGGAAAGAAACTGCGACGATGAAATTTCCCGGAAAAAGAAAGAACAAGCATTACTTCCCCGTGACCGAGAAAGGCCGGGAGAGCGCCGATCCTCACTCCGTGCAGGACGAGCCTTTTTACCTGGTCGGCATAGACCAGCTGCTGGTGGACATAGAATGCGTTGTCGAGCCGGAGTTCCTGGAACGCCACGGGTTAAAAAAGGGCGAGTCGAGGATACTGCCCGACGAGGCGGCGGAGAGGATCTACGGCGAACTCAAGGCGGCCGGCCGCGTGCGCGGCGAGTTCGCCGGCGGCTCGGTCGGCAACACCCTGCACAATTACTCCATACTGTCGGACGAACGCTCAGTGGCGCTGGGAGCCATCAAGCGCAACATCGAGCTCGGGGACTACGCCTTCAAGTATATACGCAATACCAGCTCGAAGGTGGACCTGGCCTGGCTGCAGCCCTCGGACAACCCGATGGGCCGCGCGATATGCTTCGTCACGCCGGAGGGGGAGCGGACATTCGGCATCAGCAAGGGCTGTATGAACGACTTCAGGCCGGAATCCGTACCCGCCGGGGTGGTGGAGAAGGCCTCGGCGCTGCTGATCTCGGCCTACCTCCTGCGGGAGGAGAGCGACCCGATCTTCGCCGCCGCAGTACGCGCCTGCGAAATAGCCCTCAAGGCGCGCGTCCCCGTGGTCATGACGCTGGGCACATCCTCGCTGATAGCGTCGAAGAGAAATTTTTTCCGCGATTTTATAAAAAGGCACGTCGCTGTAGTCGCCATGAACGACCAGGAGGCGCTGGCGCTGACGGGCGAGCAGGACCCGCTGCTGGCCGCCGACAGGGCGCTGGACCTGGCCGACCTGGCGCTGCTGACGGTGGGAGAACACGGGCTTTACCTCTCCGGCTGGGTGGACGAGAAGTTCGCGCGCCGGACCACTTACGAACTGCACAGCAAATCCCTGGCCGATTACAATAAATTCGAGTTCAGCCGCCCGATGCGCCGGTCGGACTGCGAAAAACCGGTGCGGATCTACACGCACATCAACCCTTTCATGGGCGGCCCGGGCCTGATACGCAACACCAACGGCGCCGGCGACGGCGCGCTCGCCGCCCTGCTCCACGACATGGGCGCCCGCAAGTACCACCGCGTCAAGGTCCCGAACTCGACCAAGAACCTGGAGAACGCCCTGACCTACTCCTCGCTGGCGCAGATAGCCAAGTACGCCAACCGCGTGAGCTACGAGGTGCTGGCCCAGAACTCGCCGCGCCTGGCGCGCGGCCTGCCCGAAAGGGAGGCGAACCTGGAAGAGGCTTACTGGGATTCCTGAACGAGGCGCGCGGCGAAGCGCGAAGGGGGCCGGGTAGGGCTACACGAAGCCGCCCATATCCGCCCAGGCGAGGCCGTCCTTTACGGAAGCCTCGACGCTGCGCTTCACCCTGCCGCGTTCCATCTCGGCGCCCAGGGCTCAGGTCTCGTCGTGGAATGCGTCGTCGCCCACTACCTCGCAGCGCATCGTGTTGGTGGGCCGGCCCTTGCCGAAAGGGCTCGACGCCATGAACACCAGCTTCTCGCCGTTGGTGATGAAACCGCGCTTCTTTAGCAGGTCCATGATGCGCTTGGCCGCGTCGCTGAAGCGCTGCCCCTCCGGGTTCTCGATCAGGAAGGGCACCACGCCCCAGTTTAGCGCCATCTGGTGATAGACCTGCTCGTGGTGCGTGAAGGCGTAGATGGGGATGATCGGGCGGAACTTGGACAACGCCCGCGCGCCTATGCCGTTGGCGGTCACCACGGCTATAGCCGTGGCGTTCCAGTCGTGGGCGGTGTCCACCGAACTGTAGGCCATGATATTGGTGATATTGTCCCTCTCCACGTAGTCGTGCGTTACGCGGGCCAGCGTGCGGTAGTCTATGCCGGACTCGGCGCGGTCCACTATCCTGCCCATCATGTTGGCCACGCGCTCGGGATGCGCGCCGTTGGCCGTCTCGCCCGAAAGCATGACGGCGGAAGCCAGCTCCAGCACGGCGTTGGCTATGTCTGTAACTTCGGCGCGGGTCGGGTAGGGCTTCTCCGTCATCGACTCCAGCATCTGCGTGGCCACTATGACCGGCTTGCCGGCCAGGTAGCAGCGCTTGATGATGTTCTTCTGCAGGCCCGGCAGCTCCTCTATCGGCACCTCTATGCCCAGGTCGCCGCGCGCTATCATCACGCCGTCGGAGTCGCGGATGATGTCGTAGATATTGGCCAGCGCCTGCTTATCCTCGATCTTGGCTATAAGCCTTATGCCCGAGGCCGGGTCCACCGACTTTATGAGCTCGCGCACGTCCTCTATGTCGCGCGAGGTGCGCACGAAGGACAGCGCGATGTACTCGAAGCCGTTCTCTACGGCGAAGCGGATGTCGGCCCTGTCCTTGTCGGACATGAACGGAATGGGGTAGTCCGCCCCGGGCACGGCGAGGTGCGCCTTGTCCTTGAGGCGGCCCTCGTTGAGCACGCGCACGGTGACGGCGCCGGGGAAGGCCTCGTGCAGCTGGGTGACCTCGGCCTCGATGAAGCCGTCCTGCAGGAGCACGCGGGAGCCGACGCGGCAGAGCTTGTTGACGCGCGGCAGGTTGGTGTAGAAGCGCTTATCCTCCGGAGGGAGCTCGGCCACCCGGTCGGGCTGCCTATCCGTGCTTTCTATATAGAGCGTGTCGCCCTTGGCCAGCATGACGGGGCGGCTGTAGCCGAACATGCGGACCTCGGGGCCCTTGGTGTCGAGCATGATAGCCAGGGGCACGCCCATCTCCGCGCGGGCCGCGCGCAGCATTCTGACCCGGGCGAGCGCCTCGTCGTACTTGCAGTGGGAGAAGTTTATGCGGGCCACGTTCATGCCCTCGCGGATGAGGCCGCGTATGCAGTCGGGGTTCTCGGAGGCGGGGCCTATCGTGCAGATCATCTTGGTCCTGCGGAAGGCCTGGGTGACGGGCGGCGCGGATATTTTTATCATAGGGCTCCTTGATGGGCTCTTTCAGCGGTTCAAATTGTGAAGGTGAAGCTTCAGCGGGCGGTATGCGCGGTCATCTTTCCTTATATTATAGCTTTTCGCGGCGCCGCCACGCCTTGATTTAAGACAAACCTTTGACTTTAATTTAATTTGTGCTATATTTGTACTATATTCTTTATTTTTTAATATAAACACGGAGGATTATGATTAGGACCGCCGGCGGCGAACATTCGGGGCTCAAGAAATTCCTGGAGATACCCTACGATAAACTGCAGGCGCTCAACCTGGAGGCGGCCGAAGCGGCCGACCGCCTGCCGCAGTCCGCGCTGGAAAAGAAATACACCGAGTACCTCCGCAAGGAGAAGCACCTCAAGGCCGTGACCGTCTGCTTCACCGACATCGAGGGCCGCTTCCACATGCTCGACTACGACAAGCAGTTCTTCCTCTCGGCCAACGACAACCTGACCTTCGACGGTTCCTCCATACGCGGCTTCTCCGCCCAGCGCGAGAGCGACCTGCGCCTGGGCATAGACTGGGGCAGCATCTTCTGGCTGCCGTCGGACGTCTTCGGCCCCGGCAAGGTCATTATCTTCGGGACCGTCCTTAACCGCGACAAATCCCTCTACGACTCCGACTTCCGCGCCCGCCTCGTCCGGCTCACGGCCGAGCTGAAGAAGAAGCGCGGCCTGACCGCCAATGTCGCCGCCGAGGTGGAAGGCTTCGTCATGAAAGGGCTCAACGCCGAACAGAACTACGACGAGCGCCAGGGCTTTGAGCTGATCTCCACGGGCGGCTACTACCATTCGCTGCCGCTGGACCCTCTCAAGAAATTCATCGACACCGCCGCCGAGGCGCAGCGCGCGATGGGCTTCCGCAACGAGAAGGACCACCCGGAGGTGGCGCCGTCTCAGTTCGAGCTGAATTTTTCCCACGCGCACGCGGTGCGCGCCTGCGACCTGATACAGCTCTACAAGCTGGTCTGCCGCCAGGTGGCCGCCAACATGGGACTGACCGCGACCTTCCTGCCCAAGCCGGTCAGCGGCGTAAACGGCAGCGGCATGCACCTCAACCTTTCGTTCTCAAAGGACGGCAGGAACATATTCTACGACGGGAAGGGAGAGGAGGGGCTCTCCAAGGCCGCCTGGGACGCCTGCTCGCGAATACTCAATCACGCCCAGGAGCTGTCCCTCATACTCAACTCCAGCGTCAACGCCTACCGCCGCCTCGACCCCCGTTTCGAGGCGCCCAACCAGATAAAGGTCTCGGCGGTGGACCGCGGGGCCATGGTGCGCATCCCCGCCGGCAACGAGCGCAGCGCGCGGCTGGAGATACGCTCGGTCGGCCCCGACGCCAATCCCTACCTGTCGCTGTACTCGCTGCTGCACACGGCGCTCGACGGCAGGCCCCTGACCAAAGAGGAGGGCAAGCGCGACCGGGTCCGCTACCTGCCCGGCAATATACACGACGCGATACGCCTCTACCGCGGCAGCGAGTTCCTCAGGGGAGCGCTCGGCGAGGCGCCGCACGAGAAGTACGCGGCCCACAAGCAGGCGGCCGCCGACCGCAGCCCCAAGGAACTGGGGAGCATCGTCAAGACCTCGGAGGTGCTCTTCCACCACGACGTCACGACGCAGATGCTCTGGCATAAGTTCTGACGCCTGCAGATAAAAAAGGACGGCGGGCTTCGCGGCCCGCCGGAGGCCCTCTGCGCGGCGTTGAAGTCCGCCATAGGCTTCCGCATCTCCGCGGCGCAGCGTATGGCGCTGGCCTCGGAGTCGGGCTGATCCAGCGGCGCGCCGAAGACCGCAATAATCTCGTCGCCGACGAACTTATCCAGCATCCCGTCGTGCCTGAAGACGATATCTATCATCACCTTGAAATAGCGGTTGAGCAGCGAGACCAGTTCCTCGGGGTCCATCTTCTCGGAAAGCGTAGCGAATCCCCTTATGTCCGACATCAGGACGGCCACCTCGCGGCGGCCAGCAGCCATAAGAGGAAGAGGACGGCCGCGGCCGGGACCGCGTATTTGACCGCGCGATGATAAAAACCGCGCCGGTTCACCCCCCACCAGACCGCGGCGGCGAACCCCATCCAGGCGGCGCAGACCGTCAGGGCCTTGGCGTGAACAGCGGAGCCGTTTCCAGCGCCAGGCTTTCCGTCATATCAGCCGGGCGTACTGGCCGCGCAGTAGGAGAGGAGTCCGCCGGCGGCCCTTTCGGCCTGGGCCAGGTCCCGTCCGCGGCAGGCCTGCCTGAGCAATTCGCGGAGGGCCCTGGCCCCCTGCTCGCTTCCTCGTCCCGGCATCATCTCCACCGCATAATAAGTGGGCGCTTTGTAGGAAGAGCCCCGGGCCGGCATCTCCCCCTCCATTATGGCGCGGTAGCGGTTCTGGGAGCGGATGAATGGATTGCCCGCCCCCTCGCCGGAGTAGGCTTCAAAAACATCCATGCTCATCTCTATTTCGTCGATCAGGCCCGGCGACGAACAAAGGGCCTCGGCCATGGCCCTGGCGGCGGCCATTTTTTCCTCCTAAGTGGAGGTGGCGACCTCCTTCGCCGCCGCCGCGACGGCCGCCCTTAATTGTTAGAATATCCTGGTGAAAAACGCGGTCCTTCTCCTGCTGCTCTCGCTGCCGTCCTGCCCTCCGCCCGCCGCGCCGGGCGCGGAAATAACCGCCGCCGACCTGCTGGAACGCATGCCAGAACTGATAAACTCGGCGCCGGAACCGCCGGAGATCACGGAAGACCAGGTCATCGCCCTGGAAGAAGACGATCCCGAGACCCACATCTTCATAAATCGCGCCAAGGCCAGGCCCCCCCGGCCCGTCAGGCTGGGAGGCGACGGACGCCTGCGGCTCATCCGGCCCGATACCCGCGAGAAACTGTCGGCCGCTTATCGCCGCCCGGACGGCTCCTACGACAGGCAAGAGCTGGAGCGGCTCGACCGCCTGCTGCGCTGCCGCCTGACCGGGAAAACCACGGAGATGCCCGCGAGGCTCATGGAAATACTGGACGCCGTAGAGGACAAATTCGGCGGAAATCCTCTCGTGGTGATGAGCGCCTACCGCACCCCGTCGTTAAACAAGCACGTCCCTAGGGCGGCCCGCTGGAGCCTGCATATGCTGGGCTGGGCCGCCGACATAAGGATCCCGGGGGTGCCGACCGAAGATATCGCCCGTTTCGCCGAGGGGCTCAAAGCCGGCGGCGTGGGACATTACCCTGATTCCGGATTCGTCCACATCGACGCCGGCAGGGCGCGCCGCTGGGAAAAGCGCGCGCGCGCAGCCGCTCCCTCGGCGAAACCCTGAGGTACTTCCGCATACCGGGCGCGACGCCGCGACACCATCAGACGATATCCCCCGGAAGAACTCTCCGCCCGCGTCATCCACGAGGACGGCTCGGCGCTCGCCATAGACAAGCCGGCCGGGCTGGTCTGCCACCCCTCCAAGTCGGGGGCCTGGTCCAGCCTGGCCGGGGACATCCCCTGCAGGGAGAACCGCCGGCCCCAGCGCAGGCCCATCAGCGTCTCGAGCCTGACGCGCGGTTCGGCCCCTTCCAGGGTCACGACCTCCCGGCCTCGCAGAGAAAAAAGAAAGGTTCTAATAAGCCAGAGCGTCGCTTCGCTCCGGGTGGACTGCTTTAGATTGGAACACTGGACCGATTTCGATTGGAACGGTGGACTGATTTCCTCGGATTACGCACGCAGCGAGGCGGGCCCGGAAAAAGCGGACCGTGACGAGCGCGCCACCGGCCGGGGAACCCCCTATATATGAGACCCCAGATATCCTAAAATATAAGGGTGGGACACCTCTTTCGGATACCAAGGATTTCATAATGGCCAAGAAAGTCCTCCTTATAATCAGGGACGGTTGGGGTATGCACAAGCCCGACAAGTATAACGCCGTGGTCAACGCCCGGACTCCCAACATGGACTCCTACCTCAAGGCCTGGCCCAACACCGTCCTCGAGCCCGCCGGCGAAGCCGTAGGCCTGCCCAAAGGCTACATGGGCTCCTCCGAAGTCGGCCACCTCAACATAGGCGCCGGCCGCATAGTCGTGCAGGAACTCAAGCGCATCAAGGACATGATAGAGGACGGCACCTTCTTCAAGACCAAAGCGCTGGCCGCCGCGCTCGACAACTGCGTGGCCAAAGGCTCGGCCCTCCACCTCATGGGCCTCGTCCAAGACGAAGGCGTCCACGCCCACCAGGACCACATGTACTCCATCATGCGCGAGGCAAAAAAGCGCGGCATCAGGCGGGTCTGGATACACTTCTTCGCCGACGGCCGCGACACGCCGCCCCGCAGCGCCCTCTCCTTCGTCAAAATGCTCGACGAGGTCGTAAAAGAGACCGGCAACTCCGCCGTCGCCACCCTCATGGGCCGTTATTACGCCATGGACCGCGGCGAAAAGTGGGCGCTCGTCGACCAGGCCTACAACACCATAACCAGAGCCGAAGGCCCCAGGGCGAAAAACGCCGCCGAAGCCCTCGAGACCGCCTACGCCTCGCTCAAGAACCCCAACGGCCGGCCCATAGTCGACGAATACATTCCCCCGACCGTCATCGGCGACTACCGGGGCATGAAGGACGGCGACTCCGTAGTGCACTTCAACTTCCGCCAGGACCGCGCCATACAGCTGACCAAGTGCTTCGTCGAGGACGAATACCCCGGAAAGCGCTGGAAGAAGATGGATATAATCTACTGCGGCCTCACCCGCTACTACGACGCCTTCAAGTTCAACGCCCTCTCCGCCATGGACGAAGGCGGCGGCATGGACAATCTGCTAGGCCAGGTCGTCTCGGAGAAAGGACTCAAGCAACTGCGCCTGGCCGAGACCCAGAAGTTCAAGCACGTCACCTCCTTCTTCAACGGCAAGCGCACCGCGCCCTACACGGGCGAGGACCAGGTCGAGATAAAGGGCAGCTGGGACCCGTCGAGCTTCGGCGAGCATCCCGAGATGGACGCCCCGCGCGTGCGCGAGCGCGCCGTCGCCGAGATCGGCTCCGGCAAGTACGACTTCATCGTGGTCAATTTCGCCAACTGCGATATGGTGGGCCATACCGGCATCTACGAAGCGGCGGTGAAGGCAGTGGAGGTGGTGGACGAGAGCGTAGGGGCGCTGGTCGACGCCGCGCTGGCCAAGGACTATGTCGTCATGATCAGCTCAGACCACGGCAACGCCGAGGAGATGTGGGACTACCGGATAGACATGCCCAAGACCGCCCACACCACCAATCCCGTCGAGTTCATCTATATCGACAAGGACAAGCCCGCGGCGAAACTGCGCCCGCACGGCATACTCTCGGACATAGCCCCCACCGTGCTCGAAGTCATGGACATAGAACAGCCTGAGGATATGACCTCGGAGTCGCTGCTGGCGGACTGATGTTCGTAAAGCTGAAGGTGCATCCTGGCGAGCGGCGCGACAAGATAATGAAAAAGGCCGCCGACTCCTACGAGGTCTGGACCAAAGCCAGGCCCGAGCGCGGCCTAGCCAACGCCTCGGCCATACGGCAGCTCTCGCTGGAGCTCAAAGTGGACGCGAAACGGATAATGCTGGTAAAAGGGGCGCAAAGCGCGTCCAAAATAGTTAAAATAACGTGATGCTGAAAATCCCGCGGATAAAGGACAAGAGAACGCTCTACCGCAAACTGGCGGCCGCCGCCGCGCTGGTCTTCCTGTCAACTCTGGGGACCCTGCTGGCGCGCCACATGAACCTGGGGCCCGCAAGGCCGGCTCCGGAATACCGGAACTTCGGCCCGGCCGACGCCCCGATCGTCATAGAGGAATTCACAGATTTCGCCTGTCCCGCCTGCCGGCACGCCAATTCCGCCCTGGAGGAAATAGAGAAGGCCTACCCCGACAAGGTTAGGATAATCTTCAAGCACTACCCGCTGGCCAATATCCACCCGTGGTCGGTCGAGGCCGCCGTAAGGGCGGACTGCGCCGGCCGCCAGGGGCGGTTCAAGGAATACGCCCGCCTGCTTTTTGAAAACCAGCGCGACTGGTCGATGTCGCGAGAGCCGCAGAAGATATTCGACGATTACGCCGTGAAGGCCGGCCTGGCAGCGGGCGCCTTCGCGGCCTGCCTCGACGACCCTGAGATATCCAGGCAGGTCACCGGCGATATGGCCGAGGGGGACATGCGCGGCATCAGCGCCACCCCGACCTTCTTCGTCAACGGCAAGCGCGCCGTGGGCTTCGGCCAGTTGCTCGAAAAGATACGGCCTCTCATAACAACCCTGAAATGACGCCCAAAATAACCGTCCCTTTCACCCAATGGACCGGCCTTGCCGCCAGGCTGGCGCTGGGACTCGTCTTCGCCTGGGCCGGGTTCCTCAAGGCCGTCGCCCCGGCCGAAGAGTTCGCCTACGCCATAGAGACCTACAAAGTCTTCCCCTCCTGGATGGCCTCGCTGGCCTCCCTGACCGTGCCGTGGGCCGAGATCTACCTGGGCCTGCTGCTGGCCGCGGGGCTCTTCACCAGGGCTTCCGCGGCGGCCATCGGCGCGCTGATGGTCTTCTTCCAGGTCCTGCTGGCCCAGGCCATGCTCCGGGGCCTGCCCATCACCAGCTGCGGCTGCTTCGGCACCGCCAACAGCAACCCCATAGGGGTCGAGCTGGCGCTGAACTTCATCCTGCTGGCGCTGGCCGCGCTGGCCTGGCACTACGGCCGGAGCCGCCTGTCGCTGGATAACGCGCTGGAATCGCTGGCGGACGGCCGGGCGCTAGGGGAGAAGCCGTGAGAGCTGCGCTCCTGGCCCTGCTGGTGATCGCGACCGCCTGCGCCGCCTGGGCCGCCCGCCGCGGCGCCTTCAAGGCGACCGAGGAGGCCTCCTGGATGAACATCGCCTCCCAGAAGAAAGGCTTCGTCGACTACTATTTCGAGATAGGGGAGGACGGCGCGGTCATGGTGCGCGACGAGTCCGCGAACGGAGTGACCGTGAAGCGGGGGCGCGTGAAGAAGATGTACGCCTCCGATTTTTTCAGGGAAATAAAGAACTCGGATATACTCAACGCGCAGAGCGCCTCCGGCAGCAAGATGGTCTTCTACAAGGGCGACCAGCTCAAGATCTCCGCCTACATAAACGGCGAGCTCCGCCGTTTCACGGCCCCGCTCAACAAGTTCGGCGAGGCCTTCTCCTACGCGATAAACGAGGCCCGCAAGGCCGCCGAGCAGCTCCCTGCCGACGAGAAGGTCGCCGGCTTCCTGAGCGCCGAACCGCTCGTCGGGACCATGAGGGAAGACTTCATAAGCCGCGTAGGGCAGGATTACGACTTCAGGCTGATCGAGACATACGACCTGCAGAAGAACAAGCACCTGATAGCCGCGGTCAGGCAGCCCCACCGCCTGATCCCGCTCGAGAGCGAAAAAGACGTCAAGGCTATCTCCGACTTCATAGCGGGCCAGAAGATATACGGGCTCCGCGACCTGTTCTACGTGAAAACGACCCGCGGCGACTTCCGCTTCCGTATCCAGTACGGACACAAGGAGACTTCACGTCCAGCCGGCAAAAGCGCGCCTGCCGCCGGCAAATAGGAGCCCGACATGGATAGCCCCAGGATAAAGCTGGTCGCGATAGACGACGACGAGGCCATACTAGACATCTACGAGTCTGGCTTCGACTCCTCCAGGTACGAGGTCAAAACCTTCTCGGACCCGCGCGCCGCGCGCAAGCACGTCTCCGAGGGCAATATCCCGGACGTCATAATCACCGACATCATGATGCCCTCCGTGGACGGCATCAGCCTGATGAACGAGTTCCACTCCGATGCCGCCACGGCGCATGTGCCGATAATAGCCGTCAGCGGCCTCAACGACGCCGCCACGCTCAACGACGCGCTCCTTTTCGGCGCCATGGACTATGTGGTCAAACCATTCGAGGTCTCCGCCATAGAGGCCAAGGTCCAGAAAGCCTACGAGCTCTCCTTAAAAAGAAAACAGAACAAGTAGATGCCGCGCGCTTTCGACCGGCAGTCATGGCGGCGCGGTTTTAGGCGGGGAACAGCGCCCCCGCCCGCCGCTGAAAAGCATGCCGCGATTTATATATAATAAAAACGTAATCGCAGGCTAAGGGGAAACCGAGAGATGATAAAGACGCTCAAGACCGTACTTACCCAGAAGACGCATGAAGGCACCACCGAGAGACTGCTGCAGCTGGCCCTGGGCTACTTCCTCACCTACATAGCCACCGGCATAGCGCCCAAGTACTTCCTCAACAAGGCCCCCGGGTTCCCGGCCATGAACGAAGTCTATTTCTTGGTCTACTCCACGTCCTTCTCCGCCGCGCTCTGCATAACGCTCGTCGTCTACTGGAAGTGGCACAGGTTCAAGTCCCAGGAAAGCACTACCCTGCTGGGCCTGACCTTTCCCAAGGAATTCCTCTACATCATCCCTTCCGGCGTCTGCACCGCGGTCATCATCCCCACGACCACCCTGATGTACCTGCTGCCCATCTCCGTCATGGTGGCCATGATCATCATGCGGGCCAGCGTCGTGGTGCTCAGCCGCATAGTGGACGAGATACAAATCCGGCAGGGCCTGCTCACCAAGAAGGTCTACTGGGAGGAGAATGTCGGCGTCGTCCTCGCCCTGGCCGCGGTCGGCCTCAAGCTCTACTATGTGCGACCCGGCGACTTCGACTTCGTGCAGAACGCGGCCGCCATGACCATCCTGACCAGCTACATCATCGCCTACGGCGTGCGCATCTACATCATGAATTACTTCAAAAACACCCGCGCCAAGGGCGTTCCTTACGACAACAAGGGGTTCTTCGCGGTAGAGCAGATTTCGGCCAGCGGCACCATGCTGATAGCCGCCATAGTGGTCCTGTTCTTCATGACCGGCAACCCGGAAAACCCCAAGGACTTCGTCGTCAACTTCCAGAACGCCTTCAAACTGCCGCATGAGCAGTGGTTTCAGGCCGGCGTAGCGGGTTTTTCGTACGGCATCGGCGCCTTCTTTTCGGTCTTCCTGTTCATGTTCCAGGGCCGCACCGCCACTTTCGCCGGCCTAGTCAACCGTCTGACCTCGCTGATATCCGGCACCATGGCCACGCTGCTCGTCTTCTTCCTGCTGAAGATGAAGCCGCCGAAGCCCGAGGACTGGATAGCGCTGGCCATCATCTTCATCGCCTTCTGGTTCCTGGGCCGCTCCGAGAAGAAGCGCGCCTGCGAACTGGCCAGGGCGAAAGAGATAGCGCCCGAGCCCGACACCGAGATAGCCTGCGCCCCCTCCAACGGGCCCTCGCCGGCTAAGTAACTCGGTCTTTTTTTCAAATACACCGCCGGCATGCCAGATGAGCGTGCCGGCGGTTTTACGAGGAAGCGATGAAAAAAAACAAGAACGAGAAAGTGAATATCTGCATGGTGGGGGCCGGCTACGTGGGACTCGTCTCCGGAGCCTGCCTGGCCGAGCTGGGCCACCGGGTGGTCTGCGTGGACAACGACCCGCGCAAGATAAAGATGCTCGAGAAGGGCGTCATGCCCATCTACGAGGACGACCTGGAGAGGGTCGTTAAAAAGAACGTTAAGGCCGGCCGCCTGCACTTCGCTTCCTCCGTCAAGGAGGGTATGCTGCACAAGGGCCACAGGGCTGACGCCGTCTTCATCGCGGTAGGCACGCCGCCGCGCGAGGACGGCTCAGCGGACCTGAGCGCCATAGAGAAGGTCTCGGAGCAGGTGGCGCTCAACATGACCGACTACACGGTCATCGTGGAAAAATCCACGGTGCCGGTCTCCACCTGCGACTGGATAGAGAAGACGGTCAACCGCCACAACAAGCGCCGCATCCCTTTCGACGTGGCGTCCAACCCGGAGTTCCTGCGAGAGGGAACGGCCGTCTGGGACTTCCTGGAGCCGGACCGCGTGGTGGTGGGAGTAAGTTCCAAGCGGGCGGAAGAGCTGATGCGCCGCGTCTACAAGCCCATGAAAGGCGCGCCGATAGTGGTCACAAGCGTCAAGAGCGCGGAACTGATAAAGCACGCCTCCAATTCGTTCCTGTCCACCAAGATTTCTTTCATCAACGCGGTGGCCAATGTCTGCGAGCGAACCGGCGCCAGCGTGGAGGACGTCGCGCGCGGCATGGGCTTGGACAAGCGCATCGGCGCCTCGTTCCTGAAAGCGGGCATAGGCTTCGGCGGCTTCTGCTTCCCCAAGGACCTCGAGGCTTTCTACTGGCTCAGCCGCCAGGTCGGCTACGACTTCGACCTGCTCAAGACGGTCAAGAATATCAACGAGTCGCAGAAGCTCTGGCTGGTCAAGAAGGTGGAGGACGAGCTCTGGAACCTCGAAGGCAAGACCGTCGCGCTGCTGGGCCTGGCCTTCAAGCCAGAGACCGACGACATGCGCTTCGCGCCGTCCATCGACATAGCGGCCGAGCTCATAAAGCGCGGAGCAAAAGTGCGCGGCTACGACCCGGTCTCGCAGGAGAACGCGGCCGGGGTCATGAAGGGTGTTTATTTCGCAAAAGACGAGTACGACTGCGTGAAGGGCGCCGACTGCGTCTGCCTGGTCACGGAATGGAAACAGTTCGCCGGTCTGGACCAGAAGAAGCTCCTGACGGCGGTGAAGCATCCCATTATGGTGGACGGCCGCAACCTCTACGATCCCGCCAAAATGCGCGCGCTGGGCTGGACCTATAAATCGGTAGGGAGGCCCTGAAATGAGGATACTCGTCACCGGCGCCGCCGGCTTCCTGGCCAGTCACCTGTCGCGCCACCTGCTGGCCAAAGGCCACTCGGTCATCGGGCTGGACAACTTCATCACCGGCAATATCGACAACATCAAGGACCTCTTCGGCAACAAAAGGTTCTCGTTTACCAAGTACGACGTGACCAATTACCTGCACGTGCCGGGTAAGCTGGACGCGGTCATGCACTTCGCCAGCCCCGCCAGCCCCATAGACTACCTCAGGCACCCTATCCCGACGCTCAAGGTGGGCGCGCTGGGCACGCATAAGGCGCTGGGCCTGGCCAAGGACAAGAAAGCGATATTTATGATCGCCTCCACCTCCGAAGTCTACGGCGACCCGCTGATAAACCCGCAGCACGAGGGCTACTGGGGCAATGTGAACCCCATAGGCCCCCGCGGCGTCTACGACGAAGCCAAGCGCTTCGCCGAGGCCATGACGATGGCCTATCACCGCTACCACGGCGTGCAGGTGCGCCTGCTGAGGATCTTCAACACCTACGGCCCGAATATGCGGCTGGAGGACGGCCGCGCCGTGCCCAACTTCATGGTGCAGGCGCTCAAGAACAGGCCGATAACGGTTTACGGCGACGGCAGCCAGACGCGCAGCCTCTGCTACGTCTCGGACCTCATAGAGGGGATATACCGGCTGCTGCGGAGCGGCCACAACGGCCCGATGAACATCGGCAACCCGCACGAAATAACGCTATTGGAACTGGCGCAGGCGGTCAAGAAGATCACCGGCAGCCGGTCGAAGATAGTCTTCAGGCCGCTGCCGACTGACGACCCCAAGGTGCGCCGGCCCGATATCGCCAAAGCCCGCAAGCTGCTCAAATGGGAGCCCAAGGTCGGCCTCGAAGAAGGCCTTAAAAAGACCGTCGCCTACTTCCGCTCGAAAGTTAAGTAAACGCGCGCAAATAAGAAGGCCCCGGGTGCGGAGCCCGGGGCCTTCGTCGTCTCTAGCCCGATCTGTTTACGGCTGGTTCATCCAGAGGACGAACTCGTCCCAGCGGGAATCCCTAGCCCAGGCCAGTTCGCTGTAGCCGTTGGCGAGCCCGGAGTGGGGGAAGTAGGCGGCCATGCCCTTGGAGAGCGTGTACTGCTTGGGGCCGCTCCAGAAACTACCTTGGCTGTCGCGGGTGCGGCTGTGGATTATCAGGGACCCGGTGATATAGTCCATGAGCGCCTGACCGGCGGCCCTGACCTGCTCGTTCCGGGAACCCTCTACCACGCGGCGGGCGAAGTCGTACATGTCGCGGTTCTCCGGTATCGCGTAGTTGATGGTCGCGCCGCGGGCGGTCCTGGCCAGCGTTTTCTCGCCGGAGGCCATCATCGCGTCGGCGAAGGCGTTGCCGGCGGTCAGCAGGCCGCCCACGGCCGAGGCCCTGGCCAGGCTCTGCGTATAGCCCTGGTTTATCTTGTCGTAGTGGTTGGCGTAGGCGTCCACGGTCAGCCTGCCCGCTTCCTGAGGGGTCATAGCGGGCCGGGCGGCTATCGGGCCCAGGAAGTCGTTGTAGGTGTAGCCGTCGCCGGGCTCGGTCTCCTCGGAGCCCACGATGAAGTCGGCGTGGTCCTTGATCTCGTAGACCACTTCGGCCATCTGCATCAGGCAGGCGTCGGTGCTGAATACGTCGACCTTGCCGATCTCGCGCATCGCCAGCGCCAGCTCTGGGGTGGTGATGTGGTTGCCGCTCTCCTCGTCGTAGGAGATGCCCTTGTTCTCGGCGGAGGCGGCCTTATTCTTGAGCCAGCCGTCGCCGTGGTTGGAAACTATCAGCATATATTTCTTGGCCGGGTACTTCTCTTTGGCCCATTTGCCGAAGGCGGCCAGGTTGCGGTAGTCGCCCTGGTCTATCATGCCGAGATCCTGCACCATCGTGGCCCCTATCTTGGTCATGTCGGAATCTTTCTGTATCAGGTAGCGGCGCACCCCGGTCCAGTCGCCGTCCGAGGCGTCGTAGCCCTGCATGCGGCCCACTTCGACCACGATATTGAGCTTGTCGGTGGAGCCGACCAGTTCCATCTCGTTTATGTCGCTGAGGAGGAAACGTTCCAGATCGTTCTTGGCGCTTGAGAAGACCATGATGGTCCACTCGGCCTTTTCTTTCTTGCCGAAGAGCCAGTCGAATATACCCTGGTCCTGGGCGGCTATCGCCTCGGCGGGCACGGAGAGCTCGACCTGAGAGATCTGCTCCATTATGCTCCCGCCGCGGGAAGAGCCGTCGAAATCGACGGACCAGCCCCGTACCGGCATTAGAAGGGCCGCTATGGCTGTCATCGTAAGCTTGCGTATCATGGCTGCCTCTCGACCCGCTTGACCTGCATCAATTTTCATCAATAGTCTAGCCTCCACCGGACTTGGGTCAAAGAGTCCGGGGGCCCTTCGTTTTATGGGACCAAGGGCCTA
>CAZVWK010000008.1:0-7422 GCA_964631475.1 uncultured Elusimicrobiaceae bacterium | reverse complement strand
CCGGACTTGGGTCAAAGAGTCCGGGGGCCCTTCGTTTTATGGGACCAAGGGCCTATAAGCCCGGCCCCGTTCATTGACTCGGCGCAAGGCGCTCGGCCGCCGTTTTTTAGTACTATGTCGGCAGGACACCATTTTAAGGAGAATACATATGGCCAACCCCAAGTTCATGAAGCCCATGCAACCCGACGCCGACCTGGCGGCCGTGATAGGCGACCAGCCGGTACCCCGCCCCGAGGCTGTCAAGAAGATCTGGGACTACATCAAGGACAACGGCCTGCAGGACAAGGTCAACCGCCGCAATATCAACGCGGACGACAAACTGCGCAAGCTCTTCGGCAAAGACCAGATCACCATGTTCGAACTGGCGGGCATACTGGGCAGGCACCTGAAGTAAACTTTGCCGGGGGGCGCCATGAGGCATGCTATCCCCAAAAAAAGGCCGGCTGCGCAGCCGGCCTTTTTCATTAATCCCCTCCGTTCGGGGGCTTATTTGAATATTATCAGGAGGGTGCCGGCCGCTATCATGGAGACCCCGGCCCACTGGTACGGGCCCAGCCTCTCCCCCAGGAAAAGTACCGACAGCCCTATGGCGAAGACTATGCTCAGCTTGTCTATGGGGGCTACCAGCGAGGCCGGGCCGGTCTGCAGGGCCCGGTAATAGCAGATCCACGAAAGACCGGTCGCCAGGCCGGAGAGGACCAGGAAGACGACGCTGTGCCGGTTTAGCTCCAGCGGGTTGCGCCACTCGTTCCTGGCCCAGACGAGGCCGCCCAGGAAGACTATTATCACCATCGTGCGTATGAGCGTGGCCAGGTTGGAGGGAATGTCTTTCACCCCCACCTTGGCCAGAACGGCGGTCAGGCCGGCGAAAAAAGCCGCGCCCAGAGCGAATAGCTTCCAGTCGGCCACTCTATTTGCCGGGCGCTGCGGGCGCCGCCTTTTCGGCCGCTTTTGACGCGCCGGCGAAGTCGCCGGCCCGGAAGAAAGACATCCTGGAAGGGACTATGTGTTTTCTGAAAGCCTCGCGCAGCGCCTCCGGCTTGAGCGCCATGACCCGCTTCTCCAGGTCCCCGTACCAGGCCATGCGCCGGCCCAGGTACTCGTTGCCGGCCAGCCAGCCGGCCAGGCCCGGGTCGCTGCTGCGGGCCAGGACCTGGCGCTGCAGCCAGCCGCTCTTGGCGTCGGCCACTTCCTTGTCGGTGAAGCCGTCGGCTATTACCCGGTCCAGCTCCTCGCGGAAAGCCTTCTCCAGCTTTTCGGCGTCCTTGGGGCCGAATATCGCGTAGCCGAAGAAAGTGCCGTACTCGTCCTCCGAACTGGCCGAGAACGAAGACCCTACTCCATAACTGAGCCCCTCTTTCTGCCTTATGCGCACGGCCAGGCGCGAACTGAGGAAGCCGCCGCCGGTGATGAAATTGGCCAGGACCAGCGCCGGGTAATCCGGGTGATCGTCGCGCATCTTTATCGACTGGCCCAGGTAGAACTGGGCGTTGGCCTTGTCCGGCGTCTCTATGGGCAGGTTGACCGCCGGTATCTCCTTGTATTCGCTCACCAGCCGGGAATAGGGCTTGCGGGCGGTCCAGCCGCCGAACAGCTCTTCGGCCAGCGCCGCCGCCTTATCGGTATCAAATTCGCCTACCAGCGCGATCTCGCCCGTGGCGGCGCCGTAATAGTCCCGGTGATAGGCCTTCACCTCTTCCAGCTTCACGGCCTTGATACGGGAGAGCTGCTCTTCCAGCGTCGGGGTATAGCGGGGATCGTCCGAAGGGTAGGGCCGCAGATGCCGCTGC
The DNA here is from genome assembly GCA_964631475.1 of uncultured Elusimicrobiaceae bacterium. GTDB lineage: Bacteria > Elusimicrobiota > Elusimicrobia > Elusimicrobiales > UBA9959 > UBA2231. The sequence goes on along the minus strand of CAZVWK010000008.1, from coordinate 5,632 downwards.
CAGGCGTTCATGGCCTCGAAATCGGGCTGGCCCCGCTTCTTCTCCAGGGCGGCCAGCCGCTCCTGCCTGAGCACCTCGAACTCGCTCTCCGGGTAGGCCGGCTCGCGCAGGATCTCCGCGGCCAGGCGCAGGGCGGCCTCCAGGTTGGCCGAGTCGGTCTCCAGGGACGAGGCGCCGCCGGTCATGCCGGCGCGGGTCTTGATGCGGTCCAGCTCGTCCTTCAGCTGCTGGCGGCTGCGCTTGAGAGTGCCGCGCATGAGCATGTCGCTGGCGAAGGCCGGGACCTCGCCCAGGCCGCGCAGGTTCTCTAGCGAGCCTTTCCGCAGCGTGAGCTGCACGTTTACCGACGAGCCGCGCGTCTTCTTGGGCAGCATGACCAGTTTCATCCCGTTCTTCAGGGTACGGCGGACGGTCCTAGCGTCTATGTTCTCGGGCGAAGGGTCGAAGGCCTCGCCCGCGGAAACGGCCTCGCCTCCTTTATAGTCCTTCACCAGCGCGGCCACGTCCGGCGGAGGAGGAATCTCGGAACGGTCCGGCTTCTCCGTAGGGATGAAAAGTCCGAGCGTGCGGTTGCTGGGCTTGAGGTAATGCGCGGCCACGCGCTTCACGTCATCGGCGGTGACATTTTTAAGCCGGTCGCGGTCAATGAAGAACAGCCGCCAGTCGCCGGCGGCGATGGATTCTGACAGGTACATCGCTATGCGCTCGGAGGACTTCATCGCCATGTCTATGTTCTTGAGCAGGGCCGTGCGGGCGCGCTCGACGTCCTCCGCGGAGAATTCGCCGGCCGCGGCCTCCTCCACCGTCCTGAGCAGTATGTCGCGGGCATCTTCGAGCGAAGAATCCTTGCGCACCGTGGAGAGGAACAGCATGACGCCGCCCTCGCGCAGGGCCCAGGCGGCCGCCGCCGCGGAGGCCGCCTTTTTGGTTTCGACCAGGGCCTTGTAGAGGCGTCCTGACGGGGTGTCTCCCAGCATGTAGGACAGCACATCCAGCGCGGCGCTGTCCGGATGGGAGCCGGCCGGTATATGGTAGGCGGCTATCACTTCCTGGGTGTCGCCGACCCGGCGCAGCGTGACAAGCCGCTCGCCGTCCTGGACCGGGTCGACCGTGTAGGTCGGCTGCATGGGCTCCTTGGGCGGCTTTATCCGGCCGAATTTCCTGTCAACCAGCCCCAGCGTCTTTTCGGGGTCGAAGTCCCCGGCAACTATCAGCACGGCGTTGTCGGGCCGGTAGTAGCGGCGGTAGAAGGCCTGCAGGCGGTCTATGCTGACGTTCTCTATGTCCGAGCGCGCACCGATGACGGCCTTGCCGTAATTGTGCCACAGGAAGGCGGTCGAGAGCACCCGCTCCATCAGTATTTTCTGCGGCTTGTTCTCGCCTGACTCGAACTCGTTGCGCACCACGGTCATCTCCGAGTCCAGGTCCTTCTTCGCTATGAAACTGTTGACCATCCTGTCGGCCTCCAGGTCCAGCGCCCACTCCAGGTTCTCGGGCGTAGAGGCGAGGGTCGCGTAGTAGTTTGTCCTGTCGTAGCTGGTAGAGGCGTTGTTGCGGGCGCCGCGGGCCGTGAACTCCTTGGTCATGTCCGGGTACTTCGGGGTCCCCTTGAACATCAGGTGCTCGAGCAGATGGGCCATGCCGGTCTCGCCGTAGTTCTCGTGGCGGGAGCCGACCAGGTAGGTTACATTGACCGTCACTACGGGCTTGGTGCGGTCCGGGAAAAGAAGGACCCTGAGGCCGTTGGCCAGCCTGTACTCGTCTATGCCCTCGACCGAGGCCATCCGGGTTACGCCGGAGGGAAGTTTCACGGAGGCCTGGGCTGCCTGCGGCAGCAGTACGGCCGACATCAGCAGCGCGAGCATGGTTTTCTTCATTATAAGAGTCTCCTGGAGCGGCGGCCGCGGGGCCGCCCGGTCTTTTCCCAATGGTACTATTATGTTATAAAAAAGCGGGTACCGTCAAAGGCCGGGCTGAGCCCAAAAGGCCCAGAAAGCGGTAGGATAAAATCCAGTGTCAGGCAGGGCCCCTGGGACCTTATGCCGGCAGGCGGATTATAATATCCTGATACATGGTGGAAAAGCAGTGGAAGCGACCGGAGAACAGAGAATGAACACCGCGCAGGACAACCCCGACGACAAGCATGGCCGGGACAAAGGCCATACCCATCTCATAAAACTGGTTGAAAGCCGACCGGGCTGTCACGGCTCCTACCTCTGGGTATTCGGCCCCAGCCGCAGGCCGGCACGGAAGTGCTGGCGCGACGGCCGCAATACGGTCAACTAAAGGTCCCCCGCCGGGACGGTAAGAGCCGGCTCCGGGCCGGCTCTTTTATTTGTAGACGCGTAGCACGGTCAGGATGGTGCCGGCGTGGAGGCGGGCCGTGTCGTAGGTTTTTTTGCGATAACCGCCGCCGAGGGTTAAAGCGAGCGGAATCCGGCGCTCGCGGCAGAGACCGGCGATGCAGGCGTCGCGGCGGCGCAGGTCTTCGGGCGACAGGGCCAGACCGCCGAGCAGGTCGCCGCGGCAGACGTCGGCCCCGGCCAGGTATATGACCAGGCCGGGCCTGAAACGGGCCATGGTTTTCGGCAGGGCCCGGCGCAGCGCGCGCAGGTACGCGGCGCCCCCGCTCCCGGCCGGAAGGGCTAGATCGAGGCAGCTCTTCTCTTTCTTCGCCGGGTAGACGTCGGACTGGTGGACGGAGAAAGTGAAGACCGAACGGTCGCCGCGGAAAATAGAGGCGGTGCCGTCGCCCTGGTGAACGTCCAGGTCCACGATCATGACCTTTTTTACGCCCCGTTCTTTTTGCGCCCTGCGCGCGGCCAACGCCAGGTCGTTGACCAGGCAGAATCCCGCCCCGCGGTCCGCCCGCGCGTGATGCGAACCGCCGCCGCAGTTCATCCCCAGCCCTCCGGCCAGCGCCAACTCTACGGCTTTGACCGTTCCACCGGCGTGCAGCAGGTGGGATTTTATCACGGCTTTACTTATCTTCAATTCGGCCGCGGCCGAATCGGCGGCCGTGAACCGGCCGGACATGCATTTGCGCGCCCAGGCGGGCTCGTGGACAAGGAGGAGGTCTTTTTTCGAGATCCGAGCGGGCCGCGCTATATCGCCCCGCAGGATTCCCCCCTCCCTGACCAGCATATCGAAGGCTAGCCGGAACTTATCCGGCCTGAAAACGTGGCCCGGCAGCGGCGCGGCGTAGCCGGGAGAGTAGACTAGGACAGCCATATCTCGAGGTCCAGCAGGACCACGGACCTGAAGACAAGGTTATGCAGGCCGTGAAGCAGGCAGGGGACGGCCAGGCTGCGCGTCCGCAGGTAGGCGACGGAGTAGAGCGCCCCCATCGAAAAAAATATCAGCATATTTATCCAGTTCCGGCCGCCGTGGAAAAGCGCGAACAGGAAAGAAGTCCAGAGCATAGCCTTCAGAAAGCCGGCCCGCTGCATGACGTAGTTGAGCGCCAGCCCGCGCAGCATGATCTCCTCGCAGCAGGCCAGGAACATGGTGCTGACGGCGATGAAGAACCAGTTGCCAGGCACGGTCCAGATTCTTTCCAGCGCCGCCGGGGCTTCCGTGTCCGGGTAATACGAGGCTATCAGGCGCAGGCCGGCCCAGCTGACGGCCAGGTCCGCCGCCAGGAAGAGCAGCAGGAAGCCGGCGCTGCGCCCGAAAGGCCGCACGGAAAAGACGGAGCGGATATCGAGCCCGATTTTTTCCCTGTCGTTATAAACTTTGAAGGTCAGTATGGTCAGGAACAGCGCCGCCGAAGCCGCCAGGAATTCCGCCATGTGCGCGGGCAGGGACGGATATCCTTCCGAAAGGATATGGTAAAGTCCGAAATAGGTGAGCGAAGGGACGGCCAGCGTCAGGCCGGCCAGCGTGGTGGAGCGGAAAAGCCAGCGCTCCGTCTTCGGCGCAGGCAGAGACCCCGCCGGCGCTCTCTCGCCGTTCACAGGAAGAACACCGCCAGCAGGAAGGCCGCGCATATCGTGAGGCAGAGCCAGGCGAACCAGTCGCCGTTCCGCGCGTAGAACGAGGGCGGCAGTTCCGGAGCCGCCACCTCGGCGGCCAGGACGCCCGGCTCGTCCAGGTCCAACCGGTGCGTCACGCGGCCCCAGGGGTCTATGAAGACGGAGATGCCGTTGTTCGCCGCGCGCAGCATCGGGCGGCGGTTCTCGGCCGCGCGGAAGACGTTGACGGCGAAATGCTGATGAGGGCCGGCCGTGTCCAGGTACCAGCCGTCATTGGTCATGTTGACCAGCAGGTCCGCGCCCTTCAGCGCGTCCGCGCGGGAGAGATAGGGGAATACCGATTCATAGCAGATGCCGGCCGAGAGCTTAACCCCTTCGTATTCCATAAGTCCCTGGAAGCGCGTCCCGGCGGAGAACTCGCCCAGCGCCCCCAGCGTGCGCAGCGCGCCGCCGAATATGCCGGAGAGCGGGATATACTCCCCGAAAGGCACCAGCTTGCGCTTATTGTAGAAGGATTCCTGCCGCCCGTCGGGCCCTATCAGGAAGGCCGCGACATAGCGCCCGTCGCCCCTAGACACCGAACCGACCAGCGAATAGGTCCCGCTGGAGACCGAAGTCAGCCAGGAATAGATCTGCGCGTCGTCTATCCAGCCGGGCAGGGCGTTCTCGGGCCAGATGACAAGCCCGGCGCCGACGGCGCGGGCCTCGGCGGCCAGGCCGCCCAACCGCCGCTTTATCTCGCCGGCGTAGGACTCGTCCCATTTGCGGTAGAAGTCTATACAGGGCTGCAGGGCCGCTGCTTTGACGGTCCTGCCGGCGGGAAGCGCGTCGGCCTTCTTGAGTTCGCCGTTGCCGAAAAGCCAGAGAAAACCGGCTATGCCCAGCACCCAGCCCAGCCGGCGCAGCTTGCGGCCCGGCGTCACCTCCCTGAAGAAGGCAGACCCTATAAGCGTGCCGGAGAAGGCCAGGGCGAAGCTCAGACCCCACGGCCCCGTGAGCGAGACTATCTGTATCAGCCTTTCGTTAGGCCATTGGGTGTAGGCGAGGAGGAACCAGGGGAACCAGAGGCCGCCGTCGGTAAGCAGGACTTTCGCCCATTCTATCAAAGTCCAGAGCGCCGCCAGGGCGAAAGGGAAGGCGGAGACTCCGGCGCGCCTGAAACTCCGGCCGAGCAGTCCGAAAAGGCCGAACTCCAGCGCCAGCAGCGCGGAGAGCAGGGCGACTCCTCCCGCGGCCAGGCCGGGGCCGAGGCCGCCGGCGCGAATGGTGGGAAAGAGCCAGTAGAGAAGGCCGCAGTAGAAAAGGAACCCGGCCACCCAGCCATAGAAGAACCCCGCGCGGCGCGAGGCGGAGAACCACAGGGCGGCCGTCAGCGGGGCCAAAGCCGTCCAGGCAAGCGGCGGGTAGCCGATGCCGGGCGCGGAAAGGATCAACAGAAGGGCGGAGAGGACCGAGAGAAAGAGCGGTGAGCGCGGCGGCCGGAAACGGGCAAGGCGGGAGAGCGGCGGCGCCGCCGCCCCGGCCGGAGCCGCCGTACCGGGCCCCTTGTCGCTGTCAGGCCTGATCTGTTCCAGAAAACACCCCCGCCGCGGCGCGGCTTGTCAGCCGGCGCCGTGGCACTTCTTGTATTTCTTGCCCGACCCGCAGGGGCAGGGGTC
>CAZVWK010000007.1:0-39662 GCA_964631475.1 uncultured Elusimicrobiaceae bacterium | reverse complement strand
ACCCTGGTCCTGCGACCGGATGATTATAATAGTGATAACGTTGCCCTTCGCGTCGGTGGTGGTGGAAGCCGAACCGATAGCCTCCAGCATGACCTGTACGGCTTTCAGGGCCAGCATGATGCCTATACCTATGTACATGCCTCCCATCCACTTCTGGCCGAACTCGTTCATCAGTTTGAAGCCGCCCATTATCACCTTTATGGCGTAGACCAGCGCGACCACGGCGGCTGCGATGGCCACGGCGGCGAGGGCTAGCTTGACCCACGGCATGGTCGCGCGCCTGGCTAACTTTGCGAACAGATAGCCGACGATGAGCGCGCCCGCGCACCAGAGCATGCTGTTCATGATGCCATCGGCCGTCTCTTGCCAGGGATCGACGACTTCGGGGTCCGGGACCTTGGGCGGTTCGCTCTCGTTCATGCTGAGGTTGGGGTCATTGGCCTTGAGAGAATCTCCGGCGGACACGCCGGCTCCGCCCAGACCCGCGCCGGTCTCCGGCGTGCCTCCCACATCCCCGGAACCGGTGGTTTCTCCCGCGAAGGCCTCAGTGGCGCCGGAATGTGCCCCGGCGTCTGAAGCCGAGTAGACGGCTTTGGCTCCCATCTTGCCGGCGTACTTGGCCTGGCCGAACGCGCCCTTCTTGTTGAAGTTGGGAACGGTATACTTCGGCGAATTGGACAGTCTGGAGGCGGAGGCGCCGCGCATATCCGTGGACTGGCCAGCGGGAGCCCTGTAGACGGGCGCGAAATTCTGGCCTATACCGCCCGAGAGCCCGCCCGAAGTCTGCATCTTGGGAATAGAGGTACCGCTGCCGCCGGCGCCGCCCTTGGCACCAAAACCCAGCGAGGCGGCAAGTTTTCCTTTGCCTCCGCCGGAGCCCGCCGCAGAGTAAGAGTCTCCAGGGTCAGGAGCCGCGACGTCGGCAGAGGCGCTGGCGCCTTCGCCGTAACCTTCGCCCGCTCCGCCCCCGGCCGCAGCGTCGCCGCCGCCTTCTCCAAATCCTATCCCGTCCTTCCTGGCCTGCTCCCTGAACATGTCCAGGGTCGAGGGCTCCACCGAGGCGGAGTTGTTGACCCGCTGGCGCTCCATGTTGGCGCTGGCGGCCTGTTCCTCCTGGTAGGCGTTCTGGAAGAGCGAAGGAGAGTAGACGGGACCGGAAGAGGGCCCTATGAAGTTGTAGACTACGCCGACTCCGGCGGCTATCGTGGCGCCGCCGAGCACCACCCCGAGTATGCCGGCCTTGCTGGCGAAAAGCCCTCCCGCCCCGGCAGCCCCTCCCAGGCCGGAGGCCGCGCCCGAAGCGCTGGCCCCCCCGCCGAAAAGGCGCACGACCGCGCCCAGAAGGCCTTCCTTTTTCCTCTCTTCGTTGTTGGCGTTCATAAATCCTCCGCTCCGTCTCGTTAAGAATAAATCCGCCCCGCTAGTTGCCCGTCTTGACCGTGCCGTCCGGGCCGAAAGCGTTGCCGCCCATGCCGCCCTTGAACAGGGCGCCGAACATCGGGCCCAACACCTGGGAGATGAGCATCTGGATAATCATCTGCTTGTACATCTCGTCGTTATCCACGACCTTGGGCTCGGGGATCTCCGGCGGCTTGAACTTCTTGCTGTTTATGCTGGGATCGTTCTTCTTCAGGTCGGAGTCCACCTTGCCAAGTTCCAACCCCGCCACGGCAGACTGCTCCTCCATCTCGGTGGTAAGGTCGGGATTGGAAGAAGCGGCCGATTTGACGAAGGCGCTGGAAGACCCACCGCGCGACTGGTCGACGCTCATGCCGGCGGCGGAAAGGCTCTTTTTCTCCACTGAAGCCAGCGAGGCCAGGAGGCCCGGGGTCTTGTCCTTGCCGAGCGGTTTCTTCACGTCCTGCAGCGCGGAGGGCGCCAGTTCGGCGTTAGCGTTGCCGGCGCCGAAGAACTTTTTATGGGAACCGCCCGCCGTCATCGAACCCCCGCTGGCCCCAGCGAGCGAGCCGGGAGCGCTCATCTTGGGGAAAGAACCCTTGCCGCCCCCGGCCGGAGGGGCGCTTACTCCCGCTGAAGCCGAGGCGGAAGCGGAAACCGGCGAATCCGCGGCGGCGGCCGCGCCCTCGCCGTCCGAAAGTTCGCCCATGCCGGAACTGTAGAGAAACGAATCCGCCAGGTCTCCCGCGGCGGCCGGGTTGTCGGACATCATGCCGCTGAGCGCGTAGCCGGGAGCGGAACCCTCGGCCGGTATCTCCAGCGAATTGAGGTCCACGGCCTTGGACCTGAATGGATTACCTGAAGGGACCGAGGTGTCGAAAGAGGACCTCTGCATGAGGGGGAGGGATATCCAGGCGAAGACTATCACCACCGCTATCACGCCCCCCACCGCGTACTGGGTGTTCTTGGATTTCTTCCCCGAATTCAGTTTCATCATAACGCCCCGCTTTATCCCCGTATGAACTAAAAAAACACTCACTTTCCCTTGACACACCTTCCGCGATGTTCAGGGCAAAGTTTATTCCTCTATGTTATAGCAGGCGTTCGTTGACTTGTCAAGGCCCATCGCAGAGCTCCGGGCACCGACTGCGGCAATGCCGCCCTGTTCCGGCCCGACCCGGCCGGTCAGAAGCAGGAACTTTCGTAACCCCCGCCTTCGAGCTTGTAGACGGCGCAGTCGTTTTTGATATCGGCGGTGTCGTACTCCCCGCGGAAGGTTATATGGTAATAGTCCTCTCCCTGCGGTACGCCCTCGGGGCAGTCGGCCGCACACTTCTTCACTTTGTAGTCGTATTCCTTGTCCACGTCCAGTTCGTCGTTGAGGACGAGGTTATCGTCTATATACTGCCTCACGTCGGAGGGGAGGTCCTTTGAAGTTCCGCCCCCCCCGCCGCCGGAATCTCCTCCGCCGCCGATATTGCCCAGCAGGGATTTCCCTATCTGGTCGGCCATATTCTTCTTAAGGGCGTCCTTGGCCTTGTCAGCGACCGTTTCCCCTTCCTTCACCGCCTTGGGCTTGCCCACGTCGGGAACGTCCAGCGTGGTGGGGTCCCCTATTTTAAGGCTGCTGACCTCGCCGCTTTCTATATGGTCCAGCGAAGCCGCGGCCTTGTTGTAGGAGGAAAGCTGTCCGCCGCCCCCGGCGCCGGTATGCTTAAGTCCGAACCCCTGGTCCCACCTGGACCTGGCGGCGAGGGCAGAATTGGTGTTGGTGGCCGCGGCGAGGTTTCCGCGCGAAGCCATGAGCGCGTCCATGGTCTTTCCTCCCTTGACCGCTCCGCCGCCGCCGGGGCCGGAGCCGCCGGAGAGTTTAAGCGCCCCGGAATCTCCCGGGCCGGAGAAGGAGGAAAAAGACTTGCTGCCGCTGCCGCCGCCCAGTGCGCCCGCGCCGGAAAGCGAAGCCCCCAGCCTCGAAGACGGCCCGCTCCTGGCGCCGGAATAAGACCTCGCCGGGGCCTGCGCGGCTGAAGAAGAGGAGGAGGAGGATGAGTCCGCGGCCGAGGCGGTCTGCCCGCCCGAGTTAAGGGCCTCTTCTATTTTGAGGGCCCTTTCGTCCCGGATCTTCCCCTCCGGAGTCTCGGCGTCAACGAAACCAAAGTGCTTCAGTATGGGGAGGGCGGCGCGGCCGGTTATCCCGGACCCGAAACTGCGGAACTTGACGTCCTGCATATCCCGCAACCCGTTCCAGATGAGGAAAACAAAAACGCCTCCTCCCATCAGCAGAAAGGTGACCACCATGACTACAAGGGATTTCTTCCCCCGGTCGGCTTTATCTGGCATATCGCGTCCCCAAACGGAAAATACCTTCCGCAACAGCCACTTACGGTGCGCGGAAAGCCGGCATCGAAAGTCTAGCAGAGAAAATACCCGTTTTCAAGGCCCACGCTCAGGATATGGAGGCGTGCTTTTTCGCGATCTCTTCCGCCAGAGCGTCCACGGCTGCGAGGTCCTTCTCCAGCGGCAGGCCTTTGACCAGCACCGGAGGCAGTACTTCCGCCTTGAAAGAGCCGAGGGCCGAAGCGAGCGATTCGACGAGCTTGCCGCCCCAGCCGAAGGAGCCCATTACTCCCACCCACTTCGTCTTGGGCCGCAGGGCGTTCACCAGGCAGGCGGCGTATACCGCCTTCGGATGGGCGCCGGCCATGACCATCGGGGTGCCGACCACTATCGTGGCCGCGTCCACCAGCGACATCGCCAGCCGGCCGGTGTCTACGTCCTCGAGGTTGAGCTTGTCCACGTGCACGCCCAGCTCCTGCAGGCGGCTGTGCAGGCGGTTGACCAGAACGAAGGTGCTGCCGTGCATGGAAACATACGCGAGCACCGCCTTGTTCCTAGGAGCGGACAAGGCCCAGTCGGTGTAGTACTCTTTTACCTTGCCGGGCATCTGCCCTTTGTGCACCGGGCCGTGGCTGGGGCAGATAAAACCAGCCGGCAGGGAGGATAGCTTCTCCAGGTTGGCCTTTATCTGCTGCCGGAATGGCATCATGATCTCGGCGTAGTAGCGCTTCATCGGCTCGTAGACGTCCTCCGGGTCGGAGAACGGGTTAGGGGTCGCCAGGTGGGAGCCGAAGAAATCGCAGGTAAAAAGCACGCCGTCTGACTCGAGCCAGGTGCACATGGTCTCGGGCCAGTGCACCCAGGGGGTATAGATGAACCTGAGCTTCCTGCCGCCGAGGTCGAGCTCTTCCCCGTCCTTAACCTCGACGAACTTCTCCGCCTGGATATGCAGATGCGACATCAGGAACTCTTTGCACCTGGGATTGGTCACGATCAGGGCGGCCGGGTACTTTTCCAGCAGCGCGACGATGCCCCCGCTGTGGTCCTGCTCGGCATGCTGGGCGATTATATAGTCCAACTTTTTTTCTTCTTTCAGGTAGTCCAGCAGCACTCCGGACTTTTCCGGATCGGCGGCGTCTACGATGGCGGTCTTGTTTTCCCCCCTCACCAGGTAGGAGTTATAGCTGGTCCCCTGCGGCAGCGGGATCAGGGCGTCGAAAAGTTTCCTGTTGAAATGGTTGACGCAGACGAATTCAACGTTATCGGTCAGTTTAAAAGGCTTCATTATGTCTCCTTATCCACCCGACACGGGCGGGAAGATATGCAGTATGTCTCCGTCGCTTATCTTCACCCCGCGCGCGGCGGCGTTATCTAGCATTTCGGAATTGAGCGTCAGCACAAAGTGGCCCCGCACACGCCCCCCGTCGTCGAGTAGCGTCCGCCTTATCTCCGGCTCCTTCAGGGCGCAGAGGGCGTCTATCAGGTCCCCGACGGTGGCGCCCTCGAGCTCACGGCGGGCGAAGCCCAGCCTGGCGCGGAGAGTGGTATATACGCTTACGGCCGCTTTAGGCATTATACGCCTTTAATTTTAGCATTTTCGCCACGCCCCCGCGGAGACACGGGCCAGTATTTCCCGTGCCAGCGCGGGCAGGCCCGGATCGCGGGCGCCCATCACTATCACTATGTCCCCCGGCCTCGCGGCGGCGGCCACTTCCGCGGCTATACGCCCCCGGTCCGGCAGATGCCGGGCTTTCAGCCCCGCGGCGGCCGCGTCGGCGGCCAGGTCGGCGGAGGAAATATCCTTGGCGACGGTGCCGCCGGCGTAATAAATATCCGGAAAAAAGACCTCGTCGCCTGGCGACAGCGCCGAGGAGAGGATGCCCGGCAGTTCGCGGCGCATCAGCCGCGCCGGCGTAAAGCCGTGCGGCTGGAACAGCGCCAGCACGCGCCCCCCCTCCCTAAGCTTCAGCGCCGAGAGCACGGCCGCGATCTTGGCCGGGTTATGGGCGAAATCGTCTATCACGGTCACGCCGCCGGCGCGGCCTATGACATTGAAACGGCGCGCCACGCCCCTGAACCCGGAGAGCGCCGCGGCGCAGGTCTCCAGGCTCACGCCCAGCCGCAGGCATGCGGCGGCCGCCGCCACGGCATTATCGATATTGTAATCGCCAGGCGCCGGAACCCGGAAATCCGCACCGCCGAGCTTAAAGAGAGACTCGAAAAGGCCCGGCGCCGGATCGGAGAAGAGCGGGACCGGCGCCGAGCGGCCGAAGGCTCCGGCCGCGGGCCTTATGGCGGCGGCCTCCGGATCGTCGGCGCAGGCGATGAACTCGCCGCAGTTGGAGGCGAAGGCGGAGAATATCCCGCGCAACTCCCCAACTTCCTTGTGGTCACGGGTTATATTCAGAAGTACGCCGAGCGCCGGCCTGTAACGCGCGACGGTGCCGTCGGATTCGTCGGCCTCCACCACCAGCGGCCCTCCCCCCCCGGAGAAGGCGTTGCCCAGCAGGCCTTTCTCTTTCAGCGAGAGCAGGGCTCCGCCCGTTATGATGGAAGGCCTCAGCCCGGCAAAATCCAGGATTTCAAAAATCATGGCCGCGACCGTGGACTTGCCGCTGGTGCCCGCCACCGCGACCGCGCGCGAGGAATTGACATATTCCGCCAGCAACTCCGAGCGGTGCATTACCGGCACGCCCAGTTCCACCGCCCGGGAGAGGTCCGGGTTCGAACTTTCCACGGCGGTGGAGGCGACCACCCTGGCCGGGCCCGCCGTCACGCCGGAGCCGTCCTGCGGGAATATTTTGACGCCCAGGTTCTCCAGCGCGGCGCGGGTCTCCGGGTTGCGGCCGGCGTCGAAATCCCTGTCGGAGCCGGTAGCCGGCAGGCCGGCCAGCGCCCGCATCTGGGCCAGCGCGCTCATGCCGAAGCCGCCGATACCGGTAAAATGGTAAACGCCCTCCTCCATGGCAGTTAATTAAACACAATAAGCCGCCCGCGGGCAAGGCGGGCGCGCGCCGGGGCCCGGCCGCCTTGTTTTTTGTAATATATATCCTTAAAAAGACGGAGGATGCCATGGAGTGCCAGAAGAAAAAGAATTCGGCCGCCTGCGCCTGCACTTACGAACCCTGCCACCGCAAGGGCCTGTGCTGCGAATGCGTGGCTTACCACAGGGACTCCGGCGAACTGCCGGGCTGCTTCTTCACCGCCGCCGGCGAGAAAACTTACGACCGTTCGATAGCCGCTTTCATAAGGGACAGGAAAGGCTGAACCAGGAGGAAAAATGAAAGAGATAATAGTCACCGACAAAGCGCCGGCCGCCATAGGGCCCTATTCCCAGGCCGTGGAGACCGGCAGCCTCATTTTCATATCCGGACAACTGCCGGTGGACGCCAAAACGGGCCAGATGGCTCCGCCAGAAGTAAAGGCGCAGACGGAGGCCGTGCTCAGGAACATACTCGGCATAATGGCCGCCAAGGGCCTCCCTCTCGACAATATCATCAAGACCACAGTCTATATGACCGACCTCGGCCAGTTCCAGGCGATGAACGAAGTTTACGCCAAGTACTTCCAGAAGCATCCCCCGGCCCGGGCCACCGTAGAAGTAAAGGCCCTGCCCAAGGGCGCGCTTGTGGAGATAGAGGCGATAGCGGAGAAACAGGTATAAGGAGCCGGGGACCGGCGCACATGCACAAGATACTCAAACGCAAGCACGTAGGCGTACTCCTGCCCATCTTCGCGATGCGCTCCGAGCGCGACTGGGGCATAGGCGACATAACCTCGATGCACGGCTGGCTGGAGATACTCAAGGCCGCCGAGCTGGACATACTCCAGATACTGCCGATTAACGAGATGCCGCCCGGCGTCAACTGCCCCTACACGGCGCTGAGCGCCTTCGCCATAGACCCGGTCTATATCGACCCGGAGGCCGTAGAGGAGCTCAGGGAAGCCCCGGAGGCGCTGGAGTTCCTGGCCTCGAAGGATTTCAAGGACCGCCTGCACCATGTCCGCTCCGCGAAGACCATACTCTACGACGATATACGCGGGCTTAAGCACGAGGCGCTCTGGAAGATCTACGCGGCTTTCGACCGCAACCATATAAAGAAAGGGACCAAAGAGGGCAAGGATTTCGCCGGCTTCTGCGGGAAGAACGCCTACTGGCTGGAGGACTACGCGCTGTTCAGGCGGCTCAAGGACGTCAACCGATGGATCTCCTGGACGCACTGGGACCAGGCGCTGGGCGAGAGGCGCCCCGACGCGCTGGAAAAAGCGCGCGCGGAGAACGCGCTGGAGATAAATTATTTCAGGTACCTGCAGTGGCTCATACGCCGCCAGTGGGCGCCCATGCGCTGGCGCGCCGGCGAACTGGGCATAAAACTTTTCGGCGACCTGCCCTTCATGGTCAACCAGGAGGCGGCCGACGTCTGGTCGAGGCAGAACGAATTCGATATCAATAACTCGATAGGCGCGCCGCCCGACGCCTTCACCCCCGAAGGCCAGAAATGGGGCCTGCCGGCCTACCGCTGGGAGGAGACGGAGAAGAACAATTTCGAGTGGTGGCGCCTCAAACTCAGGAGCTCGGAGGACCTCTACGACATCTACCGCATAGACCACATGGTCGGCTTCTTCCGCACCTGGATAGTACCGGAGGACAAGAAGCTCAAGCCTCATTTCGACGTCGAAGGCGAGGCGAACCAGGAGGACCGCGGCCGCCGCTTCCTCAAGGCGCTGGCCGCCTCGTCGCCGATGCTGCCCATAGGCGAGGACCTCGGCCTCATCCCACCCTTCGTACGCAAGGTGCTCGCCGAGCAGGGCGTGCCCGGCTACAAGGTCATGCGCTGGGAAACGAAAGAGGACGGGACCTATATCGACCCGGCCGATTACCCTCACGTCTCGCTGGCCACCACCTCCACCCACGATACCGAGACGCTGGCCGAGTGGTGGGCGGGCGCCGCCTACGCCGAAAAGAAGAAATTCTGGGAGATGCTCGCCGGCCAGGGGGCCGGCGCCTCCGCCGGCGAGGTCCGGCCGCCGGCTTTCGCCAAAGCGCTGGACAGGATAACCGAGAGGGCCATCGCCTCCGGCTCGCGCGTGGTCCTGCTGACCTATCCCGACATATTCGGCACGAAAGACCGGATAAACACGCCCAATACGCTGGGGCCGCATAACTGGTCCTTCCGCGTGCCGGTGCCGCTGGAGAAGTTCGCGCAGAAGCACGGCGCCACGCTGGAAAAGCTGGCGCGCTGGATAAGGGAGGCCCGGTGAAGATGATGCTTCCCCTTCTCCTGGCCGCCGCGCCGCTGCTGGCCGGCTGCTCGCTCAACCGCACCGCCGCGAAGGTCACCTCCGGCGTCATAGACGGGGGCCTGCCCTCGATCTTCGCCCAGTCCGACCCGCAGTACGCCCGCGAGGCGCTGCCCGGCAATCTCCAGCTCATGGAGATACTCATCGCCAATGACCCGGGCAACAGGGGGCTGCTGGTAAACGCCGCCCAGGGTTTCTGCGGCTACGCCTTCATGTTCCTCGAAGACGGCGCGCCCGAGCGGGCCTCCGGCTTCTACCTCAAGGGACAGGCCTACGCGGAGCGGGCACTGGGCGGCCGCGGCCCGGCCGAAGCCCGGAAGAAGGACGTTCCGGCGCTGTTCTGGCACACCTTCTGCAAGGCCTCTTACGTCAATATAAACCGCGACAAGCCGGAAGCCATAGCCGAGATACCTTCGATAGAGCCCGCGGCCCTGCGCCTGCTGGAACTGGAGCCCTCGTATTATTACAACGGCGCGCACAGCGTCATGGGCGCCTATTATTCCATACGCCCCCGCATGCTGGGCGGCGACCCGGACAAGGCCCGGGCGTATTTCGACGCCGCGGCCTCCGGCGCCGGCGCGGATTTCCTGCTCAACCGCTACATGGCCGCGCGCATGTACGCGCCGGCCGCGCTCGACGAGGAATTTTTCACATCTGCGCTGGAGGCCGTGCTGGCCGCGGAGCTGAAAGACGACGGCGCGCGGCTCGCCAACGAGGTCGCCAAGATAAAGGCCAAAGCCCTGCTGGAGGAAAAAGATGAACTTTTCTAGGATTCCCCTCGCTCTCCTGATTTGCCTGGCCGCGGCCCTGCCCGCATCAGCGGGGGACACCATGCGGCATGGCGTACCCGCACAGTCTGTCACCATCAAGTTCGCCACGCTGGCCCCGGAAGGCTCCGCGTGGATGAAGGTCATGAACGCCTTCGCCGAAGAAGTGAAGGAGAAAACCGCCGGGCGGGTGAAGTTCCGCATGTATCCCGGAGGGGTCCAGGGCGACGAGAAGGACGTGGTGCGCAAGATACGCATCGGCCAGTTGCAGGCGGGCGGCTTCACCGGCGTCGGCATAGGCGAGATAGCCCCGGCCGCCCGCGTGCTGGACACGCCCTTCCTCTTCAAGAACGCCGCCGAGATAGACCACGTATACGGCGTCCTGGACGCGGATTTCAGGAAGATGTTCGACGAGGCCGGCTATGTCCTGCTGGGCTGGGCCGAGGTCGGCGACGTGCTCATACTTTCCAATTCGCCGGTAAAAAAGCCGGAGGACCTGAAAGCGGTCAAGATGTGGATCTGGGAAGGGGACCCCATAGCTGAAGCCTCTTTCGCGGCCCTCGGCGTGAAGCCCATACCGCTGTCCATCACCGACGTGATGACCTCCCTGCAGACCGGCATGATAGACGGCCTTTACGGCTCGCCGCTGGCCGTGCTGGCGCTGCAGTGGCACACGCGCATGAAGTACGCCCTCTCCCTGCCGATGGCCAACGCCTCCGGCGCGGTGCTCCTGTCGAAAAAAGCCTTCGGGTCCCTGTCCAGGGAGGACCAGGCCGCGCTGCTGTCGGCCGGGGATAAACATTTCAGGGAATTGACCAGGATAAGCCGCTCCGACAACGACAAGTCCAGAGGCCTGCTGAAAAAGGCGGGAATAACCTTCACCGACCCCGAGGGGAAGCAGACCGTAGCGGAGCTGGAGAAAGCCGGCAAAACGGCCAGGAGCGCGCTGACAGGCAAGCTCTACCCGGCCGCTCTTGTCTCCATGATAGAAAAAGCCCTCTCCGACTTCAGGTCAGCCGGCGCCAGGTCCAAAAAATGAGCCGGCCGGAACCAGAGACCCCCGCCAGGCCGGACCTGCTGCTGATAGACGACGAAGTGCTTTCAGGCGACAGCAAGCCCACCCGGTGGCCATATTCGCCCGCTGGCTCCTCGACCCCCCCAAGCTGGCGATGCCGCTCCTTTCGGCCTACGCCAAGGCCGGGGGCCACTCCGTAAAAGCCGTGTCCTTCCCCTTCCTGCCCTGGCGCGAGAACGAGTTGGACGAGGTCCTCTCCCTGTCGCCCAGGGTCGTGGGCATCACCACGGTCGCCATGTTCTCCGTCAAGTACATATCCGGCCTGGTTTCCTGGATAAGGGAAGCCAGCCCCTCTTCCGTCATAGCGCTCGGCGGACACGGGGCGGAATTTTCGGAGGAGATCAGGAAGCTGGGGGACGTTTTCATCTCGGGACACGGGGAACAGGGCCTGGCCGACCTGGTGACGGCGGTAAAGGCCGGCGGCAGGCCCGCAGACTTTCCCGGGGCCTCCCAGGGGGACGGCTACGTGCAGATCGCTGGAAGCCTGCGCTACGAGAACATGCCGGTTATACGCAGGGCCGACTGGAGCGTCTCCTCCACCAGGTCCCTGACCTATCCGATGGAGGCCTCGCGGGGCTGCAAGTTCAACTGCTCCTACTGCAATTTCCCCGGCCACGCGGGGCAGACCTTCCGCGACCCCTCCGACGTAGTGGACGAAATGAAGACACTGCACCGGGAGCGCGGCATCAGGCGTTTCAACTTCATGGACTCGTCCCTGACCTCGGACGGGGATTTTATCCGCGCCCTCTGCCGCGGCATCAGGGAGACCGGGATTCCCTTCCGGTGGAAATGCTTCGCCAGGCCAGATGCTTTCGACCGGGACCCGGGACTGGCGGAGGAGATGGCCGCCGCCGGATGCCGTAATATCTTCATGGGCATAGAGTCCATACACGACCATATCCTCTCGCTGATGCGGCGCGGAATGGACAGGGCCTGCGTGGAAAGGGCGCTGGACCGGGTCTTCAGGTCCGGCATGAAAGTCCACGGCAACTTCATAACCGGCTTCCCCGGGGAGACGGAGGAGACGGTGGCGGAGACGGTCCGGTTCGTACTGGCCAGGAGTTTCTCCTCGGTTTACATCTGCGTTTTCATGATGACCGAGGCGATGCGGGCCAGGGCGGCCGCGGAACCGGAAAAATACCATCATCTCTCCGGCACGCCGCCCGCCGGCTGGAAACACGACTTCATGGATTACGGGGAGGCGCGGCGGCTGTCTAGGAGGGCCGTTCTCCGGATAAACCTTTCCAAAATGTGGCCCGTGGCCATCTCCCTGGACTCGCTGGAGCCGGACACGGCCGAGGCGAACTGAAAAAACCAGCCTCCCTACCGCCCTCCCTACCGCCCCTTGCGGGCGCCCGCGGGCATTTAGGATAATCGTATCATGCACTTCCTCTTCCGCTTCGAGGAATGGGTGGTCAAGGGCGAGAAGGCCCTGATCGTCCTGTTCGTGGCGCTGATGATCTCCCTCTCCTTCCTGCAGGTGCTGCTGAGGGTGTTCTTCCACTCCGGCATAGTCTGGCTGGACCCCGTGCTGCGCCACATGGTGCTCTGGTCCGGCCTTCTGGGCACGGCGCTGGCCTCCCGCTACTCGCGGCAGTTCGCACTGGAAGCGCTGGTAAAGTTCGCCCCGGAAAGGGTCCACCGCCCGCTGGCCATTTTCGCCGGGGCGTTCACCGTCGCCGTCTCCGGGCTCCTGTTCTGGGCGGCCTATAAGTTCGTCAAGGACGATTTCGCCTCGGCTTCCACCTCTTTCTATATAGGCCATTTCGCGGTACAGTCCGGTTGGGCCCACATGATAATCCCGGTTGTTTTCGTCCTGATAATCTTCCACACGATAATGAACCTGTTCCGGGTGGTGGACCCGGGAGAGGAGTTCAGGTTCTGATGGGCATACTCATAGCCCTGGGCATACTACTGCTCGCCTTCCTGGGCGCGCCCGTCTTCACGCTCATCGGCGGCGGCGCCATCTGTCTTTTCGGCGCGGAAGGAATAGACTCCTCCGCCGTCATCGTGGAGATGCTACGCCTCGCGTCCCTGCCGGCGCTCATCGCCATACCCCTCTTCACTTTCGCGGGCTATGTGCTGGCCGAGAGCGGCGCGCCCCGCCGCCTGCTGGCGCTGGCGGAGGCCCTGTTCGGCTTCCTGCCCGGCGGCCTGGCCATAGTGGCGCTCTTCGCCACGGCCGTCTTCACCGCTTTCACGGGCGCCTCTGGCGTCACCATAATCGCGCTGGGCGGCCTGCTCTACCCGATGCTCAAGAAGCAGGGTTATCCCGAGAAGTTCACGCTGGGCCTGCTGACCACCACTGGCAGCCTCGGCCTGCTCTTCCCCCCCAGCCTTGCGATAATACTTTACGCGATAGTTGGCAAGCTCAACCTGGACCTGCTGTTCAAGGCGGCGCTGCCGCCGGGCCTCTTCCTCATGCTGGTCCTCTCGGTATACGCGTATTTCGTGGCCCGCCGTTCGGGCGTGCAGAGGCTCGCCTTCGAGCCCGGCAAAATAATCTCGGCCGTGCGCGCGGCGGCCTGGGAGATTCCGCTGCCCTTCGTGATAATAGGCGGCATCTACCAGGGAATATTCACAGCGGGGGAAGCCGCCTCCATCATGTCCTTCTACGTCGTCATCGTCGAGGTGTTCGTCTACAAAGACCTGTCCCTGCGGCGCGACATAGCCAAAATAGCGGTCAAGAGCATGATCCTGGTCGGCTCCATCTTCATCGTGCTCGGCACGGCGCTGGGGCTGACGAACTACCTTATCGACGCGCAGATACCCGACGCCATATTCACGTGGATGAACTCCTTCGTCCAGAGCAAGTTCCTCTTCCTCGTCCTGCTCAACCTCTTCCTGCTCGTCATCAACATGATAGAGATCTTCTCGGCGATAATAATCGTCGTCCCGATTATAGTACCCGTGGCGATGCAGTACGGCGTGGACCCGATACACCTCGGGGTTATCTTCATACTCAACCTCGAGATAGGCTATATGCTGCCTCCGCTGGGACTCAACCTCTTCCTCTCCAGCTCGCGGTTCAACCGGAAGCTGCCCGAGCTCTACGGCGCCACCGTGCCCTTCCTCCTGCTGCTGCTGGCCGTGCTGGCCGTAGTGACCTACTTCCCCGCCCTCAGCATGATAGGAGTGAAGTAAGACCATGGGGCACGAGCACGACCACGGCGGGCGCTCCTGCGGCCACGATCACGGCCATGTCCACGCCGCACATTCCCATCACCACGGCGCCGGCGCTCACCGTGCGGCGATAACCTGGGCTTTTTTCATAACCTCCGGCTTCATGGTGCTGGAGGCCGTCGGCGGACTGCTGACCGGCAGCATGGCCCTGCTCAGCGACGCCATGCACATGCTGACCGACGCTGCTGCGCTGGGCATGAGCTTCATCGCCTCCAGGCTGGCCTCCATGCGGCCGGATTCGAAGCGCACCTACGGCTACCGCCGCGCCGAAGTACTCGCCGCGCTGGCCAACGCCCTGCTGCTCTGGCTGCTCTGCGGCTTCATGCTGCGCGAGGTATGGGAGCGCTTCCATAACCCGGTGCCCGTGCTCTCCGTCCCCATGCTGGCGATAGCCGCCGCGGGCCTGCTGGCCAACCTGGCCTGCGCCTGGATACTGCACCGCCACAGCGGCGAGAATATCAACATCCGCGGGGCCTTCCTGCACGTGCTCAGCGACCTGGCAGGCTCGGTGGCGGCTATCGTCGCCGGCGCGATCATCTATTTCACCGACTGGTACACGGCGGACACGATAGTCTCGCTGCTGATAATAGTCCTCATACTCTTCAGCTCTACCCGGCTGCTGCTGGAGGCTTTCCACATACTGATGGAGGGAGCCCCGCGCGGCCTTTCCGTTAAGGCGGTGGAGAAGGCGCTGCTCGGCATAGACGGCGTCGACGGAGTGCACGACCTGCACGCCTGGACCCTCTCGTCGGGATTCAACGCCCTGACCGCGCACCTGATAGTCAGGGACCCGGCCAGGCAGCAGCCGGCGCTCAAAGAAGCGTCCTGCCTGGCGGCGGAGAAATTCGGCATAAAGCATTCGGTCTTCCAGGTCGAAGGCGAACCGAGCAAGAACTCCTCCTGCGATACCTGCTGCGGTTAGAAGGGGCCCCCGTCATGGAAACCGAGGAGAGACTGACAGACAAGCGCTGCAACGCTTTCATGCCGCCGGCCTCCTGGAAAAGCACCCGCCCTCCTTCCGCGAAAAGCACGGCGGCCTCTGGGTCGGCGGGCGCGTGCGCGTCACCCGTTCCGCGGTCTCGTTCCCGGCCAACTCCTTCTTGTCTCGGTACTTCTCGATCGCGGAGTTGTCCCTCTCCACCGCGTTCTTCATGGACACGATAACCCTGAAGGGGACGGCAAAGAGCTGCGGTTCAAATACTACGGGGCCAAAAAAGTCCCGGCCAGGATAAAGGAGCTTTGCGGAAAGTCATGAAAATAAAGTTCAGCCGTAATTTCAGACAGTTCAAGCCCTTCCTTTTCGAGGAGCTCTACCGCCAGGCGGCCGCGGAGCGGGCCAAGGGAAAGGATATCATCAGCCTGGCCGTGGGCGACCCGGACGTACCAACGGACAAGGGGATAGTCGCCGCGGCGCTGCGCGAGATACGGAAAGCCCCCAACCACCGCTACCCCAACACCAAAGGGAACGCGACGCTGCGCAATGCCGTCGCCGCCTGGCATAAGCGCCGCCACGGCCTCTCGTTCCACCCTTCGGACGAGATCTCGATACTGATAGGGTCCAAGGAAGGCATCGCGCACCTGCCGCTGGCGGTTATGGACCCGGGCGACCTATGCCTGATACCGGACCCGACCTATCCCACCTACCGCACGGGCGTGATCCTGGCCGGAGGCGGGGTGCACGACGTGCCGCTGGAGGAGAAGAACGGGTTTCTGCCGGACCTCGGGAAGATCTCCCGGCGCGTCGCGGAAAAGGCGAAGCTTTTCTTCCTGAACTATCCCAATAACCCGACCGGGGCCGGGGCGACGCTGGATTTCTACAAAGACCTCGTGCGCTGGGCCAAAAAAAACTCGGTGATCATCGCCCAGGACGCCGCCTACTGCGACCTCTATTTCGGCGATCCGGCGCCCAGCATACTGCAGGCGCCCGGCGCGCGGGAAGTGGCCGTGGAGTTCTACTCAGTCTCCAAGACCTACTGCATGGCCGGCTGGCGCATCGGCTGGGTCGTCGGCAACGGAGAACTGGTGCGGGCACTGAACTCGCTCAAGGAGAACATCGATTCCGGTCCTTTCAACGCCATACAGAACGCCGCGGCCTGGGGCCTGGACCATCACGAACGCATAACCCCCCCCGTGCGCGCGAAGTTCTCGGCCAGGGCGGACAGGTTCTGTTCCGGCCTGGAGAAGGCTGGCTGGAGGCTCAGGCGGCCCGGCGGCAGTTGCTTCGTCTGGGCGCGGCCGCCCGCCGACATGAAGTCGATAGAGTCCGTCTGTCTTATGCTGGAAAAGGCCGCGGTGCTGGCCGCGCCGGGCTCGGGCTTCGGCAGTTGCGGCGAGGGCTACGTGCGCTTCTCGCTGACGGAACCCGACTCCCGCCTCTACGAGGCGCTGCGCCGCATAAAGGCCCTGGACTGGGGCTTCAGGCCGGCCGCCCCCCCGTTTCGAACACCACTTCCGAATTCTCCCCGACGTTAAGCTTGTAGCGCCTGCCCGCGACCAGCGCGCTCGGTCCTATCAGCGAGCCGGCCAGGTTCATATCGGAAACCTGTGCGCCCTCGTTGATTATCGTGTCCGATATTATGGACCGTTCTATGCGGCAGCCGGGACCGACGGAGACGTGAGGGCCGATTATGGAATCGCGCACTTCGGCGCCGGGAGATATGTAGACGGGGGGCACTATCAGCGTGCCCGGGGCTTTGGCCCTGAAAGAGCCGCGGTCAAGTATGTAGCGGTTGGTCTCCAGCAGGGTCTCCGGCTTGCCGCAGTCGTACCAGCCTTCGATACGCACCGGCTTTATGCGGTGTCCGCTCCGGACCATCATGGCCATGGCGTCGGTGAACTGTATCTCGCCACTGGTGGTGGCCCCGGAATCCACCAGACGCTGCAGGCTGCCGTAGAGCTGCGAGGAATTGCGGAAAGAATAGATGCCGACTATGGCCAGGTTGGTGCGCGGCTTCTCCGGCTTCTCGACCATGGCCGAGATATAGCCGTTGCTGACCTCCACCACGCCGAAGCGGCGGGGGTCGGCCACTTCCTTGACGGCGATGCGGTCCTCGCCCCCGCCGAGGAACCTGGAAAGGTCGGCGGACAGTATTGTGTCCCCCAGCATCACCAGCACCGGGCCCGCGACCCGGTTGCGCGTCATCCAGATAGCGTGGCCTAGTCCTTTCGGCTCGGGCTGCTCCACATATTCCACTTTCAGGCTCGTATAGACGGAGGAGACATAGTCCTTTATCTTCTCGCCCAGGTAGCCGGTGACCATGCACACTTTCTTTATGCCGGCGGCGGAGAGGTCGTCGAGAATATGTCCGATTATCGGCTTGTCGCCCACGGTAAGGAGAACCTTGGGATAAGTGTAGGTGTGCGGGCGGAGCCTGGTGCCGGCCCCGGCGACGGGAACCACGGCGGTAAAATCGCTTTTCTTCATTACGACCTCCCCTATTCTTCGGTTATCTGGCGGTAGACTTCCGGAAAGCCCGGGGCCGCTTTAAGAGCTTTGCCGGCGTGGAGCCTGGAATACCAGAAATTGTCGCGCGCCAGGACGGTCCGGTAGTCCTTCAAGGCGTCTTGGCGCCTGCCCATCAGGTCGAAGGCCTGCCCGCGCCGCAGGTAGCAGTAGGCGACCCACCCCTTGGCGGGATAGGCGGTGTTCTCTATCCCCTGGGTGAACCAGGCCGCGGCCTCGGCGGGCTTATTGAGCGCCAGCCTGGCATTGCCGGCGGAAAGGTATACCAGCGAAAGCTGCTGGGCGAGCCACGGCTGCCTGGTCCCGACGTGGGCGGTGAGGAACTTCATGCATTCGTCGAAAGCCCGGTCCCATTCCCGGGCGTGTATGAGGGTAAGGATATCGCCAAGCCAGAAGAAGGCGTTGTCCGGATCGCTCGCCCGCAGCAGACGGGATTCCTCCATCGCGGCCTTGTGGTCCTTCTCGTGACGGGTGAGTATGCCTATCAGGAACAGCCTAGCCTCCGTCGGGAAGAACCGCCCCTTCTCCATCGCCAGCCGCACCTGCTCCATCCCCTTGACCCTGTCCCCCCGCACAAAAAGGAGGGCCGCCACTCCCAGCGCGCCGGGCAGAGTATCGGCGTAATAGTCGAAGATGCCCAGGCCCAGGTAGGCGTCGTAGAGCGCGGGGTTGAGCGCCACGCATTCCCTGAGCAGCCTCCGGCCCCTGTTGCCGCTGACATAGGACTTCCACCAGCGCCGCTGCAGGGCGAACCAGCGGCCTTTCAGCCCGTGGGCGCTGCCCAGGAAGAAGAGGGCGTGGTCCCGGCGGTCCCCGGACTTCAGCATCAGCTCGGCCACCCGGACGGTCTCGTCGGCGTGGCTCAGGAACTGCGCCTCGTAATCCGTGGAGCCGGACTGCACGTCGAAGTTCTGGGCCGCGCGCCACCAGTAAAGCGCGGTTATCGCGAAATAGCCGGCGGGATGGGAACTGGAAACGTCTATGATGCCCCGGAAAACCTCCTCCGCGGCGTCGAACTCCAGCCTGTACATCAGGGCTATGCCCTTGTCGTAGGCGGCGTCCAGTTCCCCGCCAAGCGTGAAAGCGGCGGGCCCGCTGCCTACCCCGTTGCCGGGCTCCGCGGCGCGCGCGGGGGCGGCGCAGCCGGAGGCGAGCAGGAGCAGGGGCAGGATCATTTTCATGGCACGGTCCATCTTATCAAAATCAGACCAGCGCGGCGGCGCCCAGGAGCGCCAGCACGACGAAGGCGGAAAGGGCGAAGATGTACTGGCGGGCCCGGGCGTAGCCGTAGAGCAGCGCCGCCACCCTGGCGGCCGGGGTCGCCAGCAGCACGAGGACCCCCGCCCGCGAAAGGGCCGCGCCTTCAGGCTGGCCGCGCCAGACCTCGGCCAGCAGGAAACACAGGGCGCTGAGCAACACGCCGGCCTGCAGGACGCGCTGTATCAGTTTCGAGAGGTCCTTTTCGGAGCACATGGTATTCACCCGGCCAGCATCTTCACGGCTACCAGCAGCGTCAGGGCCGAGAAAGCCATCTGCAATTTCTCCGCCCTCGCCTTGTACAGCAGGCGCATCCCGGCGAAAGAACCGATGAGGACGCCCACTATCATCACGCCGCAGATCTCCGCCGGGATATGCCCCTTCCGGTAATAGACGAAGGCGCTGACCGCGGCCGAGACGCCTATCATGAAGTTGCTGGTCGCGGCCGCGGCCTTCATGGGCACGCCGCAGAGCATGGTCATTACCGGCACCTGGACCACGCCGCCGCCCAGCCCCAGCAGGCCGCTGAGGCCGCCGCCGAAAAACGAGAGGAACGAGGCGGGCAGGACGTTGCGCACCGAGTACCCGAGGCTTCTCCCCAGGGAGTGGTCGAAGAACGCCGAGTCGAACGAAGAGGCGGGTCCGGCGCCGACAGGCGGAGCGGCTGCGCCGGCCCGCAGAGCCCTGCGTCCTTTAAGGAACATCGAGACCGAGATGGGAAAGAGCGACAGGGCGAAGGCCGTGCGCAGCGCGCCGGAGGGCAGGAGGCTGGCGATGAGCGCGGAAAAAAGAGAGCCCAGCGCCATCGTAGTCTCGAAGACTATGCCGAGGCGGAGATTGGCCAGGCCTTTCTCGACGTTCACCGAGGCCACGGCGCTGGAGGCCGCGGCGATGGCGACGAGTGAGGCCCCGATGGCCTGGTGGATGGGCAGCCCGAAGGCCAGCGTAAGCAGCGGGACCGTGAAAACGCCGCCGCCTATACCGAGCGCCGACCCCAGCACCCCTATAAAGACGCCGAAACCGCCCAGGACCAGCGAGCCCTGCAGGGAAGAAGGGTCCATCATCCCCGCGACTCCAGCCCGGCGATGAAATCCATGGCGGCCTTCTCCCCTATCTCGAAGGCCCGGCGGCACTTGGCCCCCTGCAGTTCCAGTATCCCCATGCCCAGGTCCTCCTGCGGCTTTAGCAGGTGTACCTCCGGGCTGGAGCGTATAAGCACCCTGGATTCGTATATCTTCTGCGAATGCACGGCCAGGATGCGCCTGGCCTTGTTCTCGAAGAAGCTCATCCAGCCGCGGCCCAGGAAATTAATCTCCTCCCCGCGGGAGTTGCTGAGCATGATGACGGTGCGGCAGCCTTCGAGGACGTTGAGGTTTATGGTAGCCAGCCCTATCACCCCGCCGTCGACCAAGTGGTATTTGCGCCCCTCGTCGAACCAGGTGACCGGCGGGAACACCGAAGGGATGGCGCAGCTGGAGATAAGCGCGTCGTTGAAGGCGATCCTCGAGCCGCCGGCTTTGCCGTCGAAACGGAAGATCTGCGGCAGCCGGCGCTCAACGCAATGGCTTATCACGTAGAAGACGGTCCTGCGCGCGAAAGGCAGGTCCCTGCCCCCGAGCCAGGACTCCACCAGCGCGTAGAGCGGCTCCCCTGAGAAAAGGCTGAACTTGGCCAGCTGGTCCTGCACCCGCTGGCCAGCGCGGGCCAGCGGGCCGGCGGACATTCCTGAATGGAGGTCCAGCGGCATGCGGCGGTAGGAGGGCCTGACCTTGAGTATCATCTCGGGACGCATGCCGGCCCAGATATCCTCCAGCTCGTCGGTGCGGCCGAAGCAGTACGCTGCGCCGTTGAGCGCGCCGACGCTGAAGCCGGCCACGGCGTCGGCCTCCAGGCCGGCCTCCGCCAGGCGGGACAGCGCGCCGGACTGCCAGGAGCCCAGCGCCCCGCCGCCGCAGAGAAAAAGGCCCACGGGCCGTTTAAGTTTCAGCATCGCTTTTTACACCCGCCGATAAATTGAATAGAATATGTGCCCGGAGCTTAATTGTAGCACAATTGACAAAAATGAACCTCGCATACACCGCCGCCGCCATGTTCCTGTTCTGGCTCGCCCTTTCCGGCCGGTTAACTGGCCTGCTGCTGGTCTCCGGCGCCGTCGCGGCCCTTTTGGTCGCCGCGCTTTCCCGCGGAGTTACGGACCTGCCCGGCCCCGGCTTCCTGCTGCGACTGGCGGCCTATCTGCCCTGGCTGTTCTGGCAGATAGCTCTCTCCAGCCTGGACGTGGCCTACCGGGTCCTGCACCCGTCGCGGCCCATAGACCCCCGCGTCATAAGGATAAAGAACCCCTGCCGCACTCCGCTCGGCACCGCGCTGCTGGCCAATTCAATAACCCTGACGCCCGGCACCGTCACCCTAGAGGCCGGGGCGGAGGAAATCGTGGCACATTCTGTTTCAGGAGAGGCCGCCTCCTATCTCCAGGCCGGCGAGATGCAGCGCCGAGTCCTCCGCGTAGAAGGTGACCGCCGTGTTTGAAGCCGCCGCCCTCGCCGTCCTGCTGGCCGCCGCGCTTACGCTGGGCCGCGCCTTGGCCGGCCCCAGCGTCTACGACCGGATATTGGCCGTAAACGTGATGGGGACCAAGACCGTAGCGCTGCTGGCCCTCATAGGGTTCATATACGACAGGCCCCATTTCCTGGACATAGCGATAACCTACGCCCTGATAAATTTCATAGCGACCATAGCCTTCCTGCGGTACAGGGAGCGCGGGAACCTGCGCATATGACGGAACCCGGCCTCCTGAGGACCGCCGCGGCGGCGCTGCTGCTGGCGCTGGGCTGCCTGGCGATGATATCGGCTTCCGTGGGCATCCTGCGCTTCCCCGACTTCTATTCGCGCATACACCCGGCCGGAAAAGCCGATACCCTCGGGATAGTTTTCGTCCTGGCCGGGCTCATGGTATGGGAGGGCCCGACCCTGGTCAGCCTGAAACTGCTGATCATACTCGTCTTCATGCTGATAGCCTCCCCGACCGCCACCCACGCGCTGGCCAAGGCCGCCTACAAAGACGGGGTTTCCCACTGGAAGAAGTGCAAGGGCGAAGATGGCGCTTAAATTCGTCTTCCTTTTCATGCTGGTGGTGTGCGCCGCCGCCGCGGTGCGCGCCAGGGACCTGCTCTCCTCGGTCGTGCTGCTCTGCGCCTACAGCCTCGTCATGGCGCTGACCTGGACCCTGTTCAACGCCGTCGACGTGGCGCTTACCGAGGCCGCCGTCGGCGCCGGCATAGTCACGGTCCTGCTCATCGCCGCGCTGGGCCGCACTGCCAGCCGCGAGGAGAAAGCCGCGCAGGCCGGCGCGCCTTCCGGCCGCCTGCGCGGAGCGCTGCCGCTGCTGGCCGTGCTCTGCACCGGCGCGGTGCTGGTCTACGGCACGCTGGACATGCCAGACTGCGGCGCTCCTTCGGCGCCGACCAACTCTCACGTGGCCGCCCGCTACATCTCCGGCTCCGTTCCCGAGACCGGGATAATCAATTTCGTCACCGCGATTCTGGCCTCCTACCGCGGCTACGACACTTTCGGCGAGACTACGGTGATCTTCGCCGCCGCGGTCTGCGGCATGCTGATACTGGGAAGGGGGCGCAGGCGATGAAAGGACGCCCATCTTCCAACCCCGTCACGGAAACCGTCAGCGCCCTGCTGATACCCTTCATGCAGGTCTACGCCCTTTACCTTATAGCTCACGGCGACCTCGGCCCCGGCGGCGGCTTCCAGGGGGGCGCCATATTCGCCGTGAGCCTGATACTGCGGGCCATAGTATTCGGCCTCGACGCGGAGGAGGAACGCAGATATGAGAGCCTCGGTGGCGGGCTTGCCGCCGCCGGGGTGCTCCTGTACGGGGGCATAGGCCTGCTCTGCATGGCGCGGGGAGGGGCTTTCCTGGAATACCCGGCTCTGCCTTTCTCCGATCCAAAGACAGCCTATCACATCGGTATTTACGGCATAGAGATAGGGGTCGGCCTGGCCGTGGCCGGCGCCATGCTGCTGCTCTTCATTAAGATAGCCGGGAGCCGCGATGGCTGAGTTCGTAGCGGAAAAATACCAGTACTGGGTCTACATCACTCTGATGATGATCGGCTTATACGCCATCATCGCCAAGGCCAATCTGGTAAAGAAGATAGTCGGGATAAACATCTTCCAGACCGCGGTATTCCTGTTCTACATCTCTATTTCCAAGGTGCGCGGCGGCACCGCCCCCATACACTGGGACAAGGCGGTGCTCTACGACAATCCCCTGCCCCATGTCCTGATACTGACCGCCATAGTAGTCTCGGTCAGCGTCACGGCCGTGGCGCTGGCCCTGGTCATCCGTATCTACAAAGAGTACGGCACTCTCGAAGAGGATAAAATACTCCGCGGCAGGAGGGAGAGCCTGTGACGGCGGACTTCCCGCGGCTTACGGAGAATATCCCTGCCCTGCTGGTGCTGGTGCCGCTGCTGGCCTCGGTTATCATCCCTTTCTCCCCAGCCGCGCTCAGGCGCGCCGGCGGGACGGTGGCGCTGCTGGCCAACGGCGCCGCGCTGGCCCTGGCCTCCGCCCTCGCGATGGAGGTATTCACTCTGGGCCGCGTGACCTACCGCTTCGGCGGATGGGCGCCCCCCTGGGGCATAGAGTACGCCGTGGACACGCTGGCCGCGATAATGCTGCTGCTGGTCGCCTTCGTCTCCTTCGCCTCCGCCGTCTATTCCCGGGCGGCCGCCGGCGCCGAAGTGGCCCATGAGCGGCTCCCTTACTACCACTCCGCGGCCCTGCTGCTGGTCTCCGGCATCTCCGGCATGATAATAACCGGCGACGTCTTCAACCTCTACGTCTTCCTCGAGATAGCGTCGCTGGCCGGCTACGCGCTGATAGCCGCCGGCCGGAGGCGGGACGCCCTGGTCGCCGGCTTCAACTACCTGATACTGGGCACCATAGCGGCCACCTTCATCCTGCTGGGCATCGGCTATCTCTACATGGCCGCAGGCACGCTCAACATAGCCGACCTTCGGGAGCGCCTGCCTCACATCTACCACACCAAGACTGTGCTGACCGCCTTCGCCTTCCTGATGGTCGGCTTCAGCATAAAGACCGCTCTCTTCCCGCTGCATATCTGGCTGCCCGACGCCTACACCTACGCCCCGTCGCCGGCCAGCGCACTCCTAGCCTCCACCGGGACCAAAGTCGGCATCTACGCAATGCTGCGTGTGACCTACACCGTCTTCAGGCCAGAGTTCGACGCCTCCGTCGTGCCGATGAAGACGCTCCTGCTGGTCCTCGCCTCGGCGGCCGTAATCTACGGCGCCGTGATGGCCATAGCCCAGAAGGACATAAAGCGCATGCTGGCCTATTCCAGCGTAAGCCAGATAGGGTACATCATACTCGGCGCGGCCATAGCTTCCGAGTCCGCGCTCACCGGCAGCCTGCTGCACATGATCAACCACGCGCTGATGAAGGCCTCCCTTTTTATGTGCGCCGGGCTGATGCTGATCTCCACCGGCGCCGAGAAGATATCCGACCTTGACGGGGCAGCCCGCAGGATACCGCTGACCATGGCCGCTTTCACGGCGGCGGCCCTTTCCATGACCGGCATACCGCCCACCCTGGGCTTCATGAGCAAATGGCATATCGCGCTGGGCGCGGTAGAGGCCGGTCTGTGGGCGGTGGTTCCGGTGATTCTGGCCGGCTCGCTGCTGACCGCCATCTACTTCTGGAAAGTAATAGAACCGGCCTATTTCTCCGCCCCGCCGGAGGGCCATGCCCACCCCGGGCGGGGACAACAGCCTGACACCCCCGCCCCGTTCTGGGCGGCGGCCTCGGCGCTGATCCTGGCCGGGCTGGGCTTGGCGCTCGGGCTGGCGGCCTGGACGCCGGCGGCGGGCGCGGCGCGGGCCGCGGGGGAGCTGCTGCTGAGATGAGCGAGATCCTCTCCTTCAAGCCGCTTTACGCCGTGCTGGCCTCGCTGGCCGCGGGGCTGCTGGTCTCCGTCTCCGGGCGCCGGCCACTGCTCAGGGAAACCTTCACCCTTGCCGGGGCGGCCGCCAAGTTCTGGATAATAATATCCACGCTGCCTGCCGTCCTGGCCGGGCACTCCTTCTCCACCCCGGGACTGGAAGTGTTCCCCGGCATGGAACTGAAGCTGAAGGCCGACGCGCTGGGCATGGTCTTCGCCGTCATGGCCTCGTTCCTCTGGATACCGGCCTCGGTATACTCGGCCGGCTACCTGGAGAAGACAGGGGAAAAGAACCGTGCGCGTTTCTCCGCTTTCTTCGCCTTCACCCTTTCCGCCGCGGCCGGCCTGGCCTTCTCGGCCAATCTCTTCACGTCTTTCGTTTTCTACGAGATAATAACGCTGGCGACCTACCCTCTGGTGGCGCATAAGCAGACGAAAGAGGCCATGGAGAGCGGCAGGATATACCTGGCCTACCTGCTGGGGACCTCGGTCACCTTCATGCTGGCGGCCATACTCATAACCTACGACGCCGCCGGCACGCTGGATTTCGTCCCGGGCGGGATATTAGGGGAACTGGCGGCCGGGCACAAGGTTCTTCTGGGAACGGTATTCTTCCTCTTCATCGCCGGCACGGCCAAGGCGGCGATTATGCCGCTGCATTCCTGGCTGCCGGCCGCGATGGTCGCGCCCGCGCCGGTCAGCGCGCTGCTGCACGCCGTCGCGGTGGTCAAAGCGGGAGTATTCCTGGTCCTGAAAGTAGTGCTGCACGTATTCGGCGCGGAGACGCTGCGCGGCCTCGGATTCGGAGACCCGCTGGCCTGGATCGCCTCCTTCACCATAATCGCCGCCTCGCTGCTGGCGTTGACGCAGGACAACCTGAAGCTCAGGCTGGCCTATTCGACGGTCAGCCAGCTCTCCTACGTCGTGCTGGGAGCGGCGCTGCTCTCGCCCTCGGCGCTCAAGGGCGCGGTCGCGCAGATAGCGGCGCACGGCTTCGCCAAGATAACGCTGTTCCTTGCCGCCGGCGCCGTCTACGCGCTGGAGCACAGGACAAAGGTCAGCGAGCTCGACGGCATCGGCCGGCGCATGCCGCTGACGATGACGGCCTTCTCGCTCTGCGCGCTGTCGATGATGGGCGCGCCTCCGCTGGCGGGCTTCATCGGCAAATGGCACATCGGCCTGGGCGCGGTAGAGGCCGGCCGGCCGGTCTTCCTGGCGGTCATAGGGGCCAGCGCCCTGCTGAACGCCGCCTATTTTCTTCCCATAATCTACCGCGCTTTCTGGGGCCAGCCGCCGGCGGAACACGGGGCCGGCCATGTCCTCGCCCCTGAAAGAGGCGCGCTGGCCATGACGATGGTGGTGCCGCTGACGATAACGGCCGCCGTCACGCTGGCTCTTTTCTTCTTCCCGGGCCCGCTGCTCAGGCTGGCGGAACTGGCGGCGGGAGGCTGAGCCTATGGAGAAGAACGGGAAAAAACCGGGCAATTTGCGGGCCGCGCTGCGCCTCTCTCTGCTCTGCATAGTCCTGGCGGAGGTCGCCGTGGTCCATTACCTGCACCTGGGCCATCCCTATTTCTGGTTCGAAAAGTTACCGGGATTCTCCGCCATTTACGGCCTCTTCTCCTGCGCCGCTATAATCCTGGTCTCCAAGAAGCTGGGGAAGCTTTTCATCTCCAGGCCGGAGGACTACTATGACTGAGTGGTTCCACCCGGCCCTGCTCTCCCTCGCCGCGGCGGTATTCCTGCCCGCGCTGCCCGCCGGCGGGCGAAGGTTCCTGACGGTGGCGGTCCCGCTGGCGGCGCTGGCGCTCTGCGCCGCGGGCCCGCACGGAACGCGCGCGACCTTGGAATTCTTCGGGCACGAGCTGTCGCCCTGGCGCAACGACGCTCTTAGCGCGCTTTTTGCCTGCGTCTTCTCTCTGATAGGCGCAATAGGGGCGGTCTACGCGCTGCACGAGGACCGGCCGGCGGAGCAGTCGGCGGGCCTCGTCTACCTCGGCGGCGCGCTCGGCGTTACGCTGGCCGGCGACCTGCTGACGCTTTTCGTCTTCTGGGAGCTGATGGCCCTGGCGGCAGCGGCCATCGTCTTCATCGGCGGCCGGCCCGGCTCCGCCGGCGCCGGCATGCGCTATCTCATGGTGCACCTCTTCGGCGGCGTGCTGCTGCTCTCTGGCATACTGCTGCGCGCGGCCCAGACCGGCTCTCTGGCCTTCGGCCCAATGACGGCCGACCTGGGCTCGCCCGCCGCCTGGCTGATCATGGCCGGCTTCCTGCTCAACGCGGCCGCGCCGCCGCTGGGCGCCTGGCTGCCCGACGCCTATCCGCGCGCCTCCGTAACCGGCGCGATACTGATGACGGCTTATACGACCAAATCCGCCGTCTACGCGCTGATACGCGGCTTTCCCGGCGCGGAGCCGCTGATCTGGCTGGGCGCCGTCATGACCGTCTACGGCGTCGTCTACGCGATGCTGGAGAACGACGCGCGGCGCCTGCTCTCCTACCACATCATCAGTCAGGTGGGCTACATGGTCTGCGGCGCAGGCATAGGCACCCGGCTGGCGCTAAACGGCGCCTCCGCCCACGCCGCCGCGCATATACTCTACAAGGGCCTGCTTTTCATGGCGGCCGGCGCCGTTCTGCACGTGACGGGCAAAAGCCGGCTGAGCGAGCTTTCTTCCGGAGAGGGGGCCGAAGGCCCGCTCTGGCGGAAAATGCCGGCCACGGCCGCCCTCTACCTGGCCGGCGCCGCGGCCATTTCCTCTTTCCCGCTTTTCAGCGGCTTCGTCAGCAAGGCCATGACCGTCTCGGCGGCAGGAGAGACCGGCGCGGCCCTGCCCTACCTCCTGCTGACGCTGGCTTCTGCCGGCACCTTCCTCAGCGTCGGGCTGAAGCTCCCGCACGGCATGTTCTTCGGGCAAAGACGCCCGCATGGAGCCAAGGAGCCGCCGGCCAATATGCTGGCGGCCATGTCGGCGGCCGCCGCCCTCTGCCTGCTGCCGGGATTGTTCCCCGGCCTGCTCTACGCCGTCCTCCCTTTCCCCGGCGGCTATCAGCCCTATACGGCCGCCCACGTCGTCGCGGCGCTGGGAACGCTGGGGTTCACCGCGCTGGGATTCGCGATGTTCCTGCCGCGGCTGGCCCCCTCTCCCTCGGTCAGCCTGGACACGGACTGGTTCTACCGCCGGGGCGCGGACGCCCTGGCGCGCTTTATACGCGGCACGCTCGCCCGCTCCGCGGACTCCGCGCGCCGCCTGTTCCTGGGCCGCCTGCCGGCGGGCCTGGCCCGCGCCTCGGAGAATCCGCGCGCCTTCCTCGCCATAGCGGCGCTCGGGGCGCGCCTCTATTTCAGCACCGCCGCCGCGGAACCCGCGCTGCGGGCCAGGCTCGAGGCGGCCCTCAGGGACTATCCAGGGGACGCTTACTCCTACAGGCCCGTAGGCAGCACCGCGATGTGGGCGATCCTGTTCCTGCTCGGCTACCTGATCCTCTACTACCTGCGGGGCTGAACCGCCTTGGAAAGCCGCCCGGAATGGTCGCATGGGTCCGAAAATAATAGAATGAGAAGGCCGCTTAAAGGCAGGAGGCCCGCTTTATGGAATGGAAATGGAAGACCATCATCGAACCTTTCAAGATAAAGACGGTGGAGCCGCTCGGCTTCACCACCCGCGAGGAGCGCGTCAGGCTGCTCGAGCAGGCTCATTATAACCTCTTCAACATAAGGGCCGAGAAGGTCCTCATCGACATGCTGACCGACAGCGGCACAGGCGCCATGAGCGCGGACCAGTGGGGCGGCATCATGCGCGGCGACGAGTCCTACGCCGGCGCGCGCAGCTACTACAACTTCGAGGAGCAGGTGCGGGAGCTTACCGGCCTCAAAGAGATAATCCCGGTGCACCAGGGCCGCGCCGCCGAGAAGATACTCTTCTCCGTCATAGGCGGCAAGGGCAGGTACATCATCTCCAACTCCCATTTCGACACGACCCGAGCCAACGTGGAATACTCCGGCGCGCAGGCGATGGACTTCCCCGCCAAAGGGGCCCTCGACTTCGACAAGTCCGCCCCCTTCAAGGGCGACGCCGACGTCGCGGCCATGGAGCGCTTCATAAAGGAGAAGGGCGCGGAGAACGTCCCGCTCTGCGTGATGACCGTCACCAACAACTCCCTCGGCGGCCAGCCGGTGTCGATGGCCAACCTGAAAAAAGTGCAGGAACTGTGCCGCCGCTACGCCATCCCGCTGTTCCTCGACTGCGCCCGCTTCGCCGAGAACGCCTATTTCATCAAGCTGCGCGAGAAGGGCTACAACCAGTGCCCGGTCAAGGAGATAGCCGAAGAGATGTTCGAACTGGCCGACGGGTGCTGGATGAGTTCCAAGAAGGACGCGCTGGTAAACATCGGCGGCTTCCTGGCGATGAACAATGCCGAGTGGTCGCAGAAATGCCGCCAGCTGCTTATACTGACCGAGGGCTTCAACACCTACGGCGGCCTGGCCGGCCGGGACCTGGAGGCGCTGGCGATAGGCCTGCGCGAGGTGCTCGACGAGAACTACCTCCATTACCGCATCCGCTCCTCGGCCTACCTGGGCGAGGGTCTGATCGGCAAGGGCGTGCCGATAGTGAACCCTCCCGGCGGCCACGGCGTCTACATAAACGCCAGGAAATTCCTGCCCCACATAAAGCCGCAGAACTTCCCCGCCCAGGCGCTGGCCTGCGCCCTGTACCTGGAAGGCGGCATACGCGGCGTCGAGATAGGCACGCTGATGTTCGGCCGCAGGGACGCCAGGGGCAACTTCGTCGCGGCGCCCATGGAACTGGTGCGGCTGGCCATGCCGCGCCGCGTTTACACGCAGAGCCACATCGATTACGTCATAGAGGTCTGCGGGTCGCTGGCCAGGAACAAAAAGAAGATGCGCGGGCTAGAGGCCGTAGAGGTCTCCCCGATACTGCCGCATTTCACGGCCAAGCTGCGCCCGCTGTAAAGAGGAACGATGTTCAGGAAGGACCGCCTCGGCGGCACGCTGGAAGAGCTCAGGAGGATAGCCGGGGAGGACAATGTCTTCACCGGCGAGGCCGACATACTGGCCTATTCCTACGACGCCGGCTCGGCCAGGGCCCGGCCCGACGCCGTGGTGCGGGTAGCTTCCGCTGACAAGGTGGCGCCGCTGGTTAAACTGCTGCACGCCGCCGGCGTGCCTTTCCTTCCGCGGCTGGCCGGCACCAACCTCTCGGGCGGCACCATCCCGCTAAAGGGCGGCGTGATACTCAACCTTTCCCCCCTGGATAAAATACGCTCCATAGACACCGCGGCGGGGGTCGCCGTGGTGGAGCCGGGCGTAGTGAACCTGAAACTGCAGGAAGAGCTGGCGAAGGCCGGCTTCTTCTACCCGCCCGACCCCGCCAGCCAGAAAGTGTGCACGATCGGCGGCAATATCGGCGAGAACGCCGGGGGGCCGCTCTGCCTGAAGTACGGCGTCACCGCGGACAATGTCCTGGGCCTGACCGTGGTCACGCCGCAGGGCGAGACCGCAGAAATCTCGGCGGACGACGCGGGCCCCGACCTGCCCGGGCTTTTTATCGGCTCAGAGGGGACCCTGGGAATAGCGATATACGCCCGGCTCAGGATACTCCCCCTGCCTAAGCACATACTCACCGCGGCCTGCACCTTCGCTTCGGTGGACGACGCCATGAAGGCCGTGGCGGCTACGATAGCCGCCGGCATAGTGCCGCGGGCCCTGGAGGCGATGGACCGGGTCTCGCTGGACGCCGCCGGCGGCGGCGGACTGAAGCTTTCAGACAGGACCGAAGCGGTCCTGATAATAGAGCTCGACGGCAACTCCCGCCGGGACCTCGGCAAGGAGATGGCGGAAATAAAGGCCTTCGCCGCGGCGGCTGGCTCGCTCGATTTCCGGGAAGCGGCGGACAAGTCGGAACGCGAAGCGCTATGGGCGGCCCGCAAGGGCGCCTACCCGGCGCTGGCCAGACTGGCGCCGAACGTCATGGTGGAGGACGGGGCCGTACCCAGGCCCAAGCTGCCGCAGGCCGCCGCCGAGGTCAGGCGGATACTCGCCGACTACAAGCTGACGGCCGGGCTCCTCTTCCACGCCGGCGACGGCAACCTCCATCCCAACGTCATCTACGACGAGCGGGACCTGGAGGAAACGAGGCGCGTGCGAAAGGCGGGGCACGAGATACTGCGCGCCTGCATAGACCTGGGCGGCACCATCTCCGGCGAGCACGGCGTCGGCGTCGAGAAGCGCCTGGCCATGAACTGGCTCTACGACCGCGCCGAGCTGGACCTTTTCTCGCGGGTCAAGGAAGCCCTGGACCCGAAGGACCTGGCCAACCCGGACAAGATAATCCCGGTCTCCGACCGCCACGCCCGCAGGAAGGAAGCGCCGCGGGACGCCCTCTCCGCCGCCGCCTCGGTCCTCATAACCGAGCTCAAATACCGCGCGGCGCACGGGATAAAGTCCCGCGTGAAGGGCCTGGGGACGCGCCTCCCCCGCCCGGAGGGAGACGCCGCGGAGGTGCGCGATCTGGACGTCTCCGGGCTGAAATCGGTGATCGAGATATACGGCGAGAATCTGACCGCGACCTTCGAGGCCGGCATCCCGCTGCGGACGCTGCGCTCGGAACTGAAAGCCGGCGGCCTGGAAGCCCCGATGCCCAGGCTGGAGGGCACCCTCGGCGGACTTATCGCGACGAAGGCCTGGCCCGGTATCCGCGACCTGCTGCTGGGTCTCGAGCTGGCCCTGCCCGACGGCACGCTCTGCCGCCTGGGCGGCAAGTCGGTCAAGAACGTGGCCGGCTACGACCTGACGCGCCTGCTCTGCGGCTCTCTGGGCGCCTACGGCGTGATACTGTCGGCGACCATCCGGCTCTGCCCGGCGGGCAAGGCCCCGCGCGGGGACGACATGCGGAACGGCGTCCCCCGCGCCCCCTTCCGACCGTCGGACATACACAGACGCCTTAAGAAAGCTTTCGACCCGGACAACCTGCTGAACCCCTGGATATACGGATGAGCAAATACGACGTGAACGAGATGTACGACCGCCACGCGGAAGGCGAGCTGCACCTTCCTTCGCTGCTCACGCACCTGGGCGAGCGGTCGCTTTACGACGCAGTCAGCCAGTGCAGCCGCTGCGGCTACTGCGAGACGGTCTGCCCTACTTACATGCTCACCGGTAGGGAACCCATCTCCGCCCGCGGGCGAAACCAGCTGACCCGCATGATCATGGAGGGCAAGGCCGGGGGCGCAGGCTCCGCCGCCGAGTCGCTCGATACCTGCCTGCTCTGCGGCGCCTGCTCCGCGGCCTGCTTCGCCAGGGTCCCCACGGCCGACATAGTCCTGGAGGGCCGGCGCGCGGCGCGGGGCCCCGCGCCGCGTCTCCTCCCCGTTCTCCTCTCCCGGCTCATGCTGGACAGGCCGGGGCTTTTCGGCTTCCTGCTCAAGCTTGGCGCCCTGGCGCGCCTCACCGGTCTGCCCAGACTGGCCGGGAAGCTGGGCTTTTTCCGGCTGCTGGGGCTGGGGCCGCTGGAAAAGGCCGAGCGGGAAGCCCCGGCCATGCCGCTGACCTTCCTCTCGGAAAAGCTCGCGGCAGATCCTGAACTGGCGGCGGACTCAGGCGACGACACCCGGGCCTGGGCCTATTTCGCCCCCTGCGGGCCCAATTACCTTTTCACCGGCGTCGGCGAGGCCACGGTGGCGCTGCTCAAGCGCTTCCTGGGCCGGGGCGTGTTCTTCCATAACTCCTGCTGCGGCCTGCTGGCCTATAATTACGGCGATATCCGCCACGCGCGCGACTTCGCCCGCCGCAACATAGAGAAGTACGAGGCGCTCAGGGCGCGCCTGGGCGGCGTGAAGATAGTGGGAGACTGCTCCTCCTGCACGGCCTTCATGAAGACCTACGAGCAGCTCTTCACGGCCGAGCCGGAATGGAGGCCGAGGGCGGCAGCCTTCGCCGCCGCCGTACGGGACGCCATAGAGGCCGTGCCGCCGTCCGCCATGACCCACGCGTCCAAAGCGGCTCTCGCCGAAGCCGGGAGGACAACCTACCACGATTCCTGCCGGGCCTGCCACGGCCAGGGCATAAGGAAAGAGCCTAGGGAGGCGCTCAAAATCCTCGCCGGCAAAAATTTCACCGAACTGCCGGAAAGCGACTGGTGCTGCGGCGGGGCCGGCGCGTATTCTTTCACCCAGCCGGAGATGTCGGACAGGATACTCCGGCGCAAGACCGCCAATATCGCCTCGGTAAGAGCCGATACCGTGGCCGTGGGCGGCACCTCCTGCCTGCTGCAGATAAACGCCGGCCTGAAGCGGGATTACCCGTCCGCCAGGGCCGTTCATTACACCCAGCTGGTGGAAAAGCTAACCCGCCCCCAGCCCGCCAAGTAGCTCTCCCGCATGCTACAATATATCAATGACGCGGGCTGAAGACCTCGAAAAAAGGCTCGAACTGCTGGTCAAGTTCGGCGGCAGCATCTCCACCGAGACCCACATCCATAAACTGATCGAGCTCATCGCCGACCAGGTGAAGACCATACTGGCCTGCGACCGCTGCACGGTCTTCGTCATCGACCGCCACACCAACGAGCTCTGGTCCCAGGTGGCCCAGGGCATGCAGCACACCGAGATACGCATCCCCTACGGCCGGGGCATAGCCGGCCATGTGGCCGCCACGGGGCAGGTGATGAACATCACCGACGCCTACGGCGACGCCCACTTCAACCAGGACACGGACCGCCTGACCGGCTACCGCACCCAGACCATACTGGCCGTACCGCTGCGCAACATAAACGGCCGCATCATCGGCGTCTTCGAGGTCATCAATAAACTGGCCGGCGCCTTCAACAAGGACGACGAAGGGATACTGCAACTGCTGGGCTCCATCGCCTCTTCGGCCATCGAGAACGCGCAGCTCTACGAAAGCCTGTCGAAGTCCCAGCTCGAGACCATCTACCGCTTGGCCGTAACGGCCGAGTACCGCGACCAGCAGGACACCGCCATACACCTGCGCCATATAAGCGAATACTCCGCGCTGCTGGCCGAGAGCGTCGGCCTCCCGCAGAAGGAAATAGAGAACATACGCTACGCCAGCCCGCTGCACGACATCGGCAAGGTGGGCATAGCCGACGCCATACTCCTCAAGCCCGGCAAGCTGACCGCCGACGAGTTCGAGGAGATGAAGAAGCACACGCTTTACGGCGCCAAGATACTCTGCAACGCCGAGAGCACCCTGCTCCAGATAGCCTGCAAGATAGCCGGTTCTCATCACGAGAAGTACGACGGCACAGGCTACCCGGCCAGGCTGCGCGGCGAGCAGATCCCTATCTACGCGCGCATAGTCTCGGTGGTGGACGTGTTCGACGCCCTCTGCATGCCGCGGGTCTACAAGCCCAAATGGGAGCCCGAGAGGGCCCGGGAATACATAAAGGGCGAGAGCGGCAAGGCTTTCGATCCGATGGTGGTGGACGCCTTCGAACGGGTCTACCCTCAGGTCATCAAGATTTACTCCCTTTCCGACGCCAAGACCACCGTTATTCCGGGCATCACCAGGGAGATAAACCGCCACAATTACTGACCCTAGGGACTGCCCCGCGAGCTTCAGCCCCGCGGCCACCCAGGCGGGGCTGAAACTTTTAAGTGGCTTCCACATCTAAATATGGTACGGCGGCTAAAGTTTCCGCGATTCACGCCGGACAGGAGGATGCGATGAGCGACATGGAGATAACTTTTCCGGGAGGCAAGCGGGTGGCCGCCGACTGGCACGGTTTCAAGATAATGACGGACCAGCCGGCCGCCGCGGGCGGAGAGGCTTCGGCCCCGTCGCCCTTCGACCTTTTCCTGGCCTCGCTGGGCACCTGCGCCGGGATATTCGTGCTGGGCTTCGTCCAGTCCAGGGGACTGTCTGCGGAAGGGCTGAAGATAATACAGTCGATGGACTGGGACCCTGCCGCGCACCGGATGAAGAAGATCTCCCTGCGCGTGCTGCTGCCAGCGGGCTTCCCGGAGAAGTACAAGGGCGCGGTCATAAAGGCCGCGGAACAGTGCCTAGTAAAGCGCACGCTGCACAGCCCGCCGGAATTCGAGATAACCGCCGGCTACTGAGGCCTTGCCCGGCAAAAGAAAAGGCGGCCCGCGCGGCCGCCTTTCTCAAGTCCTGGAGGGCTCTCGTTAGACCTTTATCTTGGCTATGGCCAGGCTGACCAGCAGGAATTCCCCCCCCACCACGAAATAGATCAGCGCGCCCCATTCAAGCGGCACCTGTGTGACCAGGAAGGCGGCCACGGCGAGGCCCGCGGCCGTCAGGGCGGAGATGGCCACCACCCGGCGGCGGGAGAAGCCCAGCGCCTCCAGCCGCAGCGCGTAGTGGTCCTTGCTGCCGATGAACGGCGAATGGCCACGCCTGAGCCGCATGACCGAGACGAAGAGGGTGTCGTAGATGGGCAGGGCCAGGATGAACAGCGGGGCGTAGACGCCCAGCGGGTTAAGCGTGGTATAGCTGGTGCCCATCGCTACTACGGCCAGGATATAGCCGCAGAACAGGCTGCCGGAGTCGCCCATGAATATCTTCAGCCGCCTGGAGAAATTATACGGCAGAAAGCCGAGCGCCGCGCCGCACAGGGCGGCCGAGGCGAAATTGACGTAGATGGACTCCGAGGGCAGGGCGATGAGCAGGAAGCCGGCCGCGGCCAGGGCGGCCTGGCTGGCCGAGAGCCCGTCCATGATATCTATGATATTGAAAGCGTTGGAAACCCCGACTATCCAGAGCACGCTGAGGGCGGCCGCCAGGTACGACGGCTGCAGGAAGTCTATCCTTATCCCGTAGAAGACCGTGAAGCCGGCCACGGCGAACTGAACCGCGAACTTGGTCTTCACCCCCAGCCCGTGCGGCTTGCGCAGGTCATCGGCCAGGCCCAGCAGCAGCATGACCGCGCCGCCGGTCAGCAGCACGCGCAGGTCGCGCAGCGTGCCGGTGGGGAAATCCGTCATGAAGCGTATGACTATCAGCGAGGCGGCGAAGGAGGCCGCGACCGCGACCCCTCCCAGCAGGGGCGTTGCCACCTTGTGGGTCTTTACGCTGGTAGAAGGAGAATCCAGATGCCCGAACCTGACGGCCAGCGCGCGAAGCGCCGGCGTCAGGACTAGGGCAAGGAGCAGGGAGCCCAGGAAACAGGCGAGGTAGAGGTGAAAACTCTGGGCAAGAGCCTGCATCGCCTTAATCCGGGCCGCCGCCGTCACGGCGCCGCAGCGAGAGCCTGAGGGCGAGCATCTTGAGCACGCCCTTTACGGCGTCCCTGAGGTTTATCTTCTTGCCCTCCGCCCTGGAGCGCGGCTTATAGGCTATCGGCACCTCTTCGAAACGCAGGCCGAAAAAAGCGGTCTTGCAGGCCAGCTCGGCCTCTATCTCGAAGCCCGGGGACGAGAGCCCCAGGCGGCGCAGCGCCGCCGTCCTGAACGCCTTGTAGCAGGTGTAGGAATCGGTCATGCGCACGCCGAAAAGAGCGGAGACCAGGAAAGAAAGCAGCCTGTTGCCGGCCAGGTAGAGGCGGCTGTAGGTCTCCACCCTGTCTGAAAGCATCCGCGAGCCGAATACGGCGTCCGCCCGGCCTTCCGCGATAGGCGCCACCACGGAGGGAATCTGGCCGGGGTCGTACTCGAGGTCGGCGTCCTGCACTATGGCGGCTTCCCCGGCGGCGGAGTTAAAGCCTGTTATCAGGGCCCCGCCTTTTCCCCTGTTGCGCTCATGCTTTATAAGGCGGAGCTCATATGGGAACCCGCCCCCGGCTATGGCCCGCTCGACCCATTCCCTGGACCCGTCGGAAGAGCCGTCGTCCACCACAATGACCTCTTTTTCCAGCGGGACCCCCGCCAGCCTTTCCAGCACGGCCGGCAGAGTGCGCATCTCATTATAGGACGGGATTATTATGGAAACCTTCATCGCCGGTTCAATTATACAATAAAGGGCCTTTTTTTATAGAATTGAGCGTGCCGGGCCCCTTGAAATCCCGGCGCGCGCCGTAACGACGATAACGGAGGACGAATGAAAGTACCCATGGTAGACATGCTGGCGGGTTACCCCCCCATAAAGGACGAGGTGGAGGCCGCCGTAAAGAACATTTTCAACAAAGCGAATTTCATACTCGGCGAAGAGGTCAAGAAGTTCGAAGCCGAATTCGCGGCGCACAACGGCGCGAAGTACTGCGTCGGCGTGGCCAACGGGACGGACGCCCTGCGCATGGCCTACATAGCGGCCGGCGTAAAGCCGGGCGACGAGGTCATCACCTCCCCCTTCACCTTCATCGCCACTTCCGAGACCATCTCCCAGGTCGGCGCGGTGCCGGTGTTCGCCGACATAGACCCCGTGACCTTCAACCTCGACCCGAAGTCGGTCGAGAAGAAGATCACCAAGAAGACGAAGGCCATCGTCCCCGTACACCTCTACGGCTACCCCTGCGACATGGACGCCTTCCTGGCGCTGTCCAAAAAGCACGGCCTCGCGCTCATCGAGGACACCGCGCAGGCCTTTACCGGCAAGTACAAGCTGAACGGCGAATGGAAGTACCTGGGCAATATCGGCCACTGCGGCACTTTCAGCTTCTTCCCGGCCAAGAACCTCGGCGCATTCGGCGACGGCGGCGCGGTCACGACCAACGACCAGAAGATCTACGAGACGCTCATACAGCTGCGCAACCACGGCAGCAAGGTGCGCTACCACCACGAGATGGAGGGCTTCAACAGCCGCCTCGACACCGTGCAGGCGGCGATCCTCTCGATACGCCTCCGGTACGTGGAGAAGTGGACCGAAATGCGCAACC
This sequence comes from uncultured Elusimicrobiaceae bacterium, assembly GCA_964631475.1. GTDB lineage: Bacteria > Elusimicrobiota > Elusimicrobia > Elusimicrobiales > UBA9959 > UBA2231. The sequence continues at coordinate 2,085 of CAZVWK010000007.1, read as the reverse complement.
AGGTAGCGGCTAAATACGCCAAGGCGCTCGAGGGCGTCTGCGTGACCCCGGTCGTCCCGGCCAACGTCCGCCACTCGTTCAACTACTACACGATACGCTTCGACTCCAAATCCAAGCGCGACAACGCGCAGAAGCACCTGACCGAGCAGGGCATAGCGAACCAGATTTATTACCCGATAGCGCTTCACCTCCAGGAGGCTTACCGGCGCCTAGGCGGGAAGCGGGGAGACCTGCCGGTCTGCGACGCGGTCATGGACACCGTGTTCTCGCTGCCCATGTACCCCGAGCTGACGGACGCGCAGATCAAGACCGTCACCGGCGCGGTCAAGGAGTCCGCTGGCGTCAAAGTGTAGTTCACGATAACGGGACGAAGACGGCCGCGGGGCGCTGAGCGCCCCGCGGCTTATTTTTTCCTGAGTATCCTGACGGTGGGTTGAGTAAACTTCAGCTGCACTTCCTCGCGGAGGCGCGGCAGAGGCAGCAAAAACCTGGGCAGGCCGAGGCTGAAAACGGCGGTCTCCCGGAAACCCGAGTTTATCCGCTCCAGGGCCAGCGCGGTGCCGGGCCGGCCGGCCGCCGAATCGCGCTGCGCCTGAAATCGCTCCATATCCGAAAGCACCAGGTATTCGGCCCCCGCCGAAACTCCCTCGAGGCCCGCTATGGCTTCGCTAAGCGGCCCCTGGGGCGTCCCCCCCGCAAGGACCCTGTAGGGCGAGTCGTCGCGCCTTATCCGGGGCGGGATCCAGGTGTCGTTCTTGGAGATGGCTATGGAGGCGCCGGCGGGCACATTTGAAGCGATCCAGTCGCCGGCCTGCGTCATCGTGCTCGGCCGCAGGAAAAGTCCCTGGAGAAAAACCGAATAGGCCAGCGTATAGGCGAGCGTCCCGAGGGCCAGGGCCCTTCCCCATCGCCGGTCGAAAATATTTTCGGCCAGGGCTCCCGCCGCCAGGGCCATGAAAGGGGTCAGCGGCAGGCAATAAGTGAATGCCTGTTCCGGGGGGGCGCCGAACTTAAGGAAATAAAAGGCCGGGAACACGACGGCCGAGCAGGCGCCCGCCTTGCGCAGGGAGGCGAGCCGCAAAAAACCGGCCGCGGAGAAGACGAGCAGCGGCCATCCGGCCGCGGCCGGGAGCAGGTAAACCAGGTATTCCGCGTAGCCGGACAGCGGGTCGGCCGGCCAGGCGCCCTTGCCGGAAACCTCACTGATATACGGCAGGACGTCCCGGAACCTGAGCAGCAGGTACGGGTTCACCGCCAGGTAGGCCGCGGCCGCCGCGAAGGCCGAGGCCAGCGCCAGCGGGAAGGTTCTCGCGGCCGCCCGCGGCCCGCCCGCCCTGGCCGCCCAGGCGAAGGCCACGGGCAGGGCGAAGACCGCCCCGGTGTACTTGGAGACCGCGGAGAGCCCGACGAAAGCCCCGGCCAGGAGATAATCCCGCAGCCTCCCCCTTTCAATTATGTCCAAGGAGGCGTTAAAAGCCAGCAGTCCCCAGAAAAGCATTATGCCGTCGGGCTTGAGTATCGAAGCCATCCAGGCGTTGACGTAGAAGAAAGAGAAGAAAGCCGCCGCGAAGAAAGCGCCCCGCGCGCCCAGAAGGCGCCGCGCTATAAAAAAAAGCGCGAGAACGCTGCCCGTCGCGAAAAGCGCGGAGAGAAGCCGTCCTGAGATATAGAGTTTGTCGACCTCACCCAGGTGGGACAGCAGATAATCCCGCCCCCCCAACTTCACGGCTCCGGTCAACTGCAGCGCCTTGGCCAGAGCGCCCTGCGCGTAGACGAGGAAAGTGCCCCAGTAAAGGGAATCCCCGGGGAAGAAATCCAGCTCGGCCGGCCTCATCCGCTCGAGGGAGTAGAAGGTTATCGATTCGTCCGGGTGGAAGGTCGCGAGGCGTCCGGTTTCCGACGGCAGCCCGCTGCGCAGGCCGGCCGTCCTGAGCAGGAAAGCGGCGCAGAGCAGGGCGGCCAGCAGGAGTTTATGGTTTCGCGGCATACCTGCCGGCGAGCCTGAACCAGGTGATCTTCAGCAGGCCGTAGAAAGAGGTGAAGATGTCGCGCAGCAGGCGGACCTTGGAATTGGCCGAATCCAGC